>DATBQJ010000123.1:0-46682 GCA_036560885.1 Methylocella sp.
TGCAGCCACTGTACCATACCGGCAAGCAGGCTATGTCCACAGGTGCTTTCTGCGCAGGCGACGTGCGGTGCCGCTTCTCTTCGTCCGTTCCTCAAATCAATTGAACGTCCCGGCCGTTTCCGTCGCTCCATGTGTGGGCGAGAGGGTCGCTCGTGCGAAGCTCCTCGCGGGTCGCAAAAAGGAACAGGGAAGCGCCCATGCTGTGTGGTACGTGAAGCTGCCGCAATGCTTCCTTCATAGAATGAGTGCGGTGATGATCGGTCGTGATTGTAAGTGTACGGAACGTTTTCCAGCCGAAGTGCCGTTCGTGCTGCTTTCCCGCGTGTGCGGTGAGATAGGCCCGCATTTTCCGCTCGAAGCTTGTCTGCCGGATATCGCTGCGGACAACCGGCATGGTGCCGCGATCGATCTCGACCATGAAGCAACGGCGGGAGCCATCGGGTAACATAAGGCCGAAGACAAGATCGGCCACAAGTCCGATGTCATGGAGGCCGCCCTGGTGAGAGACTTGCACGCGGAGCGCAAAGGGATCGCGTGCGCTGAACGTCTGATCGGGAAAGGTGGCGACCATCTCGTCCGGATGAATAAGGCGAAGGTCTCCGCGCTGGCGGACGGCACATTGGAGCGCGATATAAAAATCGACGATCTCAAGCTGGTGCTCGATGAACGGCCGGCCAGCTTCGCGGTTCTTGCGGCTCCACTCGACATTGGCGAAATCAACGCCGTCGCGTTGGATCAGCAGGCGTGCGCCACGGTCGGCAAGGGCGTAGGCGATCGGCGCTGATCCGGCTGTGGGGTAGTAGTCGAGCTGCGCCCGCGGCCGGTCGATGTAGCCGGCATGAAAGAGCCGGGAGAGGCGATCATTGGTGCGGTCGAGCGAGCGGCCGACAAGGGCGGCAATGTGGGTGGATCGCAGGAAACGATGCCGCGCCAAGTGGCGCACGATCTCTACGTCGTCATCGGTGAGCCGGAAGGCCGGCGGCTCCGGCGCACGGCGGAACCGCGGCCGGCGACTCCGTTCGGCGATGGTCGCAACATCCATGCCCTCATTATACCCGCCCGTTGGAGCGGCCGGCCGGTAGGGTGCGGTGGATGGGGGAAAGCGCCACGCTGAGGCACAGTGCCTCATGTGTGGATGGCCCCCGGTTTGCAAGCGGTTTCTGAGCGTGATCGGAAGGACGTGGTCGCTTGCGGTCATGTGTCCGGCCTGTTGACGCGGCGCCATGGCCGCTGGCCACGATGGAATCCGCGGAGCGAGGCCTGATCAGTTTGCCGGGATCGAAGTTCCATGAGACACTTCAGGTTTGGCTCGTTCCGTCGGGTCGACCGACTGTCCGTCACATCCATCTGCTCGTTTCGCCCTCGCAAACGTGAGTTTCTCGGTTCGACCGAGAGACCGTTTCTCCGTCCCGACCTACCGCGCTGGCGGCGCCGCGCGCAGCCGGGGTCAAGACTGGCCGAAGGCCACCGCCGAAGGCGGCATGGTCTTGATGCCGGCGAGCACGGCGGCAGGCTCGTGCGGTTGGGACGATGATGCTGCTGCCGGCCGCCAGTTTTCGGCGTGCCGCATGACCGCCCAGACTGTGCGGGCGATCTTGTTGGCCAACGCCACCGCGGCAACCATCGTCGGCTTGCGGCCGCGGAGCCGGCACAGCCAGGGGTCGTGCCGCAGGACTTTCGAGCGGAACATCGCCGCCATGGCGCCCCCGACGAGCAAGCGCCGGAGACTGCCGTTGCCACGTTTGGAGATGCCGCAAAGACGGGTCTTTCCGCCGGTCGAGTTTTGCCGCGGCACGAGCCCGGTCCATGCAGCGAAGTCGCGACCCGATCGGAAGATTGAAGGATCCGGAACCGTGGCTGTGATGCGCGAGGCGATGATCGGACCGATCCCAGGGATCGTGGCAAGACGGCGGGCAACACAATCCGCCTTGGCCCGAGCGACGATCTCGGTCTCGAGCACGGTGATCCGCAGGTCGAGGGCGGCGAGTTCGGACGCAAGCACCCGCAGCGTGCCGCGGACGATCGAAGGGATGCGCCCATCGGTCTCGTCGCCGATCACGGCAATCAGTTCTTGGACCTTGTGAATGCCTTGCTGCGCGACGATGCCGAACTCCGCCAGGTGGCCGCGCAAGGCATTGACGAGCATCGTCCGCTGCCGGACGAGGAGATCGCGGACACTGTGCGCGACGAGCGCCGCTTGCTGCTGTTCTGTCTTGACCGGCACGAAGCGCATGGAAGGCCGCCGCACAGCCTCGCACACGGCTTCGGCATCGGCCGCATCGTGTTTGTTGCGCTTCACGTACGGTTTGACGTAGCCCGGAGGCATCAGGCGCACGTCATGTCTGAACGCGGCGATCTCACGCGCCCAAAAGTGCGCAGTCGCGCATGCCTCCATCCCCACAAGACAGGGTGGCAGGGCAGCAAAAAAGGCTACGACCTGGCCACGGCGCAAGCGCCGGCACACAACAACGTTCCCGGCAGCATCAACCCCGTGCAGCTGGAAAACATGCTTTGCAATGTCGATACCGATGGTAATCTCGCTCATGGATGGCTCCCTTGCTGGTGATCTTCGACGACCACCATCTTGGCACAGAGTTGCCGTAAGGGGGCCATCCACCCCATCAGTTTGAAATTCGCGCCTCTTGACAGGGGCTCGTGAGCAGCCCAACTCCGTGCTATGCTTAGCGCAAAGCATGGGTGGAATCATGGAACTAATTGGTGCCAGACTGGCCGACGCTATTGTAGAGCTGATTGAGCGGAAATACCCAAGACTCAAACTGACTGACGAAGATATTGCCGAAATGCTGTTTGGATACGGAGGCGAGTACCATCGGTCGCGCGTGAACGAAGCCTGTCGTTGGCTAATCGAAGGAAAGCGGCTAAGCCGTGAAGGCAAGGGCGTTGCCTACTCTCCGTTCTCGTATCGCCCATGGTTCGATCCAACAATAGGGGCTCGCCTGCGGAGAATTTATCATGCCAACCGGACCTAAAGGCCAGAAGCGCCCTGCCGACGTAATCGGCAACGCTGTCCATGTCATGCGGATTGCCACAGGCGAAATTGAAGAAACTATCCCGGACGATGGCAAAGACCCGGCCGCAAAGGCGCTTGGCAAAAAGGGCGGCGCGGCGCGGGCCAAGAACATGACGCCCGAACGGCGGGCAGAAATTGCACAAAAAGCCGCTGCAAAAAGATGGGGGAAATAGCAAGCACGAAATTCTGTGTTTCACATTTATGCTTGCTATTTCATGAATCGCCTCCCATGCTTGCTTAGGTTGTGAAAGCAAGCATGGATGATTCGATGGGGTTCGATTACCGACACAAGGGCGGCATTGCCCGCGCTGAAAAACTCTCTGCTGAAGAGCGAAGAGAGATCGCAAAAAGGGCCGCCGAAGTGCGCTGGCAGCGCATAGGCAATCCCAATGAACTGCCCTCAGCGACACACCAAGGACCGCTCCAACTAGGAGAAGTGACCGTTGATGCCTACCGGTTGAGTGACGGACGGCGCTTCATTTCTAAGGCCGCAATGGCGCGGGCGCTCAATTTAAAGTCGGAAGGAGGTAACGCTTTCATTCGCACGATGACCCGCAAGGGGATTCGAGCGGTGATCAGCGCGGACCTATGGCAAAAGATTGAAAACCCACAAAGTTTCAAGCTTCGTGGGGGCGATTCAGACACTCAAGTAGTGATTGCTGATGGATATGAGGGTGTCCATCTTATTGAAGTATGCATAGCAATAACTGAAGCAAACAAGCAAGGTCTACTTGCTCCAAGCCAAAGATTTTTGGCTATACAGTCCGAGATTATCATACGATCCGCTGCAAAACTTGGCATCATTGCGCTTATAGACGAGGCTGTTGGATTTTCTGATAAAGGAATTGATGAATATAGGAAGCTATTCAACGAGTTTTTAAGAGAAGAATTCAGCCAATACGAGCAAGAATTCCCAGATAAATTTCCAGATATGCTGTACAAACTTTATGGGATAAAACGATTTGACGCCTGTTCGTCTAAACACCCAAGGTTCTTTTCTAAATTTATTCGAAAGTATGTATACCATCCATTGGCTAACAGTAACGGCGCTATCTTAGAGTCTTTGGACGAAAAAAACCCTGTTGTCTATGCCAATGGCGGAAGGAAATACAAGCTATTTCAGTTCCTTTCCGACGTCGTCGGGAAAAATGCGCTTAGGGCGCATCTTTGGCAGATCATAGGCATAGGTAATGCCGCCACTGGCATCAAACACTTTGAAAGGAGCTTTTACCGAGCGTTTCCCGAAGCCGTTCCGATTGGCCATCAATATGGCCTTGATATTGAATATTAGTCTTGACGCTAAGCATGAAAGTTCATATCATGCTCGGTATGAACAAACTCCCCATTGCCACGCGCGCTCAAATCCTTTCGATGCTCTGTGAGGGCGCTTCGATGCGCTCCGTTTCGCGCCTCACTGATACGAGCATCAATACCGTTTCGAAGCTCTTAGAGGACGCCGGGCGCTTCTGTGCGGAATTTCATGACGTGAAGGTTCGCGGCGTGAAGGCGAAGCGCATTCAAGTCGATGAAGTCTGGAGTTTCTGCGCCGCAAAAGACAAGAACGTAGCAACCATGAAAGCGCCAGTTGACGGTGCTGGTGACGTTTGGACTTGGACGGCGATCGAAGCCGACACAAAGTTGCTCATTTCCCATTTCTGCGGCGCTCGCGACGGCGACTGCGCAAAATGGTTTATTGACGACGTGGCGGCGCGGATCATCAATCGGGTCCAAATCACGAGCGATGGCCTCAAGTGCTATCTGGAAGCCGTAGAAGGCGCGTTCGGCGCGGATGTTGATTACGCTATGCTTGTAAAGATGTATGGCGGCTCGCCGGAAAGTGGCAAGGGACGCTATAGTCCAAGCGAATGCACGGGCATTAAGAAAATTCCGATTGAAGGCCAGCCGGACAAGAAGCACATTTCGACAAGCTATGTCGAGCGCACCAATCTCACCATACGGATGCACAATCGCCGCTTTACCAGGCTAACGAACGCGTTCTCGAAAAAATTTGAGAACCACGCCCATATGGTTGCGATCTATGCCGTTTGGTACAACTGGCTTCGCATTCATAAGACGCTGCGCGTGACCCCGGCAATGGCCGCTGGCCTAAGCAAAACGGTTATGGACTGGAAAGATATCGTCACAGCAATGGACGCTAGCGCCCAGCCCAAAAAACGCGGCCCCTACAAAAAGGCTACCGAAGAAATTTCAAACTGAGACACTACCGCCATCACGGTTCCCTTGACGGCTTCTCTCCGAATTGTACAATCAGACCAGGAGCGATTCACCTTGACGCGACCATGGTCTAGCGTCCGGGGACGGCGCCTACGTCATTTTCAAGGCCGCCATGTAAAGTTCGAGAATGGCCTCCAGTTCCTTGCGTTCGGAATGGTCCTGCTTCCGGATCTTGACGATCTCGCGCACCGCCCGCACATCGAACCCGGAGCCTTTCATTTCCGCGTAGACTTCGCGAATATCGCCGGAAAGGGCTTTCTTTTCTTCCTCCAGCCGCTCCACCCTTTCGACGAATTGCGTCAGCTCCTGCGCCGCGACACCTGTTCCGGCGACATTTGCCGTCATCTGAAACATTCCTTTGGTTGGATTCAGCCTGTAGATTTTTTCAATACGAATTGCGCAATGCCGCCGCCGCCGCCTGCCGTCAAGACGAATGGCGGAATTATCCCCGCAATCCCACCCGTGATCCCGCTCCAGCACGCCGCCTTGCTGCTCACACATGCCGTCCTGTCCGGCTTGGGAAAAACGCTTTGCAATGGAGTTCGGGGCGCGCGAGAATTGGGCGTAGAAGCCGCGCCAGCCGGTCGGCGAAGGCGGCGGCTTTTTCCTTGGTGGAGACGAGATCCTGGCGGATCTCGATGAGGAGGCCCGCAAGCCCGCGGCGCGTGACTTCCTCGTCCAGCGTATCGCCCTTGAGCGCGCCATCATAGGGTTCGTTGTCGCCGACGCAAAGTCCGTCGCCGTTCAACGCCGCGATCATGGGCTTGGCGAAACGCGGATCGCTGTCCCACAAAATTCCGGCTTCCCACGGTCTTGGCCGGGCCTTCCAGGATGGCGTGAAGGTGTGGATCGAAACAATGGCCGGCGGCGGTCCCTTGTTCAGCATGGCTTCAATCGCCGCGGCGATCGCGGCGCGGTACGGCTTCCAATAATGCACGCGGCGATATTCGATCTCTTCGGCACCGATTCTTGCGTTTCCGGGGATCACATTGCCGTCCGAAAGCCGCATGACAAGCGTTGGATCGTCCATGCCGCGATTAAGATCGATGAGGAGGCGCGAAAATCGCGACAAAATTGCCGGCGCGCCGAAACCGCGCGCGAGACGGCGGGCGATCCAGGCCGCGCCAATATCGTAGGCGATGTGACGGTCGAATTGTTCCTTGGCCAGGCCGAGCGTGCCATAGGCTTTTGGCAGCGCGTTGGCCGCGTGGTCGCAAAGAAAGAGGACACCCGCCGCAAGGCTGCCATCGATTCGTTCGACCGGATCGTCCGCGGCGCCCGGTGGTGGTGAAACGGGCGCGACGTGATCCAAGGCACAATTCCCCGAAAGTGAAAATGAACATCCACGCCGTACCACGGGTTGGGCGCCGCCGCCCTGCGCGGATCATAAGAGATTCGATTGATTCGACAAGATCCGGGACGGCCGCCGGACCGGCATTACCGAGACAAGATGACGCGGCAAGCGCGCCGCGTTCGAGGCAGGAATTTTGGTGGATAAGCTGGCGCCCGCATCGAGGGGAAGCAAGTCTTGTGCTAGACGCACCGGAGCGGATGCTGTCGCGGAGGAGCACAGGTGGCTGCAAAATGGGCGGGCGGGGACTTCGCGTCGAACCAATTGCGCCTTGCCGGGCGCTTGCAGGAATTGATCACCGGGTTTTGTGTCGAAGCGATGGCCTTCACCGCCAAACCAAAGGTGGAGGAGATCGCCCATCAATGGCTTGCACGGGCAGATCTCGATCCTGACGACCCGCGTAGTGAAGGTACTATCGTACAAGCCATGATGCTGGCTTTGGAGCTCGCGACGTTTGCTCCTTCGCTGAGCGGCACTACCGCGGTTGACCGGCTGGTCCGGCAGAGCAAACCCTCCAATGGAGAAGAGAAGACCGCATTGGAAGCGCTGGGCCAAGCGAGTTTCCGGCTGTTGCGCGTCTGCTCTCGCGCTCGCGATGGCGTTTTGGCAGCCGAGGATTTGGCGACAGGCAAACCATTGTCGATTTTCGATCGCGGCATCCCGGCTGCAGTCGCGGGGCTCGCACTGGCCGCACGGCTTTGTCCGCTCCCAGGCGGAATTTTCGCGGCCGTTGGTCCGTTTACGCCGCTCGACGATTCGGCTCTCGCGGTCGCGATGGGATTTGTGCGGCCGGGCAAAGGATTGGCCAATCCGCCGCGCTGCGCTGCCGCTGTCTACCGGCATGTTGTGCGGCACGGGGCGCCGCAAATTCTTGGACTTAACCACTTTCCCGCAGAGGAGGACGATTCGTCGCTCTTCGAACCCGAAGACGGCGAACTCGATTCGCTCGCCCGCGCGTGGGCCAAGCTGCCGGGCGATGCCGAGCTACCCTCCGCCGCCAGTGTGAACGTGGCGAGGAATCTCACTTCCGTGGACTGCCTCATCGAGGCCCTCGCATCTTCGCTTGCCGCGCGGCGCGGCGGGGAAGGCCCACTTGCCGGCGCCTATTCGCAGTTGGCGTCGATCCAAATGGAAACCATGCAGCGGCGCGCCGCTGTTGGCTTTGGCGGGGATGCGGCGCCGCTTGATCGCGTGGCCGCGACGATCGAGCGCGGAATCGCAGGCAATTGGCTTCCCAGCGGGGTGCGCACCCTGTTCGCGCATCTGAGAAGCCTGCTTCTTGCAACCGCCGACGCTGGCGCCAAACCTGGTGACGAAAATCTTGCCCGGGTCGTGCAACGCATCCGGGCACTGCGCGCCAAGACGGTTGATCAAGGCTGCACCGAGCAGGAAGCCCTGGCGTCGGCAAACAAGGTGGCGGAACTCCTCGACCGCCATGGATTGTCGCTGAGCGAAATCGAGCTTCGCCGGCAGGCTTGCGAAGGATTCGGCATCGACACAGGGCGCCGCAGGCACGGCGTCTTCGATGCATGCCTTCCCAGCATTGCCGTCTTTTGCGACTGCAAGGCGTGGGGCGAAACGACCCGAGACGGTTTGATCCGCCATGTGTTTTTCGGTCTTCCGGCCGATGTCGAGGCCGCCCATTTCCTCTACGATCTCATCGGCGTGACCTTCGATTCGGAAACCGCGCGGTTCAAGGCCGGCGCCATCTATGCCGGTTTGGAAACGGGCGAGCGCCGCAACGCCGTGAATTCCTTTCAAATCGGGCTTGCGCAGGGGATCGGCGGGAAGTTGAAGGCCATGAAAGGCGAGCGCGATGCTGTTATGCGGACCTCGTCCGGACGCGATCTTGTGCCGCTGAAAGCTTCGGTCATCGATGACGAGCTCGCAAAGCTCGGATTATCGTTCCACGTGAAAAGCCAGGGCCGCAGGAAACGCGTGTTGGCCGACGCCTATGCGGCCGGGCAAATCGCCGGATACCAATTCGAGGCGCGGGCGGGCATCGCGACAGGCACCGCCGTCTGATCGCGGGCGGGTACCCGGTGCCGCTTTTCGATTGCCACAGGCTTGGCGAGGAGACACGCGAATTCTGGCCAAAGCGGAAGAGCCAGATAGGCAATGCGGGGTAATCTGCGGGCTTAGAAGTATGTCGAAAGATTTATGGTAATTGCGCGACCCCCGGCTACACGCCCTAGCGAGGGGGCGGCGGTGGCCGGAGCGGACCGGCTCACCGGCGAGATCATCCTGGATACTCCCGATGGAAACGTCCGTAGCCAAGCATGAACCCAAAAAGTTGCTGACTCTTTGGGTAAGATCGTGCGATCAACTTGGCCAGGGTGACCATGCGCGATTCGCTCTGAAGCGATCATGGTCCCGGCAGTGGAGAGGTGGCTGAGCGGTTGAAAGCACCGCACTCGAAATGCGGCATAGGCGCAAGCCTATCGGGGGTTCGAATCCCCCCCTCTCCGCCATATTTTCAAATATTTGACTTCATTGATATATTTTTTCGAAGAAAAAAGCGTTCCAGCAGCCAACCTAGCAACTCGTTACGCTTGGCGAGCGGAAGAAAACTGCACATGCCTTGCAAAGCGATCGAATTTTTGCACTGCGGCACCCTTCCGGCTTAAGGGCGAATTCAAGGACTTTGCCGAAGGGGCGTGCCCTTCGCCAGCCCCAACGCCTCGTTCAATCTCTCAAAACTGTCAGTGTGGTGGCTCAGGCTCGGCATTGCCATCGAGCGCATCAAGCCCGGCCAGCCGCAGCAAAACGGCCGCCACGAGCGCATGCACCTCACCCACCAGCTTTATGCACTATGATCTTGGATATTTCGACCTGGAGCAGAAAACCTTGCAACCCCTCGACAACCCGTTCGGCCCGAGGTTGTCACCCATGTCTTAGGTACAATCCGTTACCCATGTCTCAAGGCCGGACATTTCAGTTAATGGAGCGGGCGAAGGGATTCGAACCCTCGACCCCAACCTTGGCAAGGTTGTGCTCTACCCCTGAGCTACACCCGCGTTCATGCCAGACCCGCACGCTTGACGGGTGGCCCGCCTATATGCCGCAATCATCGCTTGAATGCAACAAAATGGTGGAAGACCATACCGGCAAGCGGACCCGCGCAAAAGGCAGGAGCGGCGGGGCGGTGTTTTCATCGCGCTTTCAAGCGGATTTTTCGATCCCGCCGACGCATCCCGGACCCCTGCGCCAAGCTCGTTTTGGATGGATCGGCGTTTTCAATAGTGAAGGTGAAGCTATTCAAGTTTGTTAACCGCGTTGCAAATGGCTGAAAATTTGATCGCGTTGACCGTCGAAGCGGCTTCGCGAATTGCAAATCCTGTGGCACACTCCAAGGTCTATGTGGACCTTAATGAGGAGTTCTGCATGTCACGTGAGACCCATTTGGCCGCGCTCGGACAGCGTCACGATGCGCTCGACAAGGAAATTGCGAAGGAATTGGTGTATCCCGCCGCGGACGAGTTGAAATTGGCCGAGATGAAGCGGCGAAAGTTGCAGCTTAAGGATGAAATCGCTAAATTGCAGAGCGATGTTCCTCTCCCTAGCATGCATTGAAGATCGCGGCCGCCTGACGACGGGCGGTGTATCCGCGTTGCGGCTGGGCGCTGCCATCCACCTGTCTCCCGGCAGCGCTAAGCCCATCTTTGCTAACCCGCGCGGCAAAGAACCGTAGCCCTGCACACGGCGAAGGGTCGTTGCCGCCCGGGCGTCGCATACCAGCAGGGGCGGGTCGCTTCACGGGCACCGGTCAGGATTGCGCTGTTTGAAAGCACCCGTAGCTCAGCTGGATAGAGCGCTGCCCTCCGAAGGCAGAGGCCACAGGTTCGAATCCTGTCGGGTGCGCCAATAATTTCAATGGCTTAGGTTATACAGGCCAAAGCCGAAGCACAGATGGACGGCGCGTCTTTGTGCCTGCGGGCAGAAGACTGGCTGAAGCGATACGGCAGCTCGTCAAGCAACCTGCTAAGAATGGAACGGCATCATAGTCGTCGTTCCAGAAGAAAACCCGGAGAAAGCTGCACCGAATCAAACGAACCCGCTTCTTCGACTCAGCTGGTTCGGGTAAATTTTTTGACATGCGGCTTGTCCTCGACAATCCGCCTTCCGAACCGGCTCTTTTGCAGCATCTTGTGCGTGATATGGCAGCTGCCGCCGAGAGCCGCGACGGCGAGATCGATCAGCGCTGAATTTAAAAGACCTCGGGGATCAATTTAGATGAATAGTCTTGCTCGACGTACCCGTGCGCCTTGTCGCGCTTTGGAAGTTCGATTTTTGAGCTTGGCAATTTCTCGTAAGGGATCTGGCTAAGCAAATGCGTGATCACATTCAGCCGTGCTCGCTTTTTGTCGTCCGAGCGCGCGACGTGCCAAGGCGCCCAGGCCGTGTCCGTTTTCAGGAACATTTCGTCTCGAGCCCGTGAATAGTCATACCATCGCGCATAGGATTTTAGATCCATTTCCGTAAGCTTCCACAGTTTGCGGCCATCGTGGATCCGCGATTCCAATCGCCTTGTCTGTTCCTCGGGGCTGACCTCAAGCCAGTATTTCAGGAGGCGGACTCCAGAATCCGCAATCGCCCTCTCGACCAAAGGCACAGCAGCAAGAAAAGCTTCGACTTGCTTTTCAGTGCAAAAGCCCATCACTCTTTCGACGCCAGCGCGGTTGTACCAGCTGCGGTCGAAAATAACGATTTCGGAGGCCGCCGGTAAATGTGGCACATACCTCTGGATATACATTTGAGATTTTTCTCGTTCTGTAGGGGCGGGCAGCGCTACAACCCGAAATATGCGCGGGCTCACGCGCTCAGTGAGCGCCTTAATGACACCACCCTTGCCGGCGCCGTCGCGTCCTTCGAAGACAATGCAGATTTTTTTCTTCTCGCGGCGAATCCAATCTTGAAGCTGCACGAGTTCGACATGCAGACGCGCCAGTTCTTTCTCATAATCTTTGCGCGAGAGCTTTCCATTGCCGGCGCTGGCTGCCTCGTCAGATTTTGCACCGGATCTCGACTCTTTATCTGATTTTCCCATGAGTCCACTCTCCCCTTGTTCCGACAGGCGCAACCGCGCTCTTTGGCCCCTCAAGTTGAATTAGGTATCTGACGGCGACACGCAAGCGTCATATTCACAGTTTACCGTCAAAGATTTCGTGGATGCTGACGGATTTTTCGGTGAGGATCAATAAAGTTAACCATCTGAAGCCTCGCTGGGTAGCCGTTTGTCGCTGGTCGATCGACAAATACAAGCAACGCAGCCCGAATGTTGGAGAACCGTTATGCTCAGCTCCAATCCGTTCACAGCCCCGTTTTTCAACTATTGTGTGGACGCCTGGGAGCGCTCCATCCTGTTTCTCGATATTTTGCGTCAGCGAGGCAATGATTACCTCGAGCAGAGCAGCCGGACAGCACCGCATGTGCTGAATTTCGGGTTCAACCTTTTAATCGACGGACGTAGACTGCCGAGACCCGTCAATTATGCCCTGGTGGAAGTCGTTCCGCCGGAGGCCGTCACGATAGATCCCCAGAAGCGGCCATTTATCGTTTTCGATCCGCGCGCCGGCCACGGACCGGGGATCGGCGGGATGAAGCGTGACAGCGAGATTGGCGTCGCGCTGAGAGCTGGGCACCCATGTTATTTCGTGGGCTTTCTGCCCCAGCCTGAATCGGCTCAAACGATCGAAGATGTCTGCTGCGCGGAGGCGCATTTCATCCAATTTGTCGCCGAACGGCATAAGAATGCCGATGGCAAGCCGGTGCTCATCGGAAATTGTCAGGCAGGCTGGCAAATCATGATGATGGCTGCGATGGAGCCCAATCTGCCTGGTCCAATTCTTATCGCCGGGACGCCACTTTCCTATTGGGCAGGCGTGCGCGGTAAATATCCGATGCGCTATCTCGGAGGTTTGCTGGGCGGCACTTGGCTCAATTGGCTGATGGGTGACCTGGGCGATGGTGTATTCGACGGCGCGTGGTTGGTCTCGAATTTCGAGTCGAGTAACCCGGCAAATACATTTTGGAAAAAGGGTTACAACGTTTACGCGAACGTCGATACGGAGGCGAAACGCTTTCTCGATTTTGAGAAATGGTGGGGGAACCCAGTGCTCCTCAACGCCGAGGAGATACAGTTTATCGTCGACGAACTATTTGTAGGCAACAGGTTGGGTTCCGGCAAAATTGTTGCGGGCAATGGAGAGCGAATTGATTTGCGCAAGATCAAGTCGCCGATTATTGTTTTTTGCTCGTTTGGCGACGATATCACGCCGCCGCAGCAGGCCCTTGATTGGATCCTCGATCTTTATGATGACGTCGGCGATCTCATTGCCAATGATCAGACGATCATTTATTCACTACACCAAAGCATCGGCCATCTCGGCATCTTCGTCTCCGGCAAAGTCGCCAAAAAGGAGCATGAAGAATTCACGCTCAACATGAGCCTGCTCGATGTCATGCCTCCGGGTCTTTACGAGATGGTTCTGACCGAGACTGACCAAACCGCGCCGCGCACTGATCTTGTGGAAGGGAAATACATCGCAAGGGTTGTGCCGCGCACGTTCGACGACATTCGCGCGCTTGGTTACAACGACACCGCCGACAGGTGCCGCTTTGAAACGGTTGCCCGCGTTTCCGACATCAATCAGGGCCTCTACCGTACTTTTGTCAGTCCCATCGTCAAGTCTCTGACAACACAAAGGTCGGCGGAGTTCCTGCGTGAGCTGCATCCAAACCGGGTCGAGTTCCGGGCATTTTCGGATCATAATTTGCTCATGGCCCCTGTCGCCTTTGCGGCAGAAAAAATCAGAGTGAACCGCCATCCCGTGGAGGCGGCCAACCCATTCCTGGCCTTCGAAAATATCGTGTCATCATGGATCGTTACCAACCTCGAGACTTTTGCCAAAACACGTGAGCTGATGATGGAAACGATATTTTTGGGCGTATACGGGTCACCTTTGCTTCAGGCAGCAGTTGGGCTCAAAGCCAAGCATCACGACACTGGACGCAAGATCGAACATGATCTTGCCCGCACCGAGACGCGCCGGAAGATCGAAGATGACATGCTTCGCGGCGGCTCCCTTGAGGCGGGTCTGCGCGCATTACTTTACGTGCTGCGTGGAGAAGGCGCGGATGAGCGTCAATTCAATGCGCTTAAGGAACTTCGTAACCGCTCACCCGAGGCTGAGCGCATATCGCTGCAGCAACTTAAGGAGATTATTCGACGGCAGGCAGCAGTGCTGCGTTTTAATGAACAGAAGGCGATTTCCGCCATTCCCCAGATATTGCAGGACAATCCCGAGGCGCGCTTAAGAACCCTGACAGCTGTCCATGAGGTGATTGCCGTGGCCGGCGAATTGGATTCCGGCGAACAAACGAGGTTCGAAAATATCGAGCGCTTGTTCACAATGCCGGAGATAGAGCAAACAAAATCCGGGCTGGCCATTGCGATGCACAGAGCCTAATGCACATGAAGCCCGTCTTTAAGCCGGAAGTGCACGAAAAATACCAGCGCCTAATCACCGCCGCGAAAGGCGCGGGACCGGCTCTGACCGCCGTGGCGCATCCCTGTAATGAGGTGTCGCTCGAGGGGGCTATTGAGGCGGCGCGGCTGGATCTCATTAATCCCATCCTCGTGGGTCCGGCTGAGCGCATTCGACGAGTCGCAGCCCAGCACGACCTAGACATAACCAATCTTAAAGTCGTGGACACGCTGCACAGCCACGCTTCCGCAGCTAAAGCGGTAGAGCTCGCGCGCAATGGCGAAGCCGAAGCAATAATGAAAGGCAGCCTTCACACAGATGAGCTGATGGGTGCGGTGGTAGCACGTGAAGGCGGCATACGTACATCACGCCGCATAAGCCATTGCTTCGTGATGGATGTGCCCGGTCACCCTGATGCGCTCATCATTACCGATGCAGCGGTCAACATTGCGCCGACGCTTGAAGAAAAGATCGATATCGTGCAGAACGCGATCGACCTTGCGAACGCGCTGAAAGTGCCTCAGGTGCGCGTCGCTGTTCTTTCCGCGATGGAGACAGTCAATCCCAAAATTCAGTCTTCGCTCGAGGCGGCAGCCTTGAGCAAAATGGCCGAGCGCGGACAGATCACGGGCGCCATGGTCGACGGACCGCTCGCCCTCGACAATGCGATCAGTGAGGAGGCGGCTGCGACAAAGCAGATTGTGTCTCCGGTTGCCGGACGCGCCAATGTGCTGGTGGTGCCGAATCTCGAGGCCGGGAATATGCTTGCGAAAGCCCTTACATTTCTGGCGAGTGCCGACAGCGCCGGCATCGTTCTTGGCGCAAGGGTTCCAATCATCCTGACGAGCCGCGCCGACTCACTCACGGCGCGGCTTGCCTCTTGCGCTGTTGGAGCGCTCATCGCCAAGTACCGCCGGGATCAGGCGGCGGTGCCGCCGCAGTGAGATCGGCATGGAAACAAGGATAGACCCGGTTCTCGCCGGCCGAAAGGCTTTGATCGTAGGCATCGCGAATGACCAGTCGATCGCATATGGCTGCGCGAAAGCATTCCAGGCCGCTGGAGCTGATCTAGCGATCACATGGCTTAACGAAAAAGCCAAGCCGCACGTGGAACCGCTCGCCCTTGAACTCGGAGCCGAGATTACGGCGGCGCTCGACGTCGCAAGGTTGGGCGAATTGGAAACGATCTTCGAGACGATCAAAAAGAAATGGGGACGTCTCGATCTGCTCGTTCATTCGATAGCCTTCGCACCGAAGGCAGACCTTCAGGGTGGTTTGCTCAATTGTTCTGCGGAGGGGTTCGCCACAGCGATGGATATCTCCTGCCATTCTTTTGTGCGCATGGCCAAGCTCGCGGCACCGCTGATGCCTGACGGCGGCGCTATGTTCGCAATGAGCTATATTGGCGCAAACAAAGTCGTACCAAATTACAATGTGATGGGACCGGTGAAGGCAGCACTCGAGGCGGCCTGCCGTTACCTGGCCTACGAACTTGGGCCGCGGGGCATCCGTGTACATGCCATCTCTCCGGGGCCACTCAAGACACGGGCCGCATCCGGCATCAAGGATTTCGAACTCATGTTGAATGAAGCGGCGCATAAGGCACCCTTAGGTGAACTCGTCGACATCATGGATGTCGGCTGGACTTGCGCCTATCTGGCAACACCCTTTGCTCAAAGAGTCACTGGTGGTACGGTCTACATCGATGGTGGCGCCAACATCATCGCCTGATCGAACCGGGCCGCGCGTCCTTAAGTGCACTCATGTCAAGTATAGCAGTTATCAATGCGGGATCCTCCAGCATCAAATTCGCGGTGTTCCAGGCGGCCTCGACTCTTTTTCTGCTGCTGCGCGGGGAGATTGAGGGCATCGGAACAACGCCAAAAGCGAAATTGTCGGATCCACGAGGCAAGCTCCTTGTAGAAGAAAGCTTCGAAGGCAAGGATTTCGATCATGCCGCAGCAACTCAGGCGATGATGCGACTAGGCGCAAAATGGCTTGAGGGGCAGGGTATCTCGGCGGTTGGGCACCGCGTTGTGCATGGCGGAGCCGAATATTCGGCGCCGTTGCTTTTGACACATCAGGTCATCGACAAGCTTGCGGCACTTATTCCCCTAGCGCCATTGCATCAGCCGCATAATCTGGCGCCAATCCGGGCGATTTGCGCGTCTCATCCTAGTCTACCGCAGATCGCCTGTTTCGACACGGCTTTTCACCGTAACCAACCTCCGATCGCTCAGGCGTTCGCTATCCCGCGTAAATATTCAGACGCCGGAATTCGCCGCTATGGTTTCCATGGTATTTCTTACGAGTATGTTTCGAAGAGAATAGTGGCTGTGGCGCCGGAGGTCGCCCATGGCCGTCTCATCATTGCGCATCTTGGCAACGGTGCGAGTCTTTGCGCAGTGAAAGACGGTCTCAGCGTCGCGAGCACAATGGGCTTTACGGCCGTCGATGGATTAATGATGGGAACCCGCTGCGGTACTGTTGATCCTGGCGTGCTCATCTATCTCATTGATCATTATGGTCTAGGCCCCCGCGAACTGGAAGATCTCATCTACCGCAAGTCCGGCCTTCTCGGCGTCTCGGGAATTTCTTCCGATATGAGGACGCTGCAAGCTTCACCCGGCCGGGCAGCGAAAGAGGCTATCGACCTGTTCGTCTACAGGATTGTGCGCGAGGTTGGCTCCTTGGCGGCCGCGCTTGGGGGCCTCGATGCCATCGTTTTCACGGGCGGGATCGGCGAGAACGATCCGGCAATCCGTTCCGGTGTCGCCAACGGATGCACATGGCTCGGCTTGGCGCTCGACGAAACCGCGAACCGCCACGCCGCGACGCGAATCAGCAAAGAAGGCTCACGTGTCGCAGCATTTGTCATACCGACGAACGAGGAGTTAGAAATTGCGGCGCGGACGTTTGAAATAACACAGCAGCTCGATTTTAGGGCAGAGTAGGGGAAGCGTTCGTAATGAGGAATCGCTTTGATGTCTAAGAAATCTGTGAGGCTGATAATTTTCGCGGCAGCGGTTGGGGTTGCAGGCTTTTTTGGCTATCAGTATTGGCAGCAAATGCAATCCGGCCTGCCGAAGGGAATCGCTTCAGGCAATGGCCGGATCGAGGCGAAACTGGTCGATATAGCCGCCAAGGAAGCGCTGAGAGTCAAAGACATCCGAGTCGATGAAGGCGCCCTTGTTCATCCGGGCGACGTGTTGGTGGTCTTGGATACCACCACGCTAGAGTCCCAGTTGGCCGAAGCCAATCTAAACGTGGCCGCCACGCAGGAAAAGGAGGCCGGCGCGAAGGCCTCGATTGCGCGGAGGAAGGCTGAAATCGAACTCGCCAAGATCGAGGTAGGCCGCAGCGAAAGACTCGTCAAACAGCGAGCCGGCTCGCAGCGCGAGCTGGATGTCCGCAGAATGACGCTGCAGACGACCACTGCTTCCCTCCAGGAAGAAGAAGCAAAGCTGCGGACCATCGAGCAGGAAGTGAACGTCGCCCGGGCGAATGTAGCGACGGTCCAAACCCGCATCGACGATGCGACGCTCAAATCTCCGGTCGACGGAAGAGTGATTTATCGCCTTGCCGAAGTGGGCGAGGTCGTGGCTGCTGGCGGCAAAGTTCTTACCCTTGTGAACCTGAGCGACGTCTATATGGAGATCTTCCTTCCATCGGAGCAAGCGGCAAAGCTCAAGGTAGGCGCAGATGCGCGGATTACCTTAGATTTTGTTTCTGATCGTGCGGTCGCTGGATATGTCAGCTTTGTGTCGCCGGAAGCGCAATTCACACCTAAACAGGTTGAGACGCGCAGCGAGCGCGAGAAGCTTATGTTCCGTGTCAAAATCCGAGTTCCCGAGAAGACGGTAGAAACTTACATCGAGCTCATTAAGACAGGCGTGCGTGGCGTTGGATATGTGAAGGTGGACGATTCCGCGGCGTGGCCGGCCTCGCTCCAGAACCTAATCAATGCGCCTGCTGGAACCGGTGTAAAGGCCGACTAACAAGCTTCGAGGAACCGACGCGTTTTCCCCTGCGCGGGCTAGGATGGAACAAGGGTGCGATTAGCGCCGCAAATCGAGCGGCAGCACAACACGCCAGAGAGCAAACATGTCAGATAACGCGCCTCGTGAGACCTCAGCGGCGCCGGTGAGCGGCGCGCCTGTCGTGTCCGTCAAGGAGGTGACGCATCGTTACGGCGGCGCCTTGGCACTTGATAGCCTCTCCCTCGATGTTCCGAGCGGGCGCATGGTCGGCATCATTGGCCCGGATGGCGTCGGCAAGTCGACGTTGATGGCACTGATCGCCGGCTCCAAACAGATTCAGCAAGGCAAGGTTGTTGTTCTGGATGGCGACATGGCGAGCGCTCGCCATCGACGCGACGCCTGTCCACGCATCGCGTATATGCCCCAAGGCTTGGGCAAGAACCTTTACTTCGAACTCAGCGTCCAGGAGAACGTCGACTTCATGGCGCGGCTCTTCGGCCTATCCGCCGCGCAGCGGCCAACCCGCGTTAAAGAGCTGCTCGACGCGACGGGCCTTGGTCCCTTTCCTGGCCGTCCTGCCGGCAAGCTTTCGGGCGGCATGAAACAAAAGGTGGGGCTCTGCGGCGCGCTGGTCCACGAACCGGATCTGCTCATACTCGATGAGCCTACGACCGGTGTCGACCCTCTTTCGAGGCGGCAGTTCTGGACGCTGATCGATGATATTCGCGCAGGCCGCCCCAGCATGAGCGTCATCATTTCCACTGCCTACATGGACGAAGCGCAACAGTGGGACTGGATTGTTGCAATGGACGCCGGGAGGGTGCTTGCGACCGGAACGCCTGCGGAGCTCATGGCTCGGACCGGCACCACGGATCTTGAAAAGTGCTTTATCCAGTTGCTTCCAGAAGAGAAACGCACCGGCCACGTAGATCTGACCATTCCGCCGCGCCCCCCAGGCAAATCCGAAATTGCCATTGACGCCAAGGGATTGACGCGGCGCTTTGGTGACTTCGTGGCCGTCGACCACGTCACTTTGACAATCGAGCGGGGCGAAATTTTTGGCTTCCTTGGCTCCAATGGCTGCGGCAAGTCCACGACGATGAAGATGCTGACGGGATTGTTGCCGCCCACCGAAGGGACCGCAACGCTCTTCGGCCAGTCAGTCGAAGCCGGAAGCGTCGAGGTGCGCAATAATATCGGCTACATGACGCAGGCGTTTTCGCTCTATGGCGAACTGACTGTGAGACAAAACCTCATCTTGGATGCGCGCCTCTATCACATTCCGTCCGACAAGGCCGAGGCGCGCATCAAGGAGTTGGTCGAAAAATTCGGCCTTGGGCCGTATCTTGATGCACTCGCCGGCGATCTGCCGATGGGTTTGCGGCAACGGCTATCGCTGGCGGTGGCTGTTCTGCATGGCCCGCAAATGCTCATCCTTGACGAGCCTACCTCGGGGGTCGACCCGGTCGCCCGCGACAGTTTTTGGGAGTTGCTGATTGACCTTTCACGAAATCAGGGCGTGACGATCTTCGTAACGACACACTTCATGAATGAAGGCATGCGCTGCGACCGGATCTCGCTCATGAACGCAGGAAAGGTGCTGGCCTGTGATGCGCCGCAGAAGCTGATCGAAGCACGCGGCGCCGCCAATTTGGAAGAAGCGTTTATCGGCTATATGGAGGACGCCATCGGCGCCGCTGCCTCGGGCGCCAAGAGCGAAGGAACGAGCCCCGCTGCGGCAGATAAGGAGGCAGAGACCTCTTCTGCGCCGCAGGAACTCTCCGGCATCCGCTTGCGCCTTGGCCGGATGCTGGCCTACACCGCCAATGAAACCATGCAGATCCTGCGCGATCCGGTGCGACTCACCTTCGCTTTCGTTGGCTCGGCGCTGCTGATGCTCGTTTTTGGCTTCGGTATTACCACAGACGTCGAACACATTCGCTACGCAACATTCGATCTTGATCGGTCGGCGGAGAGCCGCGCCTATCTCGAGCAATTCGCCGGAACGCCTCGTTATTTCACTCAGGTTTCTCCCATTCGCTCCGCCGCGGATGCCCTGGAACGCCTGCAGTCGGATGACGTCTCACTGGTTCTCGAGATACCGCCGAATTTCAGCAGAGATCTGCGCAAGGGTTCGAGACCGGAGGTTATGGCGCAGGTGGATGGCGCCAATACTTTCCGTGGCGAAACCGTCTCGCAGTATGTTCAAGGGGTTCAGGACAATGCCCTGCGGGATCCTGCAAGCGGACTGTCCACATCGCCCAGGAAATACACCGCCAAATTCCAGGATCGCTACATGTACAATCCGACGTTTGAGAGCGTCTACGCAATGGTTCCAAGCGTCCCTCCGATCCTCCTGATCCTCATCCCAGCGATTCTCATGGCGATCAGTGTCGTACGCGAAAAAGAATTGGGTTCGATCATCAATTTCTATGTCACTCCGACTGGCCGGATGGAATATCTTTTGGGAAAACAACTCCCTTATGTCGCGATTGGGATGCTCAACTATTTTATCCTGGTTGCGATGGCGATTATCGTTTTCGGTATCCCGATCAAGGGAAGCTTTTTGATGCTGACGTTATGCACACTGCTTTATGTCACGGCGACGACCGGCATCGGGATGGTGATTTCCACCTTTGTCAGCAGCCAGGTCGCGGCCGTCTTCATCACTGCGATCATCACTCTCGTGCCAACAATTCAGTTTTCAGGATTGTTGCAGCCCGTGTCGACGCTCGCCGGTCGTGCCAAGCTCGTCGGTACGATCTGGCCGACCACCTATTATATGCACGCGAGTAAAGGAGCCTTCACGAAGGGCCTTGGGGCCGATCTATTGATGCAAGACGTTATTTTTCTTGCCTGTTGCATCCCGGTCCTATGGGCGTTGAGCACGCTCGCTCTCCGAAAACAAGAGAAATAGCTGTGAAATCCTGGCTAAATATCTTCTGGCTTGGACTTAAGGAGCTTCGCAGCCTCGGCAGCGATCTGGTGATGATCTTTTTCGTCATCTATGCGTTTACCGGCACAGTCTACGTCCAGGCGACAGGCACCTCCAGCGAGGTCAACAACGCCTCAATTGCCTTCGTCGATGAAGACCATTCGGCTTTGTCCAAGGAGCTGATGAACGCATTTTATCCGCCGCGCTTCCAATTCCCCGAGACGATCTCGGCCGTAGATGTAGAAACAGCGATGGATGAAGGCCGGTTCATGTTTGTCGTTGTGTTTCCGCCTTTGTTCGAAGCAAATCTTCGTGCGGGACGGCATCCAGACATTCAGCTCAACATTGATGCGACGGCCATGCAACAGGCTGCCATTGGTGCTGGCTACATCAAGAATATCATCAACAACCGGATCAATAGCTTCTTTGCGCGGACGGACGCCACTGCGCCGGAGCCGATTAATTTGGTCACTCGCAGGCTATTTAATCCGAATGGCGAGAGCTCGTGGTTTGCGAGCATTGTGGCCATTATCAATCAAGTGACGCTGCTGACGGTCATTTTGACAGGCGCAGCGGTGATTCGCGAACGCGAGCATGGCACGCTGGAGCACCTTCTCGTCATGCCGCTGACCGCATTTGAGATTGCGATGGCGAAGGTTTGGGCAAACAGCCTGGTAATTGTCGTCGCGACGGCTTTATCGCTTTTTCTCATCGTGAGGACGGTGCTGGACGTTCCCTTCGCTGGCTCGGTCACATTGTGGTTCTTGGGTGTCCTGCTCTATCTGTTTTCCGCGACGGCGCTTGGGCTATTTCTTGGCACGATTTCTCGATCCATGGCGCAATTCGCTCTTTTGATCATCCTGGTGGTTCTCGTGCTGCAATTGCTTTCGGGCGGATCGACGCCTATCGAAAGCCAGCCCGTATGGCTGCAGTACATGACATTTTTACTGCCTTCCCGGCATTTTGTCAGTTTCTCGCAGAAGATCATTTATCGAGGCGGGGGCATAGTCGCCGTCTGGCCGCAGTTCCTGATGGTGACCGCCATCGGATTGGGGTTCTTCGTATACAGCTTAGCGCTGTTTCGTAAGTCGATCGCGGTGACAAAATAGCCACACCGCCGCCGATTTTGAGCTGCGCAACTCGAATTTTCTAGAAGTCATCACATTCGCGGTATCTAGATCGAGGCGAATCCATCGACCACGAATTCGCATCGTTCATCGCGGCGTTTTCCTCAGGCCCGTCTTGACCAAAATTGCCAGGCTTTTGGACGTGCGCGTTGAACGTCGATCGAGAGTATTTTGATGCGCCTTCGGCACAATGCAAAGCGATCGCTAGTCAACCGATCCATCGCCAATGCTGGTTTGTTGGGACTCATCTTCGCGGTTAGCGGCTGTGCGGTAGGTCCCGACTTCGAGTCACCAGAAGCCAAGGTTCAGAACAATTGGCTTGAAAAGCACGACCCGCGTGTCGAAACGAAAGCGGCCGTAAAGACTCGGTGGTGGACGGTTTTTAAAGACCCAACGCTCGACGAACTAATCGAACGTGCTTCTGAGCAAAACCTCCCGGTGCAGATCGCCGGTCTACGGATCCTTGAAGCCCGCGCCCAGTTGGGGGTTGCGATTGGAAATATGTATCCTCAAAATCAAGAAGGTTTTGGGGACGCACAAACCGTGCGACTAAGTTCGCGTTTGGCAAACCAGGCTAACCTTCAGCATTCATTTGGTAATTTTGACATTGGTTTTGACGCAGTTTGGGAACTGGATTTCTGGGGGCGCTTCCGGCGAAACGTGGAAGCTTCAGACGCGGCAATGCTGGCCACCGTGGCGGATTACGACAATGCGCTTGTCTCGCTTACTGCAGAAGTCGCCCGCACCTATGCCGAGATGCGCACCTTCGAAGTGCTCATTCAAATAGCCTATAAAAACGTCAAGGTCCAAAAAGAGGGACTCGAGATCGCCGAGTCCCGTTTCCAGAATGGTGCTACGTCGGAATTGGATGTTACCCAAGCGCGCTCCCTCTATGAGAGCACGTTGGCCGATATCCCCCAGCTTCAAGCTAGCCTTCAGCGGACAAAAAATGCTTTGAGTATTCTGTTGGGGCAGCCACCCGGGGGCGTGGAGGCCTTGCTGCGAGGGCCCCGCCAAATTCCATCAGCATCCCGTAAGGTCGCCGTTGGTCTGCCGGCGGAGCTGCTGCGACGGCGTCCAGACATACGCTCGGCCGAACTTAACGCAGCCGCGGAGGCTGCCCGCATAGGGGTTGCCGAGGCCGATCTCTATCCGAGGTTCTTTCTCTTAGGCGAGATCGGCGTGCAGTCCAGCGACGCCGCCCGTCTCTTCGCGCCTGGCGCCCTCTTTGATACCCTCGGGCCGGGATTTAGATGGTCCATCCTCAATTATGGCCGCATAACAAATAATGTGCGGGCGCAGGACGCTCGTTTCCAGCAAGCGCTTGTCAATTACGAGGACACGGTGCTTAAAGCGGCACAGGAAGTGGAAGACGCGCTGATTGGTTTTCTGAAGGATCAAGAGAGCGTGGCAGAGTTGCAGAAATCTGTCGATGCTGCGCAGCGTTCTGTCGAGTTATCTATCATCCAATACCGGGAAGGCGCCGAAAATTTTCAGCGGGTCCTTGATTCTCAAAACAAGCTTTTGACAGAAATGAATAGATTGGCCGAGACACGCTCCTCGATCGCAACCAATTTGATCGCTGTTTACAAGGCGCTGGGTGGTGGCTGGGAGGTTGGCGAAGGCAAACCGATTGTATCCGAAGCTCTTCAGGCCCAAATGGCGAGCCGCACCGGCTGGGGCGATCTCCTGCCGCCTCCGCCACCACCTCGGCCAGAAAACTTGAGCCCGCCGCCGCCGGCCAGCGTTACGCCCGCCGTGCTCCCGCCCGATTGGTGACCAACATTCCCCCATTGTCCCTCAAGACAATCTAAACATCACGGTCACGAAAGCGACAGCGCCAATCAGCGCCAAAACTACTGCAATTGCCAGGGCCGGCCTATTGATTGGCAGTTCCGGCTTGATCACGAGGCGCGAGAATTCTTCGGAGTGAAGATAATTGACAAACCAGATGTATTGCCAAATCGCGATGATAAGGCCGAACACCCCAGAGAAAATCAAAGCCAATCCTAGATAGCGGGGCACGTGGGGCGCAAGTGCAGGCTTGGCACCGCTCATGTTTTCAAGCCGATCGAAGAATTGGACAATCGTAAAACCAAACCCGATCAGGGTCGTTGCAAGGCGCATCCAGCCCATGAGCGTCGAATCGGCAGAAAGGCGCGTTCGGATCCAAGAAAAGTGACTGTCTGAAGTCGGCTTGACCACGAAACCCGTGGCGTTGTCGCTTTCCTTGGGCTGCGCGTTTTCGCTGTCGGGCTGCATTCGCGAATCATCCGGCATCATTTATAGGCCGTCGCCACGCGGCTTCAATAAGCGAACGAAACGGGCTGCAGGACCACGAATGAGCGCGTAGGGAACAAAACCCAAAGTCACGCCAACAAGAAGCGCTTCGCCAGGATAAAACTCGTCGAGAACCTCTGTCTGATACGCGATATCCAAAATTACGGCCAGCAAAATGATCTTACTCGTTGCGCGTAAGCCCTCGCGCACATGCGCGGCGCGGTTTCCGCTGTCGAAAATGATTGACCATAGATAGGACGACGTTCCTTGGCGCGCGTCACGAATCCCATCGTAAATCGCCAAAGCCGTTGACATGACTGGTTGCAACAGAAAGCGAAACGCCAGAGGCCCAGCGGGACGCTCAACAAGGTTTATCCAGACACGAGACAGAAAATCATGCAGTTCCACTGCCGCCGCCTATCCCGTTCGTGCGAGGCGAGAACCGGCCATGAGAGGCGGGTTCCTTGGTGCCTTGATTAATTGGCGCGAGACCTTTTCAATTGCGGTGAGAAATCGCTCCCATCTATGTAACTGACGAAGCAATAAGGATAAGTATACGCATAGTAAGAAGAGACGTAGCTGTAGGCGGGACGCCGATACCCATATCCTTGCGGATTGGCGAGAGCACCCACGAGAGCGTCGAGACTCAGTCCGCTGAATGGGCTCGCAGGTCTGCTCCAACCCCAGCCACCATATCGCCCCCCACAGACCCAAAGCGGGTAATGAGATCCGGCAGCCGCAAACGAAAAATTGCCGTCGCCGCCAATAAGCGAGATCGTCAGAAGAGTGGCAATAGCGAACTTGCGTTGCCAATTCATCGCTTGCTCCTTTGGCATTTTTTGAAGCGCGCGCACTGTTTACTTTGTAAAATTGCAGCTACGGCGGGATCCGCCCGCCCGAAGTGATCCACTGATGATAAGTTTGGAATTTTACGCCGAGTTTATCGTAAAAGACTCTCAGATAGCCGTCTCGACCTCGCGAAACCGCCTGGGGCATAACTTTTTGTACCTCCTGGGCGATGACTCCTACATAGGTTGTTTCTCCGCCGTTATAAACGAAACGGTACAAACCCACGCCGTTGTTGAGATGGCCGAGTAAAATGATTTCGTGTTTCAGCCTAAAATCCGACCGTCGTCCGCCGCCACGGCCACCACCGCGAAAGCCGCCTCGCCCGCCGCCGTGAAAGCCCCCACGAAACCCGCCTCTGCCGCCACCGTGAAAACCACCGCGAAAGCCACCTCGCCCGCCGTGGAAACCGCCGCGCCCGCCGTAGAAGCCGCCGTGACCAGGCCTAAAGCCCCCGCCCCGGAATCCTCCCCCGGCTGGCCGGTGCATCCTCGCAGGCCGTGCTGCAGGTCGCGGTCTTGTTGCGGGTCTCGCTGCAGGCCTTGCAGCGGGTCTCGTTGCTGGTCTTGGACGGCTGATCGGTCGGTTCGCGCCGCCTCCGAGCCCGGGCCGTCCGCCAACTCCGCCGCCAAGACCCGGCCGGCCGCCAACTCCTCCCCCGAGCCCGGGCCGCCCGCCAACTCCTCCTCCGAGCCCGGGCCTCCCGCCAACCCCGCCGCCGAGACCAGGCCGTCCGCCAATCCCACCGCCGGCGCCTGGGGGGCGACCGCCCGGCCGATAGCGACCACCGTCCGGACGCCAGGGCCGGTCGACGATCCCATTTCCGATATTTCCGCCGCCTCCAATTGGCATGCCGGGACGCCAGCCCGCATAAGGCGGTCTCCATGCTGGATAGCCAGGCCAAACGGGTGGGTAAAACGCTCCAGTTCCCCAGTTCCAGTAATTGCCGCGCCATGCCGATCCAATTGCGACAGCGGCACCAAAGGTCAGCAGCCCCGCGGCAATGCCGTAAGCGGGCAGTGGGTTATAGACGGCGACCGGGTCATATGTAGGAACGTAAACGACAGAAGGGTCCTGCGATTGAATCGTCACCACGTCGCGGCCGTCCTGTCTCTGCGTCGTGACGACCTGTTCCTTGGTAGTTTTGAGCGTTCCGGCATCCTGCGCTTTCGTCCGCAGTAGCTGGATTACGTTTGCAACATCCTGTGGCTGATTAACGATTGCGTCGCCGAGGCTGGTCGTCCAGTCGAGATCGTCGCTAAGCTTTTTCAGCACGGTCGGGAAGCGCAGCATTGCCTTTACCGAAGGGTCCCAATCCTCGGCATCTGCGCCCGAGTAATCCTGTTTGGCGACCGCCGTTTTGTTTTCTTCGAGCCAGCGGTGAGCCTGGACAATGTCCAGAGGATATGCGGCGGCTGGCAGCAGCTGCGCCAGCAAGGCGTCTGGGTAAAGCGCAATCGGCGCCAAGAGCTTCTCTAGCTCCGCCTCGCTTAATTTTGGTGCCTGAGATGACGGCACTTCGGACTGGGGCGATTCCGAGACGGCCGGGGCAGGAGGCGAGGGGTCGATCGCAAATGAATATTCCGGCGTGAGCCCCACCAGAAGACAGGCGAGGCCGCAAATAAGATTTTTTGCAAATCCCGTTTTGTTTTTGCTGTCAGACATCTAGATACTCTCAATGACGCTCTAGCAAACTTAGCTTTGCCGCGTTGCATGCCAAACTCCGCTGCAACCCATACTTTGCAATGACCATCTCCCCGAGCCAGAACGCCCTCGCATTCTGCTAGTGACGTTCACAGGGTGATGCAAAAGCCGGAGCGTCACCAAAACCTGATCCCCCGCTATATGTCCAGACCCGCGTATAAGAGCCCGGTTGCATGAACCTGGGCGCCTTTTATGGCAATGCTTGTCTCGTAAGCCTTATGGCAAGAACCGTGTTGGGTGGCAATATGGATCGTGTAGGTGCCATCATGCCTATGCGCAGAAGGCTCCGCCTTTGCTTGAGCTACCCCGATCCCCAATAGGCAGCTTGCCCCAATGCGTACTACCCGGAAACCCGCGAATTTCGCGAACGCCATCTCATTCCGCGGGGGGGGGGTCGTGCCACGTTTGCTGGAATTGCTGCCGCACCCGCAGAAAAGTTTATCGGGTTTGTTGCCGATGTTGGATAACCATTGCGCTCCGTCACCCAGCACAAGCTATTTGCTGGGTGACGAGGCGCTAATCTCGCCTAATCTTTGCGGCTCATTGGGCGTGACGGCGGGATGTCCGGCGGGCGGTGCGTCGCGCCGAACGACGGCCAACCCCTATGGCTGTAACCGCCTTCTCCACAAAGCCGCTGGACGCTATAATTTCCGTGCAGGCTCGCGAATAGTTTGCTGGGACAGCTGCTCGTGCTTGCGTACCGAGCGCAATTGATAGCGCCGCTCCCAATGCTACGGCAGCGACTCCTGAATGATCACTTTCATTGTCGAGCTCCTCCTTATTATCATTAGGCGTGCACCTGGCTGCCGCCTGCTTGACGGTCAGATTCTGAGAGACTGCGCCCGAGTTTGTCGCGTGCGCAGTCTCGACAACGCTTGCGCTTTGTATATCGTTGTACTTAGCTATTCAACAGTCCCCCGGGCCCGCCCGCCTTCGACCTTGCAGGAGCAGCCGGTTCCAAGCCATCCAGGCTCCTGAAGCAAGCACGTCTTCATGGGAGTCGCGCAATAATTTCCGGCCGCCGCCACGCTTCGGCCAGTCATGAGGGGCTCGGTCGCGTCGGCGGCTAACGCCAGAGGCGCTGTCGCGGCTGCCGCAAGCCCAGCCCCATATCGATACCCATAAGGATAGGCATAACCGTAAGGATAGCCGTAGCCGTAACTATAATAACTGTGTGGATACCGGCCACGGTGCCAGCCATAATGCCATCCCCTGTGCCAACCGTAGTGCCTATAGGGATGATGCCAGCCATAGTGCCTGTAGTGATGCCGATGGTAATAATGGGCTTGTTCGATCGAAGTAGGCGGCATCATGATTTGCGAGCTCGTCACGCTCATTGGACCGGCTGAAACGGTTGCGGTGAGCGCGAGCAGGGCGGTTCCGGATATCGTAGAAATTGCCTTAAGCTCCATAATACACCTTCCTTTGAGGCCATCCAACACCTACGGTGGAGGTCTGCGAAAAGCCTCAACTTAGAAAACGACGATCTTAGCTAGTTTGTTCCAGTTTGTTCCGCTCCTACATTAAAAGCCCATGAATTCGGGTACATTGATTTAAATCAACAACAGGCCAATAGGTTTTTTCTTTCGCGTGAACCTGCGAAGCTCTCGCAACGAAATTCAGCATTGTTGGCAGAATGACAAACGTTAGGCGATTGCCATACCTTAACTTATCCACCCTCCACACTAGAATTCGGCGAAATAGCTCGCGATAGCATTAGACGTATCGATCAATGGCTGTTGGCTAACGGAAATGAATCCGACTCCAGGTCGATCAATATCCTGGATCAGCAAGATAACTGAAGCCACCAAACCACTCGTCACATAAACTGGCAATCTCCAGCGTCGGCCCTCGGTTCCGCTGCTGTAGCCTGCAAACGCTATTGCGATAAATGTAATTCCGTAAAGAGCCAGAAAGACGATATTCGGTACCCGATTTAGGTACGCGGTCAGGCGCTTTTGTTGATTATCGAACATTTCGTTCAACGCCTGAATATAGAGACCTGTGGGCACCATGCCACTGTCTTTCGCCATAACCTGCCTAGCCTGCAACCAAAGCGCATCCTGAATTTGATTTGAACGCGTGACCGCGGCCTGCATTTCAGAAGGTGACGGTATCTGATGGGTTATCCCCAACCTGACCTCGACGTATCTCTGGAACAGTTTCAAGCTTTCAGCGTTCTGGGGCGCCGGTAGCAATCGTGCACGCATAGCGGCGGTTCCGATTGCATTTGCTTCATTTAGCACGGCAACGCGTCGCTCATCGAAACGAGTCAGCGCCATGGCAAAAGTGAAGCTGATCATTAAGGCTAGAAGACCCAGAATTGCAGCTTCCAAGGTGACGACATTTGCCTCTCCTGCGGCGCGCAAACCAAATACGTGGCCGATTTCGCTTGCAATCAAGAGGGCAACAACGCTCGAGCTGAAAACAGCGGCGAGTGAGTAGTTCTCTAATTCGAACATGTTGGTAATTCGAACATGTTGGTCACGGCAATCGCTTCTGAGACCAATGCCATCTGAACAACGAGCGGGACTGAGACTCTTGGGCTACCGCAGCGACTAACTCTTCAAGCAAGATGCCTCCTCGAAATTGAGCAACGCGACCTTGCTTAGGATCAGTCCCAGTTACGCTTGGGAAGGAACGCCAACATAGACATTTTACCATATTGGTCCACACACGCATGAAAAACCATGGAAGTCCAGTTCTGTGGCCATGAGGCTTAGGGGGAAGAGGACAAGATCGCGCAATCAAACATAGACGAGTGAAACCATGAGCGAAATAATTTGAAGCGGTTGTGCCGATGGCCTCGGAGGTGAGGAAATTGCGAATGCAGACACAAAAGATAGCTCGGTCTTTGCCGCTTATGGCGCTGCGCTGGTTTCGCGCCGGAGCGAGCTCCCTTTCAAGGACCCGGCGTTTTCTTCCGCCACCGCGGGCAATGCGACCATGACCCGTTCGGGCGGGATGATCACAATGACTTCGGTGCCTTCGCAAAGCTTGGATTTCAGGGTGAAAGTTCCGCCATGAAGTTCGACGAGACCCTTCACGATCGGCAGACCGAGACCGGAGCCCTCCTCGGCGTTTTTTTGTGCGTGCGTGCCACGGCCAAACGAGGACATGACGATCGGGATTTCGTCTTGTGGAATGCCAGGACCGCTGTCGCGCACGGCCACATATTGACCGCCGCTCGCGGTCCAGCCGATCCTGATTTTGATCATTCCGCCGTGCGGGGTAAACTTGATGGCGTTCGACAGAAGATTCAATATGACTTGGCGAATAGCGCGTTCGTCGGCCCAAATCCGCGGCAAGTCCTGTTCGATCGCCAGTTCGATGGTAATCTGCCGTTTGTTCGCGCGGAGCCCGAGTAAATGCCGGCCATCCTCGACAAGTTGAGGGAGCGCGACAGCTTCTTCCTTGAGGTCGAAACGTCCTGCCTCTATTCTCGAGAGATCGAGGATTTCGTTGATCAGCATCAAAAGGTGCTGCCCGCTCGCATGGATGTCGTTTGAATATTCCTTGTAGGATGCGACGGCGTGCGATCCGAACAATTCGCCTTTCATGACTTCGGAAAAGCCAAGAATGGCATTGAGTGGTGTGCGCAATTCGTGGCTCATCGTGGCGAGGAAACGGGATTTGGCGAGATTTGCCGCCTCGGCGCGGCGCCGCGCCAGATCGCTGTTTGCCTTAGCTTCTTCGAGTTCGGTGATTAGCGCGTCTTTTTCGGCCTGAAACGCTAGCGATTTGAGCGAAGCCCTGTGGAGCTTTCGCGCAACGAACATAAAATAGAGCTGCGTCCCGGACGCCAGCGCAATCACTGGCAAGGTTCCATCGGAAAGACTCGCGGGACGCAGGAAACTAAGCGTTGCGAAGGTCATCGGCGTCAAGGCGCCGGCCACCGCGGATGGAATCGCAGCGGAGATCGCCGCGTTCATTGCGGCAACGAGCAAAAATAGGATGAAAGCAAAGCTGCTCGAAGCGGGGTCGCCGGATTGGCTGACGAGCCAAATGATCGCTGCCCATGCGATTCCCTGGAGCATTTCGGCGACGACAAATTTGCGGCGCCAGTGGCTGGCGTCGAGAATGGTTTCTCCAGCATCCAAGAGCTTGCCAGCAATCCGGTAAGCCACGCCGAGCGCGGAAAAATCGAGGGCCAGCCAAATCAGGACTGTGTTTATGGCGACCCATTTGGCGGAGGCTACGGCAGCCACCCCGCCTAGCACGGCCAAGGCGGGGCCCGACGATCTACGTCCTTTCGCGAAAAGGCGCAGCAATTCGTCGTCGAGACCACACTTGGACGATGCGGACGACGTCAGCTTCTTGCGCACTTCGCCTAGCGCGGCGGCCACGCGCCCGCGCCGCGTGGCGGTAGCCGGATCGCCAGCGCATCCGCCCGCAAAAGTTTCCGCGGTGATGCCGGTCATCCTTTGAAGAACCTGTTCAATTCTCGCTTCGTGCGAAAGATTGCGGCAACGGTGCCGAAAAAAGATTAATGAGCCGCATAAGCGATCACTCAATTTCTTCGCACCTAAGACTGGTCCGGGCCTTATGGCCGGAGCTGCGGCGCTTTTCACTAAGCATGACCCGCGGGGACAGAACTCAATGTGCGTTAACGGGCATTTTGGCGCGGCAAGCAACGCGACGTTGACCCGAGTTCGCCCGACACGATCCAGGACGCTTGCGAACTACAAGGAATTAGCCTTGAATCGCCGGCTTTCCGGCGCAGCGGACCGTCACTGCTCACATGCGCGAACCGGCCTTGCGCCGCACCCCGGAGCGCAGCCGGCGGGAGTTACGATTGCCATGATAGGCAGCCCCTCGATTTCCGAACTCGCAACGCTGGCCGGGCGCATCAGGGCCTGCCGTATCTGCGTCGAGACGCCGCGTGGCGCGCCGCTCCCGCACGAGCCGCGTCCTGTCTTGCGGCTGTCTTCGACTGCGCGGCTGCTTATTGCTAGCCAGGCGCCGGGGGTAAAAGTGCATGTCAGCGGGCTGCCTTTCAATGATGCCTCCGGGGATCGGCTGCGGCAATGGATGCGCGTTTCGCGCGACGTGTTCTACGACGAGGCGCGGATCGCGATCGTGCCGATGGGTTTTTGTTTTCCGGGCCATGATGCCAACAAGGGCGATCTGCCGCCGCGCCGCGAATGCCGCGAGACTTGGCATGATGAATTGTTTTCGATTCTGCCTCATATTGAAACCATTCTCGCGATTGGGCGCTTCGCGCAGGACTATCATTTCACAAGGGCCGGAAGGCCATTGCCGAAGGTCCTGAAGGTTGACGCTATCGTTCGGCGTTGGCGCGAATTCGTGGGCGAGAGACCGAAAATCATCGCCCTGCCGCACCCCTCCTGGCGCAACAACGGCTGGATCAATCGTAATCCTTGGTTCGAGCAGGAGGTTTTGCCGGCCTTGCGGGCCGAAGTCACGCGTGCGATCTCCTGATGCGGCCAAAGTTTGGGGCCGGCCAGTCTTCTGGCAGGGGACTTCCGGGGCACCCTTGCCACCGGAACGCCTTGTGCGCTCGGCGTTTGGAGTTTCGGGTTTGGCTTGATACACTCGCCCGCGGTGGAAAGGGAGCGCTTGCCGGAGGCTTCGGGGTGTAACGTGGGAGCAGTGGACGACGCCGGATTCGAAAGTCTCGCGATTCGCGCGCGTGGGGCTAGTCAGCCCGCCGGAGCGGCCGCCCTTCAAGGCGCGGAGCTAACCGGACGCGGCGCGGCGAAAGCTGCCGCCGGCGCCCCTGGTTGCGCCATGCCAGGCTCGCAATGGCAACACCATACCTATGCGGCGCTTGATCTCGGCACCAATAATTGCCGGCTCTTGATCGCCCGCGCGTCGCCAGGAGCCAATGGCCAAGACGGCTTTCGCGTCATCGACTCATTTTCCCGAATTGTCAGGCTGGGCGAGGGCCTGTCGCGAACCGGCGAGCTCGGCGCGGTGGCGATCGAACGGACCCTTGGCGCGCTCGAAATTTGCCGCAACAAAATGCGGGCGCGCGGCGTAACCCGCAGGCGGTTGATTGCGACGGAGGCCTGCCGGTCGGCGAGCAACGGCGCCGAATTTTTGCGCCGGGTGCGCGAGGAAACGGGGCTTGAACTCGAGATCGTGGATCGCGAAACCGAAGCGCGGCTGGCTGCCGCCGGTTCCGCCTCGCTCGCCGATTCGGCCGCCGAGGGCGTCATTTTGTTCGATATCGGGGGTGGGTCTTCGGAGCTTGTCTGGCTTGGCGGAGCCGCGGCCCCCTGCGCGCAACCGATCGATAGGACGCTCGGCGAGCGCATCCGTTTTTGGGTTTCCCTAAAACTCGGTGTCGTCACCTTGGCGGAAGAATTCGGCGGCATCGAGGTTTCCAGCGCGGCTTTCGAAGCAATGGTCGCTTATGTCATGCCGGAACTTAAGAGCTTTGTCGCGATGGCGGAGGGCGAGCGGCGCGGCCGGCATTTTCATTTGCTTGGCACCTCCGGAACGGTGACGACAATCGCCGGGGTCTTTCTGGGCCTCGCCCGCTATGACCGCCGCCGCGTCGACGGTTTGTGGATGTCGAGCAGGCAAGTGGATCATGCGGTGGCGTGCTTGCGCAAGATGAGTTACGAAGAGCGCGCCGCCAATGGTTGCATTGGGCACGGCCGCGCCGATCTCGTTCTCGCCGGCTGCGCCATTCTCGAGGCGATCCGCCGCGCGTTCCCGGCCGATCGCGTCCGCATCGCCGACCGGGGTTTGCGCGAGGGCATGCTGCTCCAGCTCATCCGCGCGGATAGGGCGCCGGATTAGGCCGAAAATGGCGGTCTCGACCTTACCAAAATGTTTCACGTGAAGCATTTTGGTACGATTTGAGCCCAAAACCTTACAAGGCATCAGACAGCGTTTCCGTCTGCAACCTTGTAAGACCGGCCATGTTTTGCTGCGGCCGTCGCCACGATGGCCCGTCCTATTGCCGGATTAAGCCTCGCTCCGCACTCGCAGTGCAAAGTGATCTTTTCGCCGACCTGCCGTCATGGACCTAACGCGCCGGTAGTTTTTGACGGCTTTTATGGTATAAATGGCAGCATGAAACGCGAAGAGATCATAAAGACGTTGAAGGAGCGCGAGGCCGACTTGCGGGCGCATGGCGTTAGGCATGCCGCCCTGTTCGGTTCCGTTGCGCGTGACGAGCAGCGACCCGACAGCGACATAGATATTCTGGTTGAGCTAGACCCCGCCATTGTCGCCACGATGTTCGACTATGCGGGGTTGAAGGATTACGTCGCGAGCCTCTTTCAAGGTTCCGTGGACGTGATCGACAGAGACGCCTTGAAGCCTCGTTTTCGACCTCACGCGACCGCCGACGCGATCTATGCTTTCTGACGTCGAACGGGACGCGCTGGAGGACATACGCGACAACATTGCCCGCGCGATGCGCTTTGTTGACGGCTTCGACTTCGACGCCTTCCTTGCCGACGATAAGACTTTTTTCGCCGCGACGCGCTGCCTCCAAATTATTTCCGAAACGTCGCGCCGCCTGCCGCCTGCGTTCAAGGAACGGTTTACCAAAATACCTTGGAAGCAGATTGCCGGTTCCGGCAGCATCTGCCGCCACAACTACGAGAACGTCCAAGAGCTGCGAATCTGGAAGACGATTCACGAAGCCCTGCCCTCGCTTCGCATCGTCGTGGACGCCGCGTTGCAAGAGTGATTTACAGCTATGCCCGCGTCTCGACCGACGCCCAAGACCTCAGCGCTCAACTCAGCGACTTGAAGGTTGCGGGATGCGAGCGCGTGTTCAAAGAAAAAGTCACCGGCGCGACGGCAGATCGCCCGCAGCTTAAAAAACTCATGGCGGCGGTCGATCATGGCGACGTGGTGATTGTCGCCGCCGTTGATCGACTCTCCCGCGACACCACGGATTACTCGTGATCGCCCGCGACCTGCAGAAGGCGGGCGCTGGCTTGCATTCGCTGGCCGAGCACCACACCCGACTTTGCGGAACTGGTGCTGGCCATGCTTGGCGTCGCGGCGAAGCTCGAACGCCGACGCATCAAGGAGCGCACGGCGCGAGGCCGCGCCGACGCGAAAGCCAAGGGCGTGAAATTCGGGCGCAAGCCGAAACTTACCGATCACCAGAAGCGCGAGGCGATCAAGCGCCGCGTTAAAGACGGGGAAACCTTGCGGTCGATAGGCCGCAGCTACAATGTCAGCACAGCGACGATTTCGAGGCCTGCGCTATGAACGCCGTGCATCTTCGCCGCCTTGAGCCTCATGGAATAGGTCAGCATTTTCCTCGCTGCTGAGCTACGCACTGCGGCCGTGGCAATGTTTGAATTTTTTATTGCTGCCACAGAAGCATGGCTCATTCCGGCGCATCTTTCGCGGGGCGACCGAAGCGGGAGGGAGGTTTTCTGAGCCTCCTTGCACAAGCATTGGTTGTGCTACAAGGATGCCTTCATGGTCTGGCATATTCTTCGAGTAGTCAGGGACTAACGTTTTCAGCAGCTCGTGAGCGATTTGGCGGATTGCGGCTCTTTCGGCACCTTCCATTATACGGGCAAGGCCATTGTCGACAGCAACCCATCCGAGGCTCTCGGCTAGTTCTGCATATCGTGCATCCAAGGCCGGATCGACATGCGCTCCGCCATCTTGGTTTGCGGCGACAAGAACAACGTCCTTTCTGGTCAGAGTACGGCGGTCTTTGTCGACAAAGACCGGCTTGTTCCACCAAACATCAAACGCCACGTTTTTAAACGCTGGAACATTATCCAGCATCGCCACATATCGCGTGCCAGCTGATCCAATCACTGTACCCACAATGCTCTCGTGAGACAGCAAGTTTTTTGAATCGAAGTCGAACGACGTGTCGACAAAATCGCGATTTTTGATTCCCAGTTGCTCCATGAGCGAACGGGAGGCGCTTGTGTCGTAGACGAGAACACGAATAGCAACAGCCAAGCGCTTTGCTTCGCCTTCGAAACCCGCGTCAAAAGAAGCCGCCGACACCTTGAGAAATGCGATCTGCTCGGCAAGGTGGCGTCGCAGGGCATTAGGAGATAGGGGGATTTTTGCGCTCATGTTCGCTTGTCCGATGAGGTATCTCTACCTTTTGGGCCTTCATTTCTGACGCGGTGCCGTCTCGTTCGCCTGGTTGCCGGAAAAGCGTGGTCATCCCGCGTTCCATAATGCCGTATGCGAATCTGCGCCGTACAATCCACTGGTTGCGAAAGGCAGCTCCGCATCAAATGTAGCTACGTAAAAGCGATCCAACTGGCAATTTTAATTGGCCCCTCTACCAAAACTTCGCGGCACTTGCGCTCGCCTTCGCTATAAGTCTGACGTTTGGTCCCTCGGTTTGAGTCTCGGCGTGACGGAATCAAAATCTTCCTCCGGGCGCGAAGGCGGGCGCTCGCTTAAGACGCGGGTGAAAACCGCGCGGAAGCGCACGCTTTCCTCGGCCCTTTGGCTCGAGCGCCAGCTCAACGATCCCTATGTGGCCCGCGCCAAGCGAGAAGGGTATCGCTCCCGCGCGGCCTATAAGCTGATCGAAATCGACGAGCGCTATCATTTTTTGAAACAGGGCCAAAAAATCGTCGATCTTGGCGCCGCGCCGGGGGGGTGGTCGCAGGTGGCCGTGCGGAAGGCTGGCACGGAGCAGGGCAGGGGCAGGGTCATCGGTATCGATCTCCTCGCCATCGCGCCGCTGCCCGGCGCCGAATTCAAAGTCCTGGATTTCCTGTCCCCGGAGGCGCCGGAGCTGCTGAAGGATTGGCTCGGCGGCAGGGCCGACGTGGTCCTCTCCGACATGGCGGCGAATGCGACCGGGCATAAAAAAACCGATCAATTGCGGATCGCCGGTCTCGTTGAGCTCGCGGCGGATTTTGCCTGCGAAATCTTGACGGATGGGGGCGTTTTCCTCGCCAAGGTTTTTCAGGGTGGGACCGGGCACGAGCTACTCGCCCGTCTCAAATGCGAATTCGCGGAGGTACGCCACGTGAAGCCGCGCGCAAGCCGCACGGATTCGGCCGAGCTTTATGTGCTTGCGACGGAGTTTAGGGGCGCGGGCAAGAGGTGAGCGAGAACGCGCTTATTGCCCCGCGGGCGCGATCGCTTGCTCGGCTTTCTCCGAGCGGCGGGTAAGTTCGGATCCGGCATCCGCGGGCAGACGCATGAAAGCAAAAGCCGCGCTCAACGAGACCGCCGCCATCGCGACAAAGGCCCATTTGAAATTTGCAAGGGCGAGAACGGGTAACCCGGGGTTGACGTGAGCAAGCCCTTGCAGGACGCCTGCTCCGGCCGCGACGCCAACGCTCAAAGACAATTGCTGGGCGACTGAAGCAAAACTGACGGCCGCGCTCATTTTGGCGGAATCGATTTCGGCATAGGCAATTGCGTTGATGCTGGTGAATTCGAGCGACCGCGCGAAGCCGCTGAAGAGAAGCCAAGCCATCATAAAAATGAGCGGCGTCGCAGGCGTAAAGAAGCCGTAGAAGCCAAGGCAGGCTGCGCTTACTATTGCGTTGTAAACGAGCACCCGGCGAAAGCCGAAAATCCTGAGGATCGGCGCCGCCGTGGCTTTCATTGCCATGGCCCCCACCGAGGCGATGAAAGTGACCGAGCCGGATTGAAATGCGGTCATCCCAAATCCGGCTTGCAACATCAGGGGTAACAAAAAAGGAATCGATCCAATCCCGATCCGGAACAGCGCGCCTCCCGCCACGCTCGCCCGAAAGGTCTTGATGGAAAGAAGCTCGAGATCGAGCAGCGGAAAGGCGGCGCGGCGCGCATGCGCGCCATAGGCGGTCAAGGCGAGAGTGCCGAAGCCCGCCAGAACAATCGCGGCTTCCCAGGGCATGAGCCCGCGCCCGATGCCGCCAAGCCCGAACAACAGAGAGGCGAGCCCGAGACCGCAAAGGAAAAAGCCGGTAACGTCGAGCGGCTCCGGTGCCTCCTCCTTGACGTCCTCGATGTATAGGGTGGCTAGGATCATGCCGGCCACGCCGATCGGCACGTTGATCCAGAAGATCCAGCGCCAGTGGAAATAAGTGGTGATGAAACCGCCAAGCGGTGGCCCGGAGATCGGCCCAAGCAGCGCTGGGACAGTCAGAAAGGATAATGCGTCCACGAGTTCCGAGCGTTCGACGGAGCGCAACAGCAAAAGCCGCCCGACAGGAACCATCATCGCGCCGCCAAGGCCTTGGACGATGCGGGCGCCGACAAGTTCCGGCAAGGTCGAAGCCAAGCCGCACAAGATAGAGCCTGAGGTGAAGACAAGGATGGCGGCCCGGAAGATCGTTCGCGCGCCAAATCGGTCGGCGGCCCAGCCGCTCGCCGGAATGAAGATCGCAAGCGAGACGAGATAGGAGGTGAGCGCGAGTTTTAGGGAAATCGGGTCTTCATGCAAATCTTTGGCGATCGCGGGCAAGGACGTCGCGATCACCGTCGAGTCGAGATTTTCCATGAATAGCGCGCAAGCGACAGTCAGCGCGGTAACAAGATAGGAAGGCAAAAGGCAAGTCCATCACTGTCCCCCCGCCGGCGTCTGGGCAGTGGAGACAAGAGACATAGGAGGAGATGATGATGAATTCAACATGAAGCGCAGATTGCGCACAAATGTCCCAACCAGGGGCAAGCCCTAAGTTCTCAGCCGTCTCTGCCAAAAGTTTCGTCGAAGGCGTAGCCCGCGCCGCGCACCGTGCGAATGGGATCTTTCTCTGCCCCCTGCGACAACGCCTTGCGCAAACGGCCGACATGAACGTCGACCGTGCGCTCGTCGATTTCCGCCGAAAGCCCCCAAACGCTGTCGAGCAATTGCGCGCGCGAAAAGACCCGCCCGGGTTTGCCCATTAAATGGTCGAGCAGGCGGAACTCGGTTGGCCCCATATGCACCTCGCGGCCGGCGCGGCGGACGCGCCAGTTTTGCCGGTCGAGATCGAGATCGCCCACCGAAAGCACGCCGCGCGCGCGTTCCGGCCGCGCCCGGCGCAAAAGCGCGTGAACACGGGCCATGAGCTCGGGAACCGAAAACGGCTTCACCACGTAATCGTCGGCCCCAATCGAGAGCCCGCGCACCCGCTCGCTTTCCTCGCCGCGCGCCGTCAGCATGATTACGGGAAGGGTCCTCGTCGTCTCCCGCGCCCGCAACCGGCGGCAGATTTCAAGCCCCGAGACGCCGGGCAGCATCCAGTCGAGAATGACAAGATCGGGGATCGTTTCGCTGAGCTTGATTTCGGCTTCGTCGCCGCGCTCGACCCGGTCCACGGTGAAGCCTTCCGCCTCGAGATTATAGGAGAGAAGCATGCTCAGCGCCGCTTCATCCTCGACAACAAGAATGCGCGCCGCCAGCGCGGGGTATGCCGCCAGGCGCGCCGGGTTGGAACGGATTTCATTCACGTCTTGCATTTCCCTTTGCATTTCTTTTGCCATGTTCAAACCACCGTCGTTGGCGCCTTCGACAGCGTGGTCCGGCCCTTCGGCCGGTCCATCGGCAGGGTTTCGCCGGTCACAACATAAACCACAGTCTCGGCGATATTCGTTGCATGGTCGCCGATCCTCTCGATGTTTTTCGACACGAACAGGAGATGGGTGCAAAACGAGATGTTGCGAGGATCTTCCATCATGAAGGTGAGGAGATCGCGGAAAACCGAGTCTTCGAGCGCATCGAGATCGGCGTCATGGGTCCAGACCGCGCGCGCACGCTCCGCATCGCGCTGGGCATAGGCATCGAGCACGTCCTTCAAAAGGATCGCCGCCGATTCATGCATCGACCGCAAGCCAATGGTGGCGCGCGGGATGTGCATCTCCCCTTGGATCTTGATCGCGCGCTTGGCGATGTTCTTGGCGAGGTCCCCTATCCGTTCGAGATCGCCGGAAATTCGGATGGTGGCGATGATCTCGCGCAGATCCACCGCCATCGGCTGGCGCCGCGCGATGGTCAGTACCGCCTGCTCCTCGATGTCGCGTTGCAACAGGTCGAGGCGCGGGTCGCTATCGACGGTCATCTGGGCGAGTCTGGTGTCGAAATCGACCAGCGCATCCATGGCGTCGGACAGCATTTTTTCGGCTATGCCGCCCATCTCCGCGATTTTCCGGCCGAGGATTTCGAGTTCCTTGTCGTAGGCCTTTACGATGTGATCGGACATGAACCTGTTCCTCCCCGCCGCCGCGATCAACCGAACCGGCCGGTAATATAATTTTGGGTTTGCTTCTTTTCTGGCGAAGTGAAGATCTGCGCGGTGACGCCAAATTCAATGAGTTCACCGAGATACATGAACGCCGTATGGTCCGAGACGCGCGCAGCCTGCTGCATATTGTGAGTTACAATCGCGATGGTATAATTATCCGTTAGCTCGTCGATCGTTTCCTCGATCTTCGCGGTGGAGATAGGGTCGAGCGCGGAGCAAGGTTCGTCAAGGAGTATAACCTCCGGCTGGAGAGCCACGGTGCGCGCGATGCAAAGGCGCTGCTGCTGACCGCCTGAAAGAGATAGGCCCGAAGCGTTCAATTTGTCCTTCACCTCGGCCCAAAGAGCGGCTTGTTTCAAAGCGGCCTCGATGCGATCGGAAAGCTCGGCCTTCGGCAGCTTTTGGTAGAGTTTAATGCCGAACGCGACATTGTCGTGGATCGACATCGGAAATGGCGTCGGTTTTTGAAACACCATGCCGACGCGGGCACGTAAAAGATTGAGGTCCTGCTCCGGCCGCAAAATATTCACGCCGTCGAGAATCACTTCTCCCTCGGCCCTCTGATTCGGATAGAGATCGTACATCCGGTTCAACACCCGCAGAAGCGTCGATTTTCCGCAGCCGGACGGCCCGATAAAGGCAGTCACCTTATGCGCATAAAGGGGAAGGCTGATGCTCTTCAAGGCGAGCGAATCGCCATAGTAAAATTTGAGGTTTTGTATCAAGACCTTGTGCCCGGGCGTCGCGAGCTTGGCTCCGGCCGCGGGTCCGGTTTCCTTTCCGGCAGGGCTTTGCGCGACTGGGCTTTGTGCAACCGGCTCTGGCAAGAGCTTGGCTCCGGCCGCGGGTTCGGCATCCTCTCCGGTCGGGCTTTGCACGACCGGGCTTTGTGCGACCGGCTCTGGCGCGAGGTTCGCAGTCTCGTCTATGCCGGTCATTTCGCTTGCCTCCCCATTTGGAGCACGCGCGCGGCAATAGAAAGCGCAAGGACGGCCGCGGTTATGAGGAGCGCACCGGTCCATGCAAGCTGCTGCCATTCCTTGTAGGGACTGAGCGCGAACTGGAAAATCACGGCGGGCAGGCTCGCCATCGGCGCGTTCAAATTGGTGCTGAAAAACTGATTGTTGAGGGCGGTGAAGAGCAGCGGCGCGGTTTCGCCGCTGATCCGGGCGATGGCGAGAAGAACCCCGGTGATGAGACCGGCGCGGGCGGCGCGATAGGCGACCTTGCCGATCACAATGGCACGCGGCAGGCCGAGCGCGCTCGCCGCTTCGCGCAAGGGATCGGGCACCAGAAGCAGCATGTCCTCGGTCGTCCGCACGACGACCGGAACGACGATGACGGCAAGCGCCACGGCCCCGGCGAGGGCGGAGAAATGGCCCATTCTGACGACCATGACCTCATAAACAAAAAGACCAATCACGATCGACGGCGCGCTCAGCAAAATATCGTTGATGAACCGCACAACAATTGTGAGCCTGGAATGGCGGCCGTATTCGGCCATGTAAGTGCCCGCCAGCATCCCTAGCGGGGTGCCGAGGACCACGCCGAGAAAAGTCATGATCAGGCTGCCGGTGATGGCGTTCAAAAGGCCGCCTTCGGAGCCCGGCGGCGGCGTCATTTGCGTGAAGACGGCAGGCGAAATACCGCGTATGCCGTGGAACAGAAGCGTGCCGAGGATGACCACCAGCCAGCCGAGGCCAATGGCCACCGCCACATAACAAAGACCAAGGTAGAATTTATTGCAACGGAGCCGTGCGTCGTAGATCGCCATACCTTACTGCCCCTCCCGCCGGTGCAGCCGCATCAGCAAATACCGCGATAGAGCGAGTATGAAAAAGGTGATGACGAAAAGGATCAGGCCGAGTGTGATCAGAGCAGAGGTGTATAGGTCACCGACCGCTTCGGTGAATTCATTGGCGATCGTTGCCGAGATGGTCGTGCCTGGCGAAAGCAGGGAAGCGGAGATTTTATGCGCGTTGCCGATCACGAAAGTCACCGCCATGGTCTCGCCGAGCGCCCTGCCGAGTCCCAGCATGACGCAGCCGATAAGGCCAACGCGCGTATAGGGGATCACGACCGATCGCACCACTTCCCAGGTCGTGCAGCCGACACCATAGGCCGCTTCCTTCAGGACGGAGGGAACGGTTTCGAAGACATCGCGGGAGATCGAAGTTACGATGGGAAGGACCATGATCGCTAGGATAATGCCGGCGGTCAACATGCCAATGCCGTAGGGTGGCCCCGCAAACAGGGTCGAGAGAATCGGCACATTGGCGAAAGCGGAGATGAGGCCCGGCTGGACATGCTCCTGCAGGAAAGGCGCGAGCACGAAAAGGCCCCAGATTCCGTAAATGATGGAGGGAATCCCGGCGAGCAGCTCGATAGCAATTCCGATCGGCCGGCGCAGCCTATGGGGGCAAAGCTCGGTCAGGAAAATCGCGATGCCGAGTGCGGACGGCACCGCGATGATCATGGCGATGATGGAGGTGACGAGCGTGCCATAGACCGGCGCCATCGCGCCGAATTTTTCCGTGACGGGATTCCACATCCCCGTCGTAAGAAAGTTAATCCCGAATGCCCTGATCGCCGGAACGGACCCCGCGATTAACGCGGCAATCACTCCGCCAAGGAGGAGCAGAACCGTCCAAGCCGCGGCCAACGTCAGATAGTGAAACGCATTGTCGCGAAGCTTGAAGCTAGCGAGAGCCTTGGCCAGCCGGGCCTCGGCCGATTCCAGTCCGGTGTTGTCAATCACCAAATTGTTGGCCACTCCGTCTCCCTGCAGCGTAGCGTCGTGCATCAACCATATAAGTCAGCCGGGCCGAGCACATCCAATTAGGAATTAGTTCAATAGCGGCTTGCCGTCCGCGCCCTTGATTTCGGCGGCCCAGGCCTTTCTGATCAAAGCGACAACCGAGCTCGGCAGCGGCACATAATCGAGTTCCTCGGCCTGCTTGCCGCCCTTGTCATAGGCCCAGCTGAAAAATTTTAGGGCTTCCGCGGCGGCGGCTGGATCGTCCGGCGTTGCGTGCATCAGAATGAAAGTGGCGCCCGCGATCGGCCACGACTTGGCACCGGGCTGGTCGGTCAGGATCTGATAAAAGCCCGGCGCATTGGCCCAATCGGCGTTCGCCGCCGCAGCTTGGAAGCCTTGCGCGTTCGGCGCCACGCGTTTGCCGTCCTTGTTGATCACGTCGGCAAACGTCATCTTATTCTGCTTGGCGTAGGCGTATTCGACATAGCCTATCGCGCCTTTCGTCTGAAGGACGTTATTGGCGACCCCTTCGTTGCCCTTGGCGCCAATGCCAGCCGGCCATTCGACGGCCGTATTGGCACCGACCTTGGATTTCCAATCGGGGCTTACCTTGGAAAGATAATCTGTCCAGATGAATGTCGTGCCGGACCCATCGGAACGGTGAACGACCACGACCGCCTGCGCCGGCAATTTGGCTTTCGGGTTCAATTTTTTGAGGGCAGGATCATCCCAGCTCGTGATTTCGCCGAGAAAAATCTTGGCAAGCGTTGGGCCGTCGAGGACCAATTCGCCGGGCTTCACGCCTTCGAGATTGACGACCGGCACGTCGCCGCCCGTCACCGTTGGAAACTGAACCAGACCCGCGTCGTTAAGCTCTTCTGGCTTGAGCGGCATGTCGGAGGCGCCGAAGGTCACGGTCTTGGCCTTGATCTGCTTGATGCCGCCGCCGGAGCCGATTGATTGGTAATTGAGGCCGTTGCCGGTTTCCTTTTTGTACGAATCCGCCCATTTCGCATAGACCGGATAGGGAAAGGTTGCGCCGGCGCCCGAAATATCGGCAGCGCCGGCCGGAAAACCAGCCGTCAAGCTTACGGCGGCGGCGGCAAGGGACGTACGCAGAAACGTAGAGATCATTTTGTGCCTCTCATTGCCTGGCATTTTTATCGGCGGCCAGTTGGATGGGGCGGCCGAACAACGGTTCGAAAACGCATCGTCGCGATGCGGTGCTGGAAGCAAATGACCGGTTTGCCCTAGCCTCCGCGCGCAAGTTAAACGGCGCCCGTGAGGCCAATATGAAAGCTGCATGACAACTTGATGACAGGGCGCAATTCCGGTTCAGCTTCCGTGCAAGGGAAGAACCACGCGGAAAGTCGCCCCCTCGCCCAGCTTCGATTCGATCGCGAGCCGGCCGTAATGGCGGGCGACGATATGTTTTACGATGGCGAGGCCAAGCCCCGTGCCGCCCTTGGCCCTGCTCTGGCCGGCATCGACCCGGTAAAAACGTTCGGTCAACCTCGGCAAATGTTCCGGCGCGATCCCAGGGCCATGGTCGCGAACGCTCAAAATACATTGGTGCGGCTCGGCCGCAAGAGTAATCTCAACCTGCCGGTTGACGGTCTGGGGGCCGGAGGCGCCATATTTGATGGCGTTTTCGACGAGGTTTTCAGCCAGCCGCAAGAGTTCGTCGCGGTCGCCCGTGACGAGCGCCTTGGCCGGAACGTCGAGTTTCATGACGACATCGTTGTCGGCGGCCATGGGCGCCAGCGTATCAGCGATATGGCGGAGGATCGCCACGATATCGACCGGCGTCTTCGGCCGCAGATGCAAATTTTGTTCGATCCGCGACAACGACAAAAGATCGTCGACGAGCCGGGCCATCCTTTGCGCCTGTTCGCGCATGATCGCAAGGAACCGCGCCCTTGCATCCTTGTCCTCGCGTGCAGGCCCCTGAAGCGTCTCGACAAATCCGAGCAGGGAGGCGAGCGGCGTCCGCAGTTCGTGGCTGGCATTGGCGACAAAATCCACGCGCATGCGTTCGACGTGGCGCGCCTCGCTCAAATCGCGCAATGTCAAGATCATCAAAGGCTCGAACTGCGGCCCTTCCACGGGAGCAACATTCAGTTCGAAAAATCGTTCGACGGGCACCCGCTCGAGCCACGTGACACGCTCGGGAGCGCCGGAAGCACGGACCCGCTTGACCGCGTCAAGAACTTCCGGCGCCCGCAGACTGCGGGCCAGCAGATCGTCCGGCCGCAATGCCGGAAACAAGTTCAGCGCGGGCGCGTTGACCGCGACTACCCGGTCCGCCGCGCCAATAACAATCACCGATTCCGGCAAGGCGTCGATGAGACGGCCCAAGATCAGGCGGTCGCGTGCCTGGCGGTCCTTTTCCATGAAGCCCTCGTGAAATCCGGCGTCGCGAGCAGGCGTTACACGAGGACACGCTGATATCAAGTCTCATGCCAATCCCCCTAGCTGGGCAGGCAAAAGCAAAACCGTGCGTCGCCATTTCCAAATTGTTCAGCTTGCCGGAGGCTCTTCGGACCGCCTAGGATTGCCAATTGCATACAGTCCGGATCGAACCGTGCTCCTTTTTGCGAGCGGTCGCGAGAGAGTTTTTTAGTGAGGCCCGGATCATTTTTTCATCCGCCAATTGTCCCGGTACCAACGGCGAAGAGGGTTGATCTCGTCCTCCAAGAGGATTTCTTCCTCGCTGCCGCGCATGGCTTCGCGTAACCCGTGCCAGCGGTGGAAACCTTCGTGGGCGCCAAGGAAAGCAAGCGCAAACAGGAATGGCACGAGGTAATAGATGACCCGGAACAGCACGAGCGAAGCGAGCAGCGCTTCTTCTGAGGCAACCGGAACCGCCTTCAGCATCGCCGCTTCAAAGACGCCGATCCCGCCCGGCGCATTGCTCACAACCCCAAGAATGCAAGCAAATACATAGATCGCGGCGAAGGCGAAAAAATCCATCTCAGCATGGCTCGGAAGCAAAACATAAAGAACACCTGCTGCCGCGCATTGATCGATGACGCCGAGGGCGATTTGGCCAAGCGACAAGCCGAGCCCCGGCAATTCCAGCTTGAAACCTTTGACACTGACGTGCCGGTGACGAATCGTTACCCAGACCAAATAGGCGACGATCGCGCCCAGTACGGCAAACCCTATCAGCGCGTTGATAAAAGGATAGAAATGGTTGATCGCGCTAATCGCGCTGGCGTGATAGGCAAGCCCAGCGCCAAGCACGAAAACCATGCCGAACCAGAAGGTCACGCCAGCGATCACGGTGAGGCTCGCAACCTTGCTCGCCGTCAATCCCGCTTGTGAATAGATCCAGTAGCGGACCGTGCCCGAGGTAATCAAAGGGAAGCCGAGGGTAAAAGAAATCGCATAGCTCGTGAACGAGGCCAGTGCCGTCGTCTTGTAACGAACACGGGCCTTGAGCTGGTGCAGCGCCAGCCCGTCGTACCCGGTCAGGGCAAGGAAGGACACGGCAGTCAAGAGCACCGCCGCCGCAATCTGCTCGGCGCTGGTCGCCGCGATCGCTTGGCGCAACGCACTGAGACTAACCGCAGAAACCACGCGGGCGAGGATGAAGATCGAAATGCCCGCGATCGCGAGGCTCAGGGCAACGGCAAGAATTTGCCAGATCGAGCCGCGGCGCGGCCGCAAGAAGTGGTCTTCGTGGATTTCCGCGTCTGGGGGCGGAAATCCATTCACGCCGCGGGCGGATTCCTGCTCCACATCGTCGGGCACATATCGTTGATCCAAAGCCTCGTCCCTGCGTTTTTTCGCGCGCC
>DATBQJ010000124.1:0-12258 GCA_036560885.1 Methylocella sp.
CTTGCGCTGGAATTTTTGGGCCACCGGCGCGGCGAGTACCAGTTTCTTCACCCGATCGACGACGTCAACATGGCCCAATCGACCAACGACGCCTATCCGACGGCGCTGCGTCTTGCGGTGATCTTCGCGGCCGTTCCCGTCACGCGGGCACTGCAAGAACTCGCTTATGCGTTCAAGGCCAAGGCAGTCGAATTCGCCGATGTGCTCAAAATTGGCCGCACCCAATTACAGGATGCGGTGCCGATGACGCTCGGCCAGGAGTTCGATGCGTTCCATACCACCGTGAAGGAAGATATCGACCGGCTGCAGGAGGCCGCCGCTCTGTTCTGCGAAGTGAATCTCGGCGCAACCGCGATCGGCACCGGGATCACCGCCGATCCGCGTTACGCTTCGCTGGCGGTCGAGGAGCTGGCGCATCTCTCGGGCGAACCTTTGGTGCTCGCCGCCAATTTGATCGAGGCAACCTCCGACATGGGCGCCTTCGTTTTGTTCTCGGGCGTGCTGAAGCGGATCGCCGTAAAACTTTCGAAGATTTGCAACGATCTTCGTCTGCTCTCCTCCGGCCCGCGCGCGGGATTTGGCGAAATCCGCTTGCCCGCCGTTCAAGCCGGCTCGTCGATAATGCCCGGCAAGGTCAACCCGGTCATCCCCGAGGTGGTGAGCCAGGTCGCCTATCTCGTCATCGGCCATGATCTCACGGTGACGCTGTGCGCCGAGGGCGGACAGCTCCAGCTCAATGCCTTCGAGCCGACGATCGGCTTTTCCATCCTGAAATCGCTGCGGATGCTACGCGCGGCCATCGACACGCTCACAAGCCGTTGCGTCAACGGAATCGAGGCGGATCGCGAGCGCTGCCTCGGCCTCGCCGAAAATTCTATCGGCCTCGTGACCGCGCTCGGGCCGGTGCTCGGCTACGAAGCCTGCTCGCGCATCGCCCGCCGGGCGCTCGACGAGGGCCGCACGATTGCCGAAATCGTCCTCGATGAAGGATTGTTGACCGAGGCAAGGCTCAACGAGGTGCTGCGGCTCGAAGCCATGACAAGGCCCTCGCGGATCGTGATGGCCGCCGTTACCAAGCCAAAGAGATAGAGCTCTCTACATCGCACGTCTTGCCTATCGTTGTCCCTGCGCCCTTTCGTGATGGATTCATGTGAACGCTTACGACAGCAGGAAACCGGCCTACGCGCGCTTTCGATGGGCAAGATGCAATATTTGGCCTTCCGGGGGGCGGCAAAGGGCGCTATCTTTAACGGCTTGGAAACAAAGGCCCGGAGGCGGCAATGGCGGACGTTGAATGGCATCTCAAAGGCCGGAATTTTGCCCACTGCAATTGCGCCTACGGTTGCCCTTGCCAGTTCAACGCTCTTCCTACCCACGGCAATTGCGAAGCAATTGCAGGGATCGTGATCGATGAGGGCAATCATGGTAGCACCAAACTCGACGGGCTGATGTTTGCCGGTGTGTTTTCTTGGCCGGGCCCGATCCATGAGGGGCAGGGGCAAGCCGTCCCGATCGTCGATGAACGCGCGAGCCCCGCCCAGCGCGAGGCCATCCTCCGCATTATGAGTGGGCAAGACACCGAACCTGGCGCGACATTCTTTCAGGTCTTTTCATCGACGCTGGAGAAAGTTCATGACCCGGTCTTCGCCAAGATCGACCTCGACATTGATGTGGCTGCGCGCAAGGCGCGTTTTAGTGTTCCTGGCGTTGTGGAAGCGCGCGGTGAGCCGATCATCAATCCGGTGACAAAGAAAGAGCACCGCGCGCGGTTCGACATGCCGGAGGGCTTTGAATTTACCTTGGCCGAGGTCGGACGCGGCTGGGCGAAGACAAGCGGCGCCATCGAGCTCAATCTGGCGGATTCGCACGCTCATTTCGCCGAGTTAAATATCACTGGAACCGGGGTCATTCGCTGACGGCCATGGCCGAACCGATGCTGGAGATCATCCTCCGGCGCGACCGCATCATTGTGGCGGGCACGCTCGCCGCTTTAACGGCGCTCTCATGGGCTTATGTGCTGTGGCTTGCCGCGGGCATGGACATGGGCGCGATGGAGATGACCGGTTTTCGGATGGTTCCCGCCGGCAAGGGGATCATGGCGCCCGCGCTCACCCCGTGGCAAGCTATCGAGTTTGTTTACGTGTTCGCCATGTGGGCGGTGATGATGGTGGGCATGATGACTCCCTCCGCCGCGCCGATGATTCTGATCTATGCGCGGGTTGGCAGGCAAGCGTCGGCGCAAGGCAAGCCGTTTGCGGCGGCCGGTTGGTTCGCCACCGGGTATCTTCTGACCTGGGCCGGATTCGCGCTCGCCGCCACCGTGGCACAGTGGGCTCTTGATCGCACGGCCTTGCTCGACTCGATGATGGCGAGCACTAACCAAGTGTTTGGCGGAATCGTTCTCATCGCGGCCGGCGTTTACCAGTGGACGCCATTCAAGGATAGATGTTTGGCACACTGCCAATCACCGCTCCTGTTCATACAGCGGCAAGGCGGATTTCGGCGCGATCCATTGGGCGCATTGCGGCTCGGACTGCATCATGGCGCTTATTGCGTTGGCTGCTGTTGGGTATTGATGGCGCTTTTGTTTGTCGGCGGCGTGATGAACGTGCTGTGGATCGCCGCGATCTCCGCCTTCGTGCTCATTGAAAAGCTTGTGCCGGTCGGCCACTTGATCTCACGCATGGCGGGAGTAGGCTTTGTCGCGGCCGGGACCTGGCTTGCGATTGGGTTGTGATGAACAGGCTGCGACGACGCACCGCGCCGCTAGGTAACTCCCATCAATGCGCCAGCCTCTCCAGCAAATCGCGCACATGAACCTGGTCCGATTTGTAATTACCCGTGAGCGTGTACATCACCAGATTGACACCCCCGCGCAGCGCGAGCTCGTGCTGGCGCTCGCCGCCCGGCACCAGCGAATAAAGGCTGTCGCCGTCGAGGTCGCTCGCCCAGCCTGCCGCGAGATCGTTGGCGGTGATGATGACCGGCGACACGCTGTCGCTCGCGCGGGCCGGGCGTGGGCCGCCATCGGCGGGGGCCGGGGGCAGCGCCTCGATCCAGGTCGCGCCCGTCGTGTAGCGGCCAACGAAACCGTCGATGAGATAAAAGGTTTTCGTCACGACATGATCGGCGGGAACGGGTTCGAGTGCAGGCACATCGACGCCATCGAGCAAGGCCCTGAGCCATTTCGCTTCCGGCGTCGGCGGTCCGCCGGGCCGTGAAGCGAGCGCGTCGCGGGTGTCGAAGATAATTGTGCCGCCCTGTTTCATGAAAAGGGCGGCCTTGGCGATCGCCTCGCGCGGCGGCTGCGGTTCGCCCGCCACGACAGGCCAATAGAGAAGCGGATAAAAACTTAATTCGTCCCGCGCCGGATTGATCGCGGCAGGTTCCCCGGGCACAAGCGATGTGCGGCGCGCTAGCACAAGCGAAAGGCTCATCAAGCCCTGCCGGCTCACCGCATCGACTTTGGGGTCCCCGCTTGCCACATAAGCTAGCCGCGTTGTCAACGCGGCGTCAATGCGGGGGGATACGTTCTCCGTGGCGGCAGGTTCCGCCGCGGTCCGGGCAGGGACCAGCATCGCGGAGCCAACGGCAATAAGAGCAAAGCAAGCGGCGGCGCGCCCCGCGCGCCCGCGCAGGCTGCCCGAGAGCCAAAGCGAGACCAAGGTATCGGCGGCAAATAAGAGAAACGCAGCGGCGAGCAGCCAGGGCTTGAGATCGACCGGCCCGGTTTCGCGCAACGGCTCGTCGATAATACCAAACCCGGAATAATCCGCCGCCGCGAGCGTTTCCTTCGGTCCCAGGGCGTTGACGGCAATCAGGCCATCGGGCGGGCCATAAAAGCCCGGCGGATGGTCGGGTTCCGCGATGCCGTCGAACCCGGCCGGAATCGGCGCCGCGTTTGCTGGCGGCGGACCAAGAACGCCGAAACCGTCGAGGCTCCGGCTTGGCGCAAAGGTCGCGGCTTCAAGGGGTTTCGTCCCGGTGCCGGCTTGCGCGTCCACATCCTTCGCGTTCTCCCCCGATAGAGCAACAATTTTGCGCAGCATGTCCACGAACAATCCCGAAATCGGCAGGTTCGACCAGGTCGTGTCCGCCGTAACATGGAATAAAACGATCAGCCCCTTGCCTTGCCGCGCGGCGGTCACGAGCGGAGTTCCGTCCGAAAGCCGCGCCCAGGTCTTGGCGGCAAGGCCAGGGTCCGGCTCGGCGAGCACCTGGCGTGAAACGGTTACCTCATCGGGGACAGCCAAGCCAAAAAATGGGCTCTCGCGTTCGAAGGGCGCAAGTTTTTTCGGGGTATCCCAGGACATCGCGCCGCCCAGCACGCGGCCGCCCCGGCGCAGCCGGACGGGGACGAGATCGCCGGAGGCCGCGGCGAGATGTGTTCCGGCAAAGCGCACGAGGATGCCGCCGTCCTCGACAAAGCGTGCGAGGCCGCCATGCGCCTCACCCGTCACCAAGCCGGCATCGGCAAGGATCATGATCGCCACATGGTCGTCGAGAAGCGAGCGTATTGGATCGGCGGCGGCAGGCCTTGCCTCGCGGATGTCCGCGAAGGGGGAAAGCGCCTTGGTGAGATAATAGCTTGGCGCGAGCAGAGGCTGCGCGACGTCCGCCGTTTCGCTGCTGACGAGGCCGATCCGGCGGCGGCGCCAGCGCTCGTCGAGAAGAAAAACCGCCGCCGCCGAATGTTCGCCAATGATTTCGAGGCGGGCGATCTCGTTACGCAATTCGACGGGCAACTCGAAACTGGCTTGCGTCTCCTTCGCCGTGCCAAACTCGAACGGTGCTTCGCCGAGCGCGAGCCCCTTGCGATCGAGCGCGCGGACAACGCCCTGTTCCGGACCGGAGAGGGCAGCGCGGAGCACCCGCACATCGAGGCGGCCGGTTTGGTTTTCCACGCCTGCGAGGGCGCGAACGGTCGTCGAATCCGTTACAACAGTGAGTTCGCTAGAAACCGCCGCAAGCTTGCCCGCAAACTCCCGCGCATGGCCGCGATCGAGTCCATCGGCAATCCATACAATCGCGGGTTTTTTTTGCTGCGCAACGGCATATTTTTCGATCGCGGAAAAAACCGGCAGCCGGTCGGGAACAAACGGCACGGGCTTTAGCGCCCGCAGGCGATCTTGCGCCTTGGCCGCATCGAGCGGCACGATTTCGCGGCCCGCCTCCGATGTTGCCACGACGGCGGCGAGTTGCGCGTTTTGCTCCGCCGCCGCTAATCGGCGCCCAGCCGCGGCGAGTCTGCGCTCCCAACTGGGTGCCGCTGGCCAGCCGTCGTCCAATACGATGAGCAAGGGCCCCGCGCGCGCGGTTGCTGGGGGCAGGGGATTCAGCACCGGCCCGGCCATCGCGAAAATGATCATGGCCGCGATCGCAAGACGCAAAAGCAGCAGCCACCATGGCGTGTGCGACGCGGTCTCGGTCCTCGGGCGGAGACCCAGAATGAGCCGCAGCGGCGGAAACGGCACAAGCTCCGGGCGGGGCGGCGTGATGCGCAGCAGAAAATACAACAATGGCAGGCCCGCGAGCGCCGCGAGGACAAACGGAAATGTGAAAGCGAGCGGAATCCCAGGCATTAGCGTGTGGCACCTCGCGGGGTGAAAGGAGCGGGGCCAGCAGTGGCATCGAGTTGCATACGCAAGGCAAGCAGGGCCGCGGTGGCGGGCTGGTCGGTCCGGTGCACCATCAAGGTCCACCCGCGTGCCCGCGCCGAGGCGCCAATGGCATCGCGATGCAGGCCGAGGCGGCGGATATATTCTTCGCGAAAGGTTTCGGCCTGGCCCACGCGCAACCGCGCCTGCGAATCAACATCGGCGAATTCAGTCGTCCCGGAGAACGGAAAGGTCTCTTCAACCGGATCTGCGATCATCACGAGGTGTCCAATCGCGCCGCGCGCGGAAACGCTCTCGATCATGGCCGAAATCTGCGCCGGATCGACAAGAAAGTCGCCGAACAGAATGGCGTGGGCGCCGCGCGGCAGGGCCACCGTCGCTGGCAACTCCTCCGGCACATAGCCCGCGGCGCCTTCCTGGGCCAACAAAACTTGCCCGAACCGTTCGACGATATTTCTGACCGCGAGAGCGGGCGTCAGCCCAAGAAGGCCCGGCCGCTCGCCGCCGCGCACGAGAAGATCGGCGGCGGCGAGGCCGAGCACGAGTGCGCGATCTATTTTCGGCTGCAACGCGAGACTGGAAGCAAACCACATGGATGCGGAGCGGTCGATCCAGATGAAAACCGTATGCGCCGCTTCCCATTCGCGCTCGCGAACATAGAGACGTTCGTCTTTGGCGGAGCGGCGCCAGTCGATCCGGCCCTTGGCCTCGCCTGCCGCAAAGGGCCGATATTGCCAAAAATTCTCACCCTCGCCGGCCCGTCTTCGTCCGTGGACGCCGTGCAAGACGCTCGATGCAACCTCTTTCGCCGTGGCAACGAGGCCGGGGAGCCGTTGCGCCATTTCGAGCGCATGATCTTTGTGGCGCCCCGCAAGGCGGCTTGCATTTTTTTCAAGAAGCCGGACCGCGGGCATCATTCAGCCAAGCCGCTTGGCCAGCCGGGCAATGAGATCGCCGACCGTCTCGCCCTCGGCCCGCGCGGCAAAGGTGAGCGCCATGCGATGCTTGAGCACCGGGACGGCGAGGGCTACGACATCGTCGAGGGAAGGCGAAAGCCGCCCGCCGAGGAGCGCGCGCGCGCGCGTTGCCAGCATGAGCGCCTGCGCCGCGCGCGGTCCGGGACCCCAGGCGATATGCCGGGTGATTGCCGGATCGCCTTCGCCGGGTCGGGCCAGACGGACAACATCGAGAATGGCTTCCATCACGCTTTCCCCAACCGGAAGCCGGCGTACGAGCCGCTGCGCTGCGATGAGATCCTCGGCGCTCATCGCGATTGTTGCCGCCGCGCTGGCGTCGCCGGTCGTCTCGATGAGGATCTTCCGTTCGGCCGCACGATCGGGGTATTCCACATCGATTTGCATGAGAAAGCGATCGAGCTGAGCCTCGGGCAGGGGATAGGTGCCCTCTTGCTCCAGCGGATTTTGGGTGGCCAGCACGTGAAAGGGGCGCGGCAGATCATGCCTCTCGCCCGCGACCGTGACGTGATACTCCTGCATCGCCTGGAGCAGTGCCGATTGGGTTCTGGGGCTTGCCCGGTTGATTTCGTCGGCCATCAGCAATTGGGCAAATATGGGTCCCCGCACGAAGCGAAAACTGCGGCGGCCGCCAGTCGCTTCTTCAAGGACTTCGGAACCGAGAATATCGGCGGGCATCAAATCGGGCGTGAACTGGACACGGCGCGTTTGCAAGCCGAGAACAACGCCAAGGGTTTCGACAAGCTTGGTTTTGGCCAGCCCCGGCACGCCGACGAGCAAGCCGTGCCCGCCCGAAAGTAGCGTGATCAAGGCCTGCCCGACAACATTTGTCTGCCCGAAGATGATGGATTCGATCGAACTCCGAGCCACGGCGATCCGCTCCAGCGCGGTCTCGGCGGTACGCATCACGGCAGCTTCGAGCGAGGCTGTGATTACTTCCTGCATGAATGATTCGGCCCTCGGCTTGTTAAACGAACGAATCGGCGCGACTGCGCGGCGACTGCCTATGTAACGGTAGATAGCTGTATATTGGGCGATACAAACGATCAAAACTTTTCGATGTTGGCATGGCAATGGGGAAAAGATTGTGGCCGAAAAGTTTATGGCTAGAAGCGGAACGCATGCCGCGCCCGGCGCTGGCGGTCCAGGGTTAATTATCGAAACCTTAGCTGCAGCCGAGGCCGATGCGGTGCAACGGCCGCTCCCTCCGGTGGAGCAGTGGAATCCGCCGTTTTGCGGCGATATCGACATGTGGATCGCCCGAGACGGCACGTGGTTTTATTGCGGCACGCCGATCGGCCGCCCCGCCCTCGTGCGGCTTTTCTCGACGATTTTGCGCAAGGAGCCTGACGGCTACGTTCTTGTCACGCCCGTTGAAAAGCTCGGCGTAAAAGTCGAGGACGCGCCCTTCGTTGCGGTGGAAATGATGGTTGCACATCAAGGAGCGGACCAGGTGCTGCGGTTCCGGACCAATGTCGGGGATTGGGTCGAGACGGGCGCAGGCCATCCGATTCGTTTCGAAAAAGCCGATTTCGACGGCATCAAACCCTATATCCATGTGCGCGGCGGTCTATGGGCGCTTGTTGCCCGCGCCTTGGTTCTTGATCTCGTAGAACTCGGCGACATAGGCGAGCGTGACGGCGCGCGCTGTTTTGGCGTCAGCTCAGCCGGCTGTTTCTTCCCGATGGCGAATGCCGATGAGGTCGAGAAGTGTCGATATTAATCCTTGCATAAATATGGGAACACACAAGCAGCGTGGTCGTACGAGTAGCATCCAAGGAGAGTCTCGATGACGCATGATAAGTTGACGCATCATAAACTTTCGCACGGTGCCTGGGTTTTCGTGGGTGACGGCCAGAAGGCCCTGTTTCTGATCAACAAGGGCGACGAGAAATTTCCTAATTTGCGGCGTCTCGCGGTCTGGGAACAAGCGGACCCGCCGTCCCACGAACAAGGAAGCGACGCGCCAGGGCGCGCTTATTCCAGCGTTGGCGAGATTCACAGCGCAGTCGAGGAGACGGACTGGCACGAACTCGAAAAAGAACGTTTCGCCAAATCGATCGCCGATCACATCAATAAGGCTGCCCTATCCAATAATTTCGACCAACTCCTCATCGTGGCCCCGCCGAAAATTCTCGGCGATCTGCGGCGCGAGTTTGCCAAAACGACCGAAGCTAAGATAATCGCCGAGATCGCCAAAGATCTTACCAATCATACGATCGCCGAAATCGAACGTTTGTTGACGGCAGAGCGAAGCTAGCGGTAACTGCGAAGCAGCGTTGGGTCCGCGCTTGAATTTCTATCCTTTTAAGGAGGCAATTGGTGCATGGCTCGCAGCATAAAACACGAACGCCGCCTGCTCGGCGCCGACGAATTGACCCTCGTGGAAAAAACCCACCATCCGGCGCTGGGGCTTTTACCCGACCCGGATTTGGTGGAGCTGCGTAAGCTCCTGCGCGAGCGGCGCGACCGCGCACAACATATTGCCGCGCGTCAGCGCCGGGAACTACGCGGCAAGGCCACGCCCAAGGGCGCCCGGGCGGCCACGGACGATAGTGGCACGCGGGAAAAGCGCGACCTGCTTGCGGCGGCCCTGCAACGTCTGAACAAGGAGGTCTCGCGCCGCGAGGCCAAAGCCGCCCGCCAGGCTATGATCGACAGCGCCCGGCGCGCGCTTGAACTCCACCGGGCGAATGAAACCAACTCCCCGCGGCCTTCTGGTCGCACGGCGAAGGAAGGGATCAATCCAAAAAGCGCACCAGCGTATTCGCTACGCAATCCAGCCAAGGCGGGCGCCATCAGCCAGCACAATAAAAACATGCAGGCCAAGCGCGATTCACGATAGCCGCGCCATCACTTTTCGCTCTCCCGATCGTGTCACGCCCTCCCCCGGCACACCCATTGAGGCAATCCAATGAGTGAACCATTCGTCGGACAGATCATGTTCTTCGGACGCAACTTTACGCGGCGAAAGGCGTGATAGGCAGTGCCGCCAATTCCGCCTCGCTGAACTTCCGCCCGCGCACCATAAACCTTAACCCGTCCGGGGCTTCGGCCGAAAAGCTCTCCGCTCTAGCAAAAAACAGGAACTCAGAGCTTCGCTGTTACGGCCTTGATCTCGGTATAATTCGCCAGCACCTCGCCGCCCATCTCGCGGCCCCATCCGGATTGCTTGTAGCCGCCAAAGGGCAAGGAAGCATCAAGAACGTTGTGGCAATTGATCCACACCGTGCCCGAGCGGATGAGATGAGCGAGCTTATGCGCCTTGCTGATGTCCTTGGTCCAAATGCTCGCGGCGAGGCCGTAGATCGTGTCGTTCGCTTTTTTGGCGATCCTCTCCAAATCTGCGTCGTCGAATGGTTCAGCACAGACCACCGGCCCGAAAATCTCCTCGCGGATGACCTTCATCGACGGCTTCGTGTTGGTCAGGACGGTTGGCTCGACGAAGTAACCCCCGTTGCCGCCCGCTTTTTTCCCGCCGGTCGCAACCTTCGCACCCTCATTGATGCCCGACTCGATATAGGCCGTGACGCGCTCAAACTGTTCTTCGGAAACGAGCGGCCCCATGTCGGTCGTTGGATCGAGCCCCGGCCCCACCTTTATTTTCTTGGCCGCTGCCGACACGCCCTCGACGACCTGGTCGAAGACGTTTTTGTGCGCATATAGCCGCGATCCGGCGCAGCAGCATTGGCCGTGGTTGAAAAAGATCGCGCTGGCAGCACCGGGAATAGCCGCTGCAATATCCGCGTCGCCAAAAACGATCGTCGGCGACTTCCCGCCGAGTTCGAGTGATACCTTTTTCAGATTGCCGGCCGCGGCCTTGACGATGAGTTTGCCGACTTCCGTGGATCCCGTGAATGCGATCTTGTCGACTTCGTCGTGGGCCGCCAGCGCCGCACCAGCCGTCTCGCCGTAACCGGCGAGGACATTGACGACGCCTTTCGGAAATCCGGCTTCCTGGATCAATTCCCCGAGGCGGAGCGCACTGAGCGGCGTCTGCTCCGCGGCTTTCAGCACGATCGTACAGCCGGCGGCCAGCGCCGGGGCTAGCTTCCATGCCGCCATCAGCAGTGGAAAATTCCAGGGAATGATTTGGCCGACGACGCCCACGGGCTCCCGCACCGTGTAGGACAGGAACTCGTTTGGTATCGACCACGGGATGGTCGAGCCCGTTATCTTCGTTGCCCATCCGCCCATGTAGCGGAACATGTCGACAGCGAGCGGTACGTCGGCGACGCGCGCGACCGAAAGTGGCTTGCCGTTGTCGATCGACTCGATCTCCGCGAACTCTTCCAGGTGCTGTTCGATTAACTCGGCGAGCTTCCACATCAGCCGGCCGCGCTCTGATCCCGTCATCTTGCGCCATGGACCTTCGTCGAAGGCGCGCCTTGCCGCTCTCACCGCCCGATCCACATCTTCCTTGTCGCCCTCGGCAACCTGCGCCATCACAGTGCCCGTCGCCGGGTTGTAGACGGAAAACGTCTTGCCGGACACTGCCGCCACCCATTCGCCGTCGATCAGCAGCTTGCGTTGATGCGACAAGAATGCCGCCGTTGGCTTGCTCAGCCTGCTGTCAAGTGCAATTGCGTCCATCGCTTCCTCCTTCGGCTCCAATGACACGAGCCTCAGATTATGCTCAACATTGGGGCTTGCATTTTCGCTTCACCATAAGTTTCGTTTCTTAGAGCATTTTCAATGACGGAATGGGATGCCTGTTCGCCCCTGGCGTCGGAGGAACTTCTGATGCCGGGCCAAAAACGCGTTTATATTTCTCACCGGCGTGCCTCCGTTGAAGCCCCCTGTAGTCTGCGCCGTGACCGAGGTCGTGCGGCTGTGTCCTTGCCGATAGGTCACCGGGTTTGAGTCCCGGCGATGCACCCCATCCGAGCTTCGCCGTAACTTTCGTATTTTACATCTTGCTAGAATCTAGCACCATATCGGCGCCTGGGAAGGTATTTGTTGTGGTAAAAGTCTCCGAGCTGACGCGTCTGGGGCGTGGCCGCATGTTCGGGCGAACCCCGCGGCGGCTTGGTCCAAGGGCTAAGGCGGTGTGCATCGACGCAAGGCACGCCAAGGCTCCTGCGGCGATGCGCGTGCGGCGCTGATTGGTGGGCGCAGTCAGCTCATCGGAATCTCGACCGAGTTTTCAAACCATATGCGCGGCGTCACGAAGACGTTTGGACTCGTCGCGACCGGCGGCACGGCGGCGGGCGCGGCCGGGCTATTGAAAAAAATCGGCGTCGATGTGGTGGCGGCCTGTTTCGTGATCGACCTGCCGGATCTCGGCGGCGCCAAAAAAATCAAGGCCCTCGGCGTGCCGGTCCGGACGCTGATGTCGTTTGAGGGACATTAGGGGCGGCGGCGCCACAAGGCTGGTTCTGACCCGCTGCGGCCTAGAGCATTTTCGAGCGAAGTGGACACCGGTTCGCGTTAAGAAAATGCGATAAAACAAAAACCTGGAGCGCTTTCTGATTCCACTGAATCAGAAAGCGCTCTAGTGGCGGAGAGGCGCCGTTGTATAATTCAAGCAGACCGTGTGAAAACGAGACTGGCTTTCGATCGGTTTGAAGGCTTGATCGCCGATGAGTGCGACTTTCATGGTTTTGCGGCGAGGCGAGCCCGCGACTGCGCCGCTGTGACCGGCCGATCGTCCCGAGATCGGCCTT
>DATBQJ010000125.1:0-8938 GCA_036560885.1 Methylocella sp.
GACCGCGCTGCCGCAGCCGCCAAAGGTCAGCCAAAAAGTACCGAGAAATTCTGCGATTACGCGCTTGCCAAGATTCATTGGTAAAACCTCGCATTATATTACGAAAAGGGAACTTTCACCGGTCGCACGGCTTAGTGCGGCTGTCTAGCACCGGCTCCAGTGGCTTGATGCCACGCCGTTTCATAGCCGGTTGCACTTCTCTCGTCGAACCTGCCTTGCCCGCGGCGAGCAAAAGAAACTGGCGCGCGCGCCCACGATTTTGCTCCCCTTGGGATCGCCTGCTCCGTCAGGCTTTTTTGATCAAGGCATTTTTGATAAGGCCGACCACTGCCGTGACAATAGCGCCGGTGATGCCGCCGCCCGCCAATTGCCCGGCCATTGCGGCAATATCGAACCCGCCCGCGCCACTTACAGCCGTGCCTAGGGCTGGTATAAGCCCCGATAGGATTGAACCGCCAATGCCGCCGCCGGCGGCGCCGGCAATGGTATTGCCGAGGGGGCCGAGGCTGATATTTTTCAAAAGGCCGCCGGCTGCGTTTCCGCCGACAGCACCGGCTATAAGTTGGATAATGAAGTTAACGATCGTTCCGGACATTTTCCTCTCCCGCTTGGACCCTCCGGATCGAACGATGCCGGACCCTGAGTGCCGAGGTTTGGTTTCGTACGGTAACCAATTGACCGGTCATGAACATATTCCGCGCAACGCGGTTTGTGGCGCTAGCTAACCCCGCGACCCTAACGCGATGCAACAATGTAATCAAGCTAGTGCTGGGCGCCGGTTTTACGCCGCATGACGAATGGCGGAGACTGGAGCGGTGTAGCCTCGCGCATGAGGTGAAGGTTCAAGCTTGCGTCCGCATCGACGCCTTGCTGTTTTTATTTTATTCAACCCGGCCGTCTCGGCCTCCGCCGCCGCGAATAGCCGCGGCTGCCGTTCATCAAGACGCCGCGACGTGTACTTGCCAAGAATCTTCATCGATCGTCCCGGCAAGTTGCGCTGCTTTATAGCGGTTGAAAATCCTCTTCTTCCAACCCCATTCGTCTCTTCCCTGATGCACCCCTAAAATTGTTGGGGGTGGCCCGCGGAGCCTGCGCGAGCACCACGATGCGCCGTTCGATTGTGTCGCCAGACCTTAATCGTTGCACTCCTCGGCTTACGGAATAAGGCGCCCCATTCGCAGGTCCATTCCAATTACTGTCCGCCGGCGAGCCGCGTCGCAAAATAGGCAATCGTTTGGGCATAGACGTCGGCCTTGTTCCATTCCTTGATGACGGCGAAATTGGCTGTTCCTGGTGTCCAGGCACCGTCACGTTGCCACCCATGGCTTTGAAGAAAATTAGCGGTCGAGGCCAAAACATCGGGCACGTTATGAATGAGATCGCGGTGGCCACTGCCGTCGAAATCGACCGCGAATTTTAGGTAGGACGAAGGCAGGAATTGGGTCTGGCCGACTTCGCCGGCCCATGCGCCGCGCGCGTCTTGCTGCAGGTCGCCGCGCTGAATGAGCCGCAAGGCGTCCATGAGTTCTGCCTGAAACATCTCGGAGCGGCGGCAATCGAAGGCAAGCGTCGCCAGTGCGCGTAAAGTTGGCGTGTTGCCGGAAACCGCGCCAAAATCCGTCTCGAGCCCCCAAATCGCGACAATCACCGGGGCGGGCACGCCATAGTCCTGCTCGATCCGGGCAAAGGTCTCGGAATATTGTTTGAGCAAAGCCTGGCCCTTGTGCAGGCGATAGGCATTGACCATGCGGCCCGAGAATTGCTCAAAACTCTGGTGGAAAACATGTTGGCCATGATCCTTCGCGACGATCTCCGGATCGTAGGTAATGTCATCGAGCACGCCAATCGCCGATGGCGAAATGCCATTGGCCGCGGCCTCCTTCTTGAAGTCCGCGAGCCATGCTTCGAAGCCCGCCGGATCGCGGCAAGTTGCAGCTTCAACCGAAGAAAACCAAAGGACGCAAACGATCAAACCTAAATGGCATATCGTCGATCGCATAAAAACGACTCCAGCTGAAAAGCAAGTAGGACAAATCCGGGAGCGGCGCTTATGCCCGGAACGGGCGCCCAGTTTCGTTCAAAGGGGCACGCTCCCTTCGTTAGCATGAGCGATTTTGGAATAGAACAGAAGTTCTTCGGTTCATAAATCGCTAGGCATTCCGGCGGCCTATTCAAGCGACGGGATCGGAATCCAAGCGTGGGCAGGATTTAAAAAGTTGATCAGCTTTTTCGGTTCTGTCATGATCCTTTGCCCCGGTCCGCCCGCCAAAGTTCAGATCCAAGGCTAGGGTTTTCCATGAAATTTCTCGATTCGGCCAGAGTTTATATTCGTTCAGGCGACGGCGGCGCCGGTTGCCTGTCGTTCCGGCGTGAGAAATTTATCGAATTTGGTGGGCCAGATGGCGGCGACGGCGGGCGCGGCGGCGACGTCATCGCCGAATGCGCGGCCGGCCTCAACACCTTGGCCGATTATCGCTACCAGCAACACTTCAAGGCCGCTACCGGAACGCACGGCATGGGCAAGAACCGCGCCGGGGCCAACGGCGCCGATGCAATATTGAAAGTCCCGCAGGGAACCCAGATTTTCGATGAAGAGGGCGACGTTCTGCTGGCCGATTTAACGCAAACCGGGCAACGCATCCGCCTCGCAAGGGGCGGCAATGGCGGCTTTGGCAATACCCACTTCAAAACCTCGACCAATCAGGCCCCGCGCCACGCCAATCCCGGCCAGAAAGGCGAAGAGCGCGTCATATGGCTGCGTTTGAAACTCATTGCCGACGCCGGGATCGTCGGCTTGCCCAACGCCGGCAAATCGACTTTTCTTGCGGCGGTCAGCGCGGCGAAGGCTAAGATCGCTGATTATCCTTTCACCACCTTGCATCCGCAGCTTGGCGCCGCCACTTGCGACGGCCGGGAATTCATTATCGCCGACATTCCGGGCCTGATCGAGGGAGCACATGACGGCCATGGTCTTGGCGACAGGTTTTTGGGCCACATCGAGCGCTGCCGCGTGCTGCTCCACCTTGTCGATGCCGGAACCGCACATGCGGGCAAGGCCTATAAAACCGTGCGCCGCGAGCTCGAGGCCTATGGCGGCGGTCTCGCGGAAAAACCTGAGATTGTCGCGCTCTCCAAGATCGACAGTGTCGATCAAGCGACGCTCCAAGCTCAGATGTTGCGCCTCAAACGCGCCTCCAAGCAAACGCCACTGCGGCTTTCGGCGGTTGCCGGCACCAATATGCGCGAAATCCTGCGCCGGCTTTTAACGATTATCGACACGACAAGGAACGCCAAAACGGTTCAGCCGGGCGCCGTCGCGGAGTGGCATCCTTGAGTGCGGCAAACCAGGCCGCGGCGGCGGCTTCCGCCAGCTTGCCGGACCTCAAAACCTTCCGCCGTATCGTCATCAAGGTCGGTTCTTCCCTGCTGATCGATCGCGAACAAGGTTGCGTCAAGCGAAGCTGGCTTGAATCGCTTGCCGGGGACATCGCGGATTTGCATGCGCAAGGCGCCGATCTCCTCGTGGTTACGTCTGGCGCAGTTGCGCTCGGGCGCACCGTGCTTGGCCTCCCCGGACGCGACTTGAAACTCGAAGACAGCCAGGCCGCCGCCGCCGTGGGCCAGATTGCCCTGGCGCGAATCTGGGCGGAGGTGCTCGCGGATCGGAAGCTCACCGCCGGGCAAATTCTGGTCACGCTTGGGGATACCGAGGAGCGCCATCGCTATCTGAACGCGCGAGCGACGATTGGTCGCCTCCTCGATTTGCGCGCCGTGCCGGTTATCAACGAAAACGATACGGTTGCGACATCCGAAATACGCTACGGCGACAATGATCGCCTGGCCGCCCGAGTCGCGACCATGGCCGGCGCCGATCTTTTGATTCTGCTCTCCGATGTACCTGGTCTTTACACCGCGCCGCCGGCGGAAAACCCCGCGGCCAAACTTGTTCCGGTGGTTGCGCGTGTAGACGCGGCGATTGAGGCGATGGCCGGCGGCGGCGGATCGGCGCTGTCGCGCGGCGGCATGCGCACCAAGATCGAGGCGGCAAAAATCGCGACGGCCGGCGGCACCCATATGCTGATCGCCGACGGTAGGGTCGCGCATCCTGTGTCGCGCCTCAATGCTTTTGTGCCTTGCACCTGGTTCTTGACCGGCTCCAACCCGGTTACCGCGCGAAAAAAATGGATCGCCGGTTCGCTAGAACCGCGCGGCGCCTTGTATATCGATGACGGAGCGGCAAAAGCGATCGCGAACGGCAAGAGCCTGCTGCCCGCCGGCGTGACGCGGGTCGAGGGCAATTTCACCAGCGGCGATTGCGTCTTGATCCGCGATGCCCACGCGGCCGAGATCGGGCGTGGTCTTGTCGGCTACGACGCGAGCGACGCGGTCTTGATCGCCGGACGCAATTCGCAGGATATCTTAAGCTTGCTCGGAACTCCGGGGCGCGCGGCGATTGTTCATCGTGACGACATGGTTGTCGCCGGCCGCCATTTTGCTGCGGCGCGGGTTACCAATGGAAATACTTAGAACGATCGACGAGGGACATCGCGAGGCCAATACCTTGGAGGTCATGGCCGGCATCGGGCGCGCGGCCCGTGCCGCCGCGCATGCGCTTTCGCTCGCTTCGACCGAGGCAAAGAACCGGGCGCTGCGCCATGCCGCCGCGACAATACGCGCGCGCGCGGCAGACACCCTGGCTGCCAACGCGCACGACTTGGCGTCCGCCAAGGCCAGCGGCGCGACACCCGCCTTCCTCGACCGGTTGGCGTTGGACAGTTCCCGTGTCGAAGGCATGGCGAGCGGCCTCGACGCCATCGCCTCTCTTCCCGATCCCGTAGGCCGCGTACTCGCCCGGTTCGATCGGCCGAATGGGCTGCTCATCGAGCGCGTCGCAACCCCGCTCGGCGTCATCGGCGTCATCTATGAAAGCCGTCCGGCGGTGACGGCGGACGCCGGCGCGCTCTGCCTCAAGGCCGGTAATTCGGCAATTCTGCGCGGCGGTTCGGAAAGCTTTTTTTCCGCGCGGTGCATCCATGAATGCCTCACCGCGGGGCTCGAAGAAGCAGGTCTTCCAACGGCCGCTATAATTCTAGTGCCGGTCAGGGATCGCGCGGCGGTCGGGGAAATGCTCGCTGGACTGAATGGCAATCTCGACGTGATCGTGCCGCGCGGCGGCAAGAGCCTCGTCGCCCGCGTCCAGGCCGAGGCACGCGTGCCGGTCTTCGCGCATCTCGAAGGCATCGTGCATGTGTTCGTCGATCGCGACGCCGATCTCGAAAAAGCCAAAGCAATTGTTTTCAACGCCAAACTTCGGCGCACCGGGATTTGCGGCGCGGCCGAGACACTTCTTGTCGATCGCGCCTGCGCGCGCACGCATCTCGCGCCCCTCGTCAAAATGCTGCTCGATGCCGGCTGCGCCGTGCGCGGGGATGCCGCCACGCTTGCCGTGGACGCGCGGGTCACGCCAGCGAGCGAGGCGGATTGGACCACCGAATATCTCGACGCGATCATCTCTGCGCGCGTTGTCGAAGGGCTGGAAGAGGCCATCGCGCATGTCGAATCCTTTGGGTCGCATCACACCGATTGCATCGTGACCGAAAATCAGGCAGCGGTGGAGCGGTTCTTGAAGGAGGTGGATTCGGCCATTGTGATGCACAATGCCTCGACGCAATTCGCCGACGGCGGCGAGTTTGGGTTTGGCGCCGAAATCGGCATCGCGACGGGCCGGATGCACGCGCGCGGCCCGGTCGGGCTCGAGCAGCTGACCTCGTTCAAATATCGGGTGCACGGCAAAGGGCAGATTCGCCCTTGAGCTTCGTACCATCCGCCAATCCGCCGCCCTTCGTGCCCGGCCTCAAGGTTGGCTTGCTCGGCGGCAGTTTCAATCCGCCGCACGACGGACACAGAGCGGCGAGCCTGTTGGCATTGCGGCGCCTAAACCTCCATCGCATCTGGTGGCTTGTGAGCCCCGGCAATCCGTTGAAGGACATGGGGGAATTGGCGCCGCTCGCAATGCGCGTCGAAGCGGCGCGCAGGGCTAGTCAACATCCGCGCATCGAAGTGACCGCGCTTGAGGCCGCGATCGGCTCCACTTATACGTTTGACACAATCTCCTATTTGAAACGGCGCTGTCCCGGCGTGGATTTTGTCTGGCTGATGGGGGCCGATAATTTTCGTGCCTTCGATCGCTGGCAGCGCTGGCGCGACATCGCAAGGCTTGTTCCAATTGCCGTCATTGATCGCCCCGGCTTTACGCTGACGGCGCTGCATGGTCGCGCGGCGGAAGCGTTGGCACCTTATCGCCGCGACGAGACCGACGGTGCGCTGCTGGCCACGGCCGCGCCGCCGGCGTTCCTATTTCTGCACGGGCCGCGCTCGTTCATGTCCTCGACGGCGCTGCGTGAGAAACGTGCACCATGGTGACTGCCAGATCCAAAAATACTCGGGTTAGCTTGCCAAGCTGGTCAAGTTAGCAACAGCGACACAGACCGTCGCCGCGCATTGGCGCAATTAACTCGCGGCGGCAAGGCCCGCGATTCTCCATGCAAGTAAATCGACCAAATCACCGCGCCGCAGCGGGCCGACAAATCCGAGCATAAATCCTCGGCGCGCAGCATGGTCAGGGTGCTGGTGCCTAACCCCAAAGACGGAAATCCCTTCTGGCGGCGGACGCACAACTCCCGGCAACTTGCACGGTGACGGCGGATGGGACAATGTGTTGGAGTAGGCCGTGCCGCACTATCCCGGCAAGGTCTGGAGTAGTTATTTCCGCGCCGGTGCAGTCTTCGCTTACACCGAAGTGGATGAGCATCTGGACTCCCGGGGGGCGGCTGCGCGGCGATCGAGAGCAGGCCAATAATCGTGACGGGTTCGTCGGAAAAGGATTTACGGAGCCTGCTTGACGCGGTCGCCTCGGGCGACCACAAGGCTTTCCGCAGCCTTTATGACAACACCGCGCCGGTCCTCTTCAGCATTTGCGTTCGCCTGATGCGGGATCGCGATTTGGCGCAGGACGCGCTCCAAGAAGCAATGACTCGAATTTGGCGCAAGGCGCATCTTTTCGATGCTTCCAAGGGTAATGCTATGGCGTGGATGGCGGTCGTGACCCGCAATTGCGCGTTGAGCCGGTTAGCCGCCGCGCCGCCACCTCCCGCCTCGCTCGACGAAGCTGGGGTGCTGGCGGCGGTCGAGGCAAGGCCGTCCGGCGATCCCGTGATCGCGGCCGACGTGCGGCAATGTCTGAAACGGTTAAATGAAAAATATAGGAAGTGCGTGACGTTGATCTACCTGCACGGCCTCAGCTATGAGGAGCTCGCAACGCAAATGGACGCTCCCCTGGGGAGTGTGAAGTCATGGGTTCACCGCGCGGTGCGGGAACTCGCTCTATGTATAGGAAAATGATGGCCGAGGATCTTGACCAGATCGCCGCCTCCTATGCTCTGGGTACCGCGCGCGGGGATTTGCGCGCGGCGATCGAGGCGAGACTTTCTGGCGACCCGGCGTTGCGAGCGAAAGTCAATCTTTGGCAAGAGAATTTTGCGACGCTTGATCTCGCTGCCGGGCGGGAATCTCCGCCGGATGGGCTTTTCGCCAAGATTCTTGACGCCATCGGCGCCGGAGAAACGGAGCTCCCGGGCACCCAGACCCGGCGCGCCGGAACCGGCGTTTGGTTTGAAATGTCCCCGGGAGTGACCTATACTGTTCTGTTTGAAGATTCCGTCGCGAAGCGGCGCTCGATCCTGGTTCGCGCTTTGCCCGGTTCCAACTATGGCTCGCATTTTCACGGCGAAGGCCACGAGGAGTGTCTCGTCCTCGAAGGCGATCTCATCATGGGCGATTTGAAGCTGTTGCCGGGAGATTTTCACCTCGCGGCAAAGGGCAGCACGCATCCGGAGGCGACGACGAAGTCGGGGTGCGTCCTTTATCAATCGGTAGCGTTTTAAGGTGCAGGCGCGATGCGCCAGTTCCGCGCACGCAGACATACTACGCCCAGCCCCTCGCGTCGAGCATTTTGCCGTCGTTGCCCGTAATGACCATTTCGATCATTCGCGAGGGGGGCACTTCGCCGATTTTCACGCGGGAAAAATCCTCCGTTCGGCCGGTGCCGCCACGCTCCGTCAGCACCCGCAAGACTTTTCCCGCTTGCGCGGCGAGATGCGCGCGTAGTGCTACGTCGCCCGCCTCGCGAAGGTGCTTGGCCCTTGCCTTCACGATCCCCGGCGCGACCGGCGGCATTTTCGCGGCCGGCGTTGCGGGCCGCGCCGAAAACGGAAACACATGCAAATGCGTCAGGCCGCAGTCTTCCACAAGCGCGAGCGTATTTTGAAACATGGCCTCCGTCTCGGTTGGAAAACCCGCGATCAAATCGGCGCCAAACACGATCTCTGGCCGCCGCCGGCGCAGTTCCGCGCACAGGCGCACTGCATCGGCGCGGTGATGGCGCCGCTTCATGCGCTTTAAAATAAGATCGTCGCCCGATTGCAGCGAAAGATGGAGATGCGGCATCAGGCGCGGCTCATTGGCGAAAGCGTCAAGGAGTTCCAAGTCCGCCTCGATGCAGTCGATCGAGGACAACCGCAGCCGTTCGAGTTTCGGCGCCGCACGCAAAATCGCCTTGACGAGAGACCCTAGCGCCGGGCCACCGCACAAATCAGAGCCATAAGAAGTGAGATCGACGCCGGTCAGGACAATCTCGCGAAAACCCATGCGCGTTAAACGTTGGGCCGCGCGGATAACCGCATCCATCGGCACCGAGCGCGACGGGCCGCGTCCGAACGGAATGACGCAAAAAGTGCAACGGTGATCGCAGCCGGTCTGGACGCCAAGAAAGGCGCGGGTGTGATCCTCGACGCCCTCGTGCAAAATCGTTGGAGCGGCCTTCGCCACCATAATGTTTGAGACCCCCACCCCGCTGCCGCCAGGCGCCCAACTCGCCGGA
>DATBQJ010000126.1:0-4846 GCA_036560885.1 Methylocella sp.
GGGCCTCATTTTCCATGTCATGCCCTGGATTGGCCTCGACCTGCTCGACATGGCCCGCGCCGTCGCCGCGTTCGACTTGCCGGCGCGGATCGGACAGCTTTTTGCAGGCTTTTTTGCGCTCAAGTAGCGCTCACATCTCGCCCTTCTTGCACTTTTCGCGGAAGTCCTTGCGCGCCTTGCCGTGCAGTTTTTGCGTGTCGGCCTTGGCCGAACATTCCTTGGACTTGGCTTTCTTGGCCATATCGTCGGCGGACATCGCTTTCGGCGCGGACGGTACCTTAGGCGCGGCAGGCGCCGCCGGAGCGGCGGGAGCAGTCATCTGGGCATAACCGGACTGGCCGAAGGCAACAACAAGCGAACTGGCGAGCAGCAAGCGGACGAGGATTTTCATGGCATTCCATCCTTGGGATTTATATGGGGACACGCAGGGCGAGCTTAACCTTCCGTACGGATTTCTCCAAGCCGGAAACGCTGCAGTTTTACAAAAAACCGTAAAAATCACTTTACATATAAATATATCTGCATATTGTTACGTCAGACAGACGCGCGCAGGACCCCATGCCAGGCCACATCCCTTTCGATGCCATTCTCACTGCCTCGGCGGCGGCCGGCGAAGCCACCCGCCTGCGCCTGCTCGCCCTTCTCGCCGAAGCCGAACTCACGGTCAGCGAGCTCGTGACCATTCTCGGCCAATCGCAGCCGCGTATCTCGCGCCATTTGAAACTCCTCGCCGAAGCTGGACTTGTCGAGCGCCATCGCGAGGGCGCGTGGGTGTTCTTTCGAATAGCCCAATCGGGGCCAGTGGCCGGTTTTGCCCGCGGCCTCGTGGCAATGCTCGCTCCGGACGATTTGCGTCTCAAAGCCGACCGCGCGAGGCTGGGCGAGGTCCGTGAGACCCGCGCGGACCAGGCGGCCCGCTATTTTGCCGCCCATGCGGCGAACTGGGACGAGGTCCGCGCCATGCATGTTCCAGAGGAGCGCGTCGAGGCCGCGATCCGCAAGGCGATCGGCGAAGGTGAGGTCGATGCGCTGCTCGATCTTGGCACCGGCACTGGCCGGATGCTTGAACTCCTGGGGCCGCTGGCCGGCCGCGCGGTTGGCGTCGATCAATCGCCACACATGCTGAGCGTCGCGCGCGCACGCATCGAACACGCCGGTTTGCGCAATGTGCAATTGCGCCAAGGCGATATTTACGCAATGCCGGTCGAGCCGGATTTCCATGATCTCGTCGTGATGCATCAAATCCTGCATTATCTCGACGATCCCTTGCGCGCCATTCGCGAGGCCGCGCGCGCCTTGCGGCCGGGCGGCCGCCTCCTCATTGTTGATTTTGCACCGCACGGGGAAGAGACTTTGCGCGCGGCGCACGCGCACCGGCGGCTCGGTTTCGCGGCCGGGGAAGTCGCGGGATTCATGGCCGCCGCCGGATTGGATTTGATCGCCAAGAACGATCTTGCGCCAGGCGCCGGCGAGGCCAACAAGCTCACGGTTTCCCTCTGGCTTGGCCGCGACCGCCGGGTACTCGCGGATCCTCTCCCCTTAACCGCGCGAGAAGTCGCATGAGCGAAAACCCGTCCTGTAGTTTTCCCAGGGCGAGCCGCACCGTTTGCCCTAATATCTCGGTCTCCTTCGAGTTTTTTCCCCCGGCGAGCGAGGCGATGGAGGCAACCCTTTGGGAGTCGATCAAGCGTCTGGCGCCGCTGGGGCCAAGTTTTGTCTCCGTCACCTATGGCGCCGGAGGCTCGACCCGCGAGCGCACTCATGCGACGGTCGCCCGGATCGTGAATGAGACTCTTGTGAAGCCTGCCGCGCATTTGACCTGCGTCGCGGCCGCGCGGGAAGAGATCGACGCGGTTGTCCGCGACTATTGGGACATCGGCGTCCGCCACATCGTTGCGCTGCGCGGCGATCCGCAAGATGGACCGGGGACGAAATTCCGGCCGCATCCGGAGGGCTATGCGAACTCGGCCGCGCTTGTTGCCGGGATCAGACGGGTCGGCAATTTCGAAATCTCGGTGGCCACCTATCCGGAAGGCCACCCCGAAAGCGTTTCGGCCGATGCCGACATCGATGTGTTGAAGGCGAAGGTCGATGCCGGAGCGCACCGGGCGATCACCCAGTTCTTTTTCGAAAACGAAATCTATTTGCGGTTTCTCGATAAGGTTCAGGCGCGGGGACTCGATATTCCGATTACGCCGGGTATCGTGCCGGTGCAAAGTTTCCAGCAAACGGCAAAATTCGCAAAGCGCGCCGGCGCGAGTGTTCCGCAATGGCTCGCCGATCGTTTCGAAGGACTAGATAACGATCCGCAAACCCGAAAACTCGTCGCTGCGACGGTCGCTGCTGAACAGGTTCTCGATCTCGTCGATCACGGCGTCAGGGAATTTCATTTCTACACGATGAACCGCGCCGACCTTGTTTATGCGATCTGCCATCTTTTGGGGCTGCGGCCGAAACTCGAGCAAGAGGCTGCTTGATGAATCAAAGGCTTGCCGGAGAAGAAACGCGCGCCGCTCTTCAATCCGCCGCACGCGAAAGAATTTTGGTGCTCGACGGCGCCATGGGCACGATGATCCAGCAACATAAGTTTGGCGAGGCCGAATTTCGCGGTGCGCGCTTTGCGGATTGGCCGAGCGACCTGCGAGGCAACAACGATCTCTTGAGCCTCACCCAGCCGCAAGCGATCAAGGCCATTTATCTCGCCTATTTCGAGGCCGGTGCCGACATCGTCGAAACGAATACATTTAGTTCCACGCGGATTGCGCAGGCCGACTATGGGATGGAAGAGCTTGTCGCCGAACTGAATTTTGCCGCGGCACGGCTTGCGCGCGATGCGGCCTGCGAGGCGCAATCCAAGGACGGCAAGCGCCGCTTCGTCGCCGGCGCCTTGGGGCCGACCAATCGCACCGCCTCGATTTCTCCCGACGTCAATAATCCGGGCTTTCGCTCGGTGAGTTTTGACGATTTGCGCGCGGCCTACGCCGATGCGGCAGCCGCTTTGATCGAGGGCGGCGCGGATATTTTGATCGTTGAAACGATCTTCGACACCTTGAACGCCAAAGCGGCGCTTTCTGCCATCGATGACGTTTTCGAGGCGAGAGGAGAGAGGCTGCCGGTCATGATTTCCGGCACAATCACCGATTTGTCCGGACGCACGCTGTCCGGTCAAACGCCGGCTGCGTTCTGGTATTCGTTGCGTCACGCAAGACCTTTGGCGATCGGCCTCAACTGCGCGCTTGGCGCCCGCGAAATGCGCGCTCATCTCGCCGAGCTGTCGCAAATCGCGGATACCCTCGTTTGCGCCTATCCCAACGCCGGCCTGCCCAACGAGTTCGGTCTTTACGATGAGAGCCCCGAATATATGGCCTCTCTCATCGGCGAGTTTGCGGAAGCCGGACTTGTCAATATTGTTGGCGGCTGCTGCGGGACGACGCCCGCGCATATTGCGGCGATAGCCGCGCGGGTCAAAGGTCTGGCCCCCCGAAATGTGCCGTACATCCCGCCTTTGCTGCGATTGTCGGGGCTTGAACCGTTTGTGCTCACGCCAGAAATTCCGTTTGTAAATGTCGGCGAACGCACCAATGTCACTGGCTCCGCCAAATTCCGCAAATTGGTCAAGGACGGCGATTTCACCGCCGCGCTCGATGTTGCGCGCGACCAAGTCGCCGCGGGCGCGCAGATCATCGATGTCAACATGGACGAGGGCCTGCTCGATTCGGAAAAGGCAATGGTCGAGTTTTTGAACCTCATCGCCGCCGAGCCCGACATTTCGCGTGTGCCGGTAATGATCGATTCCTCGAAATTTACGGTGCTCGAAGCCGGGCTCAAATGCGTGCAAGGCAAGGCGATCGTCAATTCCATTTCATTGAAGGGCGGCATCGATAAATTCGTCACCGAGGCGAAAACCGTGCGGGCCTATGGCGCCGCCGTCGTCGTGATGGCCTTCGATGAAAAGGGCCAAGCCGATACGCGCGAACGCAAGGTCGAGATTTGTTCGCGCGCCTATGACATCTTGACCAAGGACGCCGGGTTTCCGCCCGAGGACATCATCTTCGATCCGAATATTTTCCCGGTCGCGACCGGCATCGAGGAACACGATAATTACGGCGTGGATTTCATCGAGGCCGCGCGGGAAATTCGCAAGCGCTTCCCTCTCGTGCATATTTCCGGCGGCGTTTCCAATCTCTCCTTTTCGTTTCGCGGCAACGAGCCGGTGCGCCAGGCCATGCATTCGGTGTTTCTCTATCACGCGATTGCCGCCGGCATGGACATGGGCATCGTCAACGCGGGCCAGCTTGCGGTCTACGCCGAAATCGAACCAAACCTCCGCGAAGCCTGCGAGGATGTCGTCCTCAACCGACGGCCGGACGCCACCGAAAGATTGCTCGCACTCGCCGAAAGCTACAAGGGGCAAGGGACGCAGACCGCCGAAAAGAACCTCGCCTGGCGTGAAGAGCCGGTCGCAAAGCGGCTGGAACATGCGCTCGTCAACGGCATCACAGAGTTCGTCGACCGCGATGTCGAAGAGGCACGTGCTAGCGCAAAAAAACCGCTCGATGTCATTGAGGGGCCGTTGATGGCGGGCATGAATGTCGTCGGCGATCTTTTCGGCTCGGGAAAAATGTTTTTGCCCCAGGTCGTCAAATCCGCGCGGGTGATGAAGCAGGCGGTCGCCTATTTGCTTCCCTTTATGGATGAGGAGAAACGCCTTACCGGCGCGGGCGAGCGATCGAGCGCGGGCAAGATTCTGATGGCGACGGTGAAGGGCGACGTGCACGACATCGGCAAGAACATTGTCGGCGTGGTCTTGGCCTGCAACAATTACGAGATTATCGATCTCGGCGTG
>DATBQJ010000127.1:0-37321 GCA_036560885.1 Methylocella sp.
CGAGCACGGCCAGACCTATGTGTCGCAGTTCCCGTTTTCGGTAGGCAAGGGGTTTGGCAAAAGCATCGGGATCTATGCCTCGATGGTCGTGGCGCTCGGCGCCGCGGTTTACTTGGTTTGGCGCTTGGGCGGGAAGCAGAAGCCTGCCTGACAGGAGAGGTAATCTGAATCCGGTACTGGCCCACGGGACGGCAGTCTGGCAATCCGCTGGACTCCCGTCCAGGCCAAACTCACTGCGGCACCAGTTTTGCTAACCTTTGCGGAGTAGCGAGCGGCAATATCTACCTATAGTGCAAAATTTCCTCACCGGTCGCCGAGGCTGCCACCCGCATCGGCGAGCGCGGCGCCGACTTCAAGACCGAGATCGTCCATGGTCGTCTCCTCGACGGCATGGATTGCTTCTCCCTTAGCCTGCCGTTCGGCTTCCGCGGCGGAGCGAGCGACATTGACGGTAATCCGCGCTTCGATTTCCGGATGCAAATGCACCGGGACTTCGTGCAACCCAAGAGATTTGATCGGCGCTTTCAGGACGATCTGATTGCGGTTCGCATTGAAGCCGCCAGCGGTAATCGCCTCGGCGATGTCGCGCGGCAAAACCGAGCCGTAGAGATGACCCGTCTCGCCAGCCTGGCGGATGATGACGAAAATTTGCCCGGTAAGTTTTTCTGCGACGTCTGCCGCCTCGTTGCGCAATTCGAGATTGCGCGTTTCGAGCTGGACGCGCTGCCTTTCGAACCGGCTCTTATTGGCTTCGGTGGCGCGCATGGCCTTGCCACCGGGCAGCAGGAAATTGCGGGCATAGCCATCCTTCACGCGAACGGTCTCTCCCATTTGACCGAGCTTAGCAATGCGTTCGAGCAAAATAACTTCCATTATTGCGGTCCTTAAGTTTGCATCAAGGTTTGCGCGAGGCGGTCTTGTCCTTGCGGTCCCGGAGAGAGAAAGCTGTCTCGATAACACCTGTCAAGACCAAGAGAAGCAGAAAGATGAACCATGTCACGGGGACGAAAAGGCCAAGATAGATAAGAATGAGGAGAGGAATCCGCAAACTCGATCCGCGTGACAGATAATGCGCAGTCGCGAGCCCGTCGAGAGCGAAGGCAACGCCGAGCGTGGCGGCGACAATGACGACGATGTGGCCGGGGAGTCCGCCAAGATTTGGACCCACCAGCGCGCATGCGCCGAAAACCAAAAGATAGATCTGCGGCAGCCGCAATTGCCCTGCTATGTCGGGCCAAGGGCGTGGGAGTTGGGCCGAAAGCTGTGCCACCCGTCCCGCGAGCCAAAGATTGAGCATCAGCATGACAAGGCTGGAACCCGCCACCGCTGGCGCCGCCGCCAAAACCGTGGCGCGCGCCAAATGACGCGCATCGAAGTCATTTGGAAGGTGCACATTGGAGCTGGTCAGCCGTTCGATGAAAGGGGTAATGTCTGCGCTTAACTTTTCGAGCGCCATGTCGAAACCACCATAGAGGGAGCTGACATAAATTGCTATCACCACCCCGATGGTGGCGCAGATGGAGGCGGCATAGGAAAGAATGCGCTCAAGCGAAACATATTCACGGGCAAAAAAGCTGCCTACCCGGCTTGTTACGACCCAATTCGGACTTCCCTTCGGCCGGCTTAACACCGCGAGGAGGCTTAGCCAAAAAGCCGGCAAGCCAAGGGAGAACGCAAAAATCAGACCCCCAAGCGCGGCGGTGTCGAGACTTCCAAATTTCTGCTGGGCATTAAACAGTCCGGCAATTGTGAGCGTGGCCGAAGCAACCGCCGCGGCACCGGCGAAAGCCCCGTATCCCAGCGTCGCAATCATGATCGGGAGCGGCGCCAAATTGGCAAGAGCGGCCGCGACAAAGGTCGCGCGGGCCGCGAGACTAAATAGGAGGGCGGCGGCGATCCCCGCCCCGATCCCAAGGGCAACGGCCGGCCCATGTTTTAGGAGGCGCTTTTTCATCCAGACCTGTCGTCCCGCTCGAAAGGCGGTTAGGGGCCAAAGGAGAGACGTCTCCCTGCGCCCCCTATAAACCGGGCGGTCTCGCCGCGCGGCCAGTCATCGCCCCTGTTAATGGTCGCTCGCGGTTTTTAAACGTGCGCGCGGAGCCCTCCCGCGCGCACGAAATTAGCGGATAACATATGGCAAAAGACCGAGAAAGCGGGCGCGTTTGACCGCCTTCGCCAACTCGCGCTGCTTTTTGGCCGAAACGGCAGTGATTCGCGACGGCACGATCTTGCCGCGCTCGGAAATGTAGCGCGAAAGGAGACGTGTGTCCTTGTAATCGATCTTGGCCGCGTTCGGGCCGCAAAACGGGCAGGTTTTGCGGCGGCGAAAGAAAGGCCTGCGCGGCGCAGCGGAGGTAGTCATCAGAAGCTCGCCTCCTCGCTTACCACGATCTCATCGCGCGGACGCCTAGGGGCTCTTTCGCCGCGTTCAGAGCGGGGGCCGCCCCGCCCGCGGTCGCCGCGATCATGGCGGTCGCCGCGGTCGTCATCGTCGCGCTTACGCATCATCGCCGATGGGCCTTGTTCCAAAGCTTCGACCTGAACCGTCATAAAGCGGATGACGTCCTCGTTAATGCCCATCTGCCGCTCCATTTCAGCAAGCGCTGCGGGTGGCGCATCGATGTTTAGAAGCGAGAAATGCGCCTTGCGGTTCTTCTTGATCTTATAGGCGAGGGACTTCACCCCCCAATATTCCACCTTTTCGACCGTGCCGCCGAATGACTCGATGACCGCCTTGAAACGCTCCGTTAGCGCGTCCGCCTGTTGAGCGGAAATGTCTTGGCGCGCCAAATAGATATGCTCGTAAAGAGCCATTCTGCTGCCTTTCCTCCAACTCCTCGCGATGCTCCGGCGCCGAGCCCTTCAAGCCTGTGCGAGACCTGAACCGGCAAACCAAGGCGGAAACACCAGGAAAGCGGAACCTTTAAGCCTGCCCGCGAAGCGAGCTCCTGTCCGCTCGCGGAAAGAGCCGCAAAGCTGACTTTATTGGTCGGTTTATACAAGGATTTGGCGCGTAGGCAAGATGCGGCGCGCAGGTACCGTGGCAAACTGCGGATTGCCGCCTTCCCCGTGGCCTTCCTACGTGAATCTAAGGTCTGGCGAAGTTTAGACGCAAGGTCCCCATTGCCCACTGGCACGAATGCGCCAGGATTTCAATCCCGCCTTGGCGACCACAATCCGCCCGCCTTTCGCCATCGCGACAAGATGTTTGAAGACAAGCGGCGTTAGCCAAGCAAATGGTTTTTCTGGATCGCAAACGGCGCGATATTCATCGGAATCAGGATCTTCCATCAGGATCGTGCCGGTGCGATCCGGACGCAGCCGCGGGCTCATGTCCCGGTCACCCTTCCACAAGCATTCGTAATCGCGGCAAACTTGCGGCCGTTCCGCATAGACGCCGCAGCCGCCGGAACCGGCGTTAAGACAGTGTTCGCACAATTTACCGGCCGGTTTTGCCAATTCGGCGATCTCGAGAACCTTGCAGCAAAAGCTGCATTCGCCACAGGCTTTTCCGGGGATTGCAAGCATGAACTTTGACCTTGCGATGGATTTCGATTCGACCGGGCGATTCTTTATCGCGGAAGGCGCCGGCGCAAGAGAAATTGAATTCCGCCGCAAGTATTTCTGCTCCGGTGCGCCTGTCGCCAGCGCATCCCATCATGTCTCGCCAAGCAGCCTTTCGACCAAACCGGCGATCTCCAGCCTTGCCCGCACGGTGCGGCAGTGTTCGGCTGAAAGGATGGCGCGTAGGCCAGCGAACGTGTTTTGCAGATCGTCGTTGACGAGCACGTAATCATAGTCCGTCCAGCGGCGGATTTCGTTGCGCGCTTCTTTCAACCGCTTGTCGATTATGTCCGGCCGATCCTCGGCGCGGCGGTCGAGGCGGGCGCGCAATTCCTGCATCGACGGCGGCAGGATAAAGATCGCGACGGCATCTCCGCCACACTTTTCCTTGACCTGGCGCGCGCCTTGATAGTCGATGTCGAAAAGAACGTCGCGCCCTTGCCGCAGAACCTGTTCAGCAGGCTCTCGCGGAGTGCCATAAAAATTGCCATGCACCTCCGCCCATTCGAGCAGATCGCCGCCCTCGCGCATGGCATCAAACTGCTTGTTGCCAATAAATGTGTAATGAATGCCGTCGACTTCGCTCGAACGCCGCGCCCGCGTGGTCACCGAGATCGACAGCGTCAGATCGAGCTCCTTGGTCTGGAGCAGCATCCTCGTCAAGGTCGTCTTGCCCGCGCCCGATGGGGAAGAGAGGATCAGCATCAAGCCACAGCGGCCCAGCTTCGGTTTCGCAAAATGGTCTTCGAGCGGCATCTCGGTTGTTTACTCGATATTCTGGATCTGTTCGCGGAATTGCTCGATCTCGAGGCGCAAATCGAGGCCGAGTCCCGTCAGGCTCGCGTCATTCGACTTGGCGCACAGCGTATTGGCTTCGCGGGAAAATTCCTGGGCCAGGAAGTCGAGCCTGCGGCCGGCCGCGCCGCCCTTTGCCAGCAAATCGCGGGCCGCGGCGGTATGTGCAGCGAGCCGATCCAATTCTTCCCTGATATCAGCCTTGGCCGCCAGCATGAGAGCTTCCTGGTGCAATCGATTCTGATCGAAAGCCGTGTTCCCGGCAAGAACTGTGAGCGATTGCGCGAGGCGTGCCCGGATCGCTTCGGGCTTGCGGGCCGGGCAGGCATCGGCCGCTTGCGTCAGCGCGGCGATCTTTTCGAGCCGCGCCGAAAGCACTTTGGCAAGCGCGGCGCCCTCGCTTTGCCGCATGGCCACCAGAACATCGAGCGCCTCGTCGAGTAAATCGAGAGCCCTCGCCCGCGCGCGTAAAATCGCTTCTTCGTCGTCGGCCGAGTCGATGATTTCAACGACGCCGCGCAAGGCAAGCAGACCGTCGAGAGTAGCGGGCGCAATCCTCTCCGGCAGTGGAATCCGGGCGAGGGCCGTGGCAAGCTCTCGCAGCAAATCCTGATTGATGCGAACAACGGGGGTCGCTGTGTCGCGCTGCGCGGCAAGGGTCGCATGGATTGTTCCCCGGCTTAGCGTTCGCGAAAGTCTTGCGCGCGCATCCGGCTCGATCGCGTCAAATGGAGGCGCCAGGCGCAGCCTTGCATCAAAACCCTTGGCATTGACGGATTTAAGCTCCCAGGCAATGCGCCACGGCCCAGCGTCCCCGGTGGCCCGGGCAAAGCCCGTCATGCTGGCGATTGTCATTTTTAATGGTCAAATTGAACGCGATTGGATCTGCAGCATAGAACTGGCGCAGCTTTTGCTCAAGCGGCGCGTGTTTCCGGGCCTTGGACCATAGGTGGATGGCTCCTAGGATTATCTGGCGTGCGGCGTGGCCGCTCCTTATTCCGGGCGTGATGGCACCCTTGGGTTTTCGCTAGCTGCGGCAAATTTTGCGACCTTTTCAATTGCGCGAAGCATTTCGCGGAATTACGTCTGTGCGATTAGGCGATGATGTCGGGCGTAAGCTGATCTTCGAGAAATGCCAGACGATCGCGCAACGCGAGTTTTCGTTTCTTGAGCCTCTGAATTTGCAGCCGGTCGCCGCCACCAAGATGGAGCAATGCCTCGATCGCGGCATCGAGGTCGCGATGCTCCTGGCTCAAGCGCTCGAATTCGTCCAGCAATAGAGCGCGATCTTCCTCGCTTAATTTTTTTGTCATGATCCGCCATTTTTCCAAATCGCCTAAGCAGTCTAGCTTTACTTCTAGCTTAATGACAAGCAGGCGAAAGAACGCGTTTTCATGAATAAGCGCGCATGTTACTTGAGCTCAGGTGTCATGAATGAGTCCTTACGAACATGAGCAGGGACACCGCGCGCAAAATGGCACCCACGGCCTTGGAAGCGTTGCCGGCGTTTTGGCGTGCGACGGACCGCTATATAGGACTTAGTCCAGGCGTATGTTTAAACTGAGATACTACGTAATTTTGCGCCTCGCGGCTCTCGTGCCAAAAGGTTTCTTGTGCAAGATTTTGATACTCTTGGCCGCCAAATATCGGCCGCTTAGGACCGCTCCAGGCGCGCGATGAGGCTCGACGTATCCCAGCGCGCGCCGCCCATCGTTTGAATCTCGGCGTAGAATTGATCGACCAAGGCCGCGACGGGAAGGGTTGCGCCATTGCGGCGCGCTTCCTCCAAGCAAAGCGCGAGATCCTTGCGCATCCAATTCACCGCGAAACCGAAGTCGAATTTACCGGCGCTCATGGATTTGTGGCGGTTGTCCATTTGCCAGGATTGCGCCGCGCCCTTGCCGATGATTTCGATCGCTAAATCTGGATCGAGTCCCGCGCGCTTGGCGAAATGGAGGCCTTCAGCCAGAGCTTGAACGAGCCCGGCGATGCAGATCTGATTGACCATTTTAGTGAGCTGGCCCGCCCCCGAAGGCCCCATCAACCGGCAGGCCTTGGCGTAGGAATAGATAACGCCTTCGGCCCTCGCGTAGTCTTCCGGCGCGCCGCCGCACATGACGCTGAGGGCGCCGGTCTCGGCGCCGGCCTGGCCGCCGGATATAGGGGCATCGAGGAAGCCAAATCCTCGTGCTTTCGCAATCACATTGAGCTCGCGCGCGATGGTCGCCGAGGCGGTGGTATGATCGACGAAGACCGCCGGCTTTTCTAGGCTCGTAAAGGCGCCCTCCGCACCAATCGTCACAGCGCGCAGATCGTCGTCGTTTCCGACACAGGCAAAAACAAATTCCTTGCCCTTCGCGGCTTCGCTTGGGGCTGCCGCGCGGCGGCCGCCAAATTGCTCGACCCATTTTTCTGCTTGCGCACCTGTGCGATTATAAACCGTGACGTCATGGCCCTTCGCCTTGAGGTGCCCGGCCATGGGATAGCCCATGACGCCGAGGCCGAGGAACGCGACTCTTGCCATGGGCTCCTTTCCGCGCGATTGCCAATTGGGCAGGATCGCGGCTAATCGATCTTAAAGTCGAAATATTTCGCAGTGATCCTGGCAAATGTGCCGTCCGCCACGCAAGAGTCCAGGGCCTTCTCAAACATGGCTTTGAGTGCTTTGTCCTCCTTACGGAGACCGATGCCGATCCCATCGCCGAAATAGGCCGGATCGCGCGGCACATCCGCAGCGAGGACGCAGCACAATGCTTCCTTGTGCGTTTTCATGTAATCGGCGAGAGCGTCCTTATTGCCGATGACTGTGTCGAGCCGGCCTTCGGCAAGATCGAGAATGGCTTCTTCAAGCGTTGCGTAGAGGCGGATGTCTGATTGTTTGTAGACATCTTCGAGAAAGGCCTCGTTTGTGCTGCCCTGCTCGACGCCAATCGTTTTGCCAGCGAGGCCTGCCGGACTTGTATCCAGAGAAGCTAGCTGCTTTAGGGTCACGAAAGCGGAAGGCATGCGGATGTATGGTTTGGTGAACGCGATTTTTTGGTTTGCTTCGGGGGTAATTTCCATCGCCGCCATGATCGCATCGTAGCGTTGTTCGAGAAGGCCGGGAATAAGCCCATCCCAATCCTGGGCGATGAAGCTGCAGGACACCTTCATGCGGGCGCATAGATCACGCGCGAGGTCGATCTCGAAACCGGCAAGTTTGTTGTGGTCCAGATAGTTGTAAGGGGGGCGCGCGCCTTCGCTCGCTATCCTGACGGTTCGCCACGCGCCTCGGGAAGCGTCCGCGGCGAGGCAGCCAAGGGGCCAAACAAGGCTCAATATCATGCAGGCCGCGAAACCGGGCGCCAATAGCCAGGCTATTCGCACGCGGCCATCGCGAACGCTTAAGGACAATCACATTCTCCTTGCGTTTCGTCGGAAAAACCCCGTTTGGTTGAAGCGATCGAGGTATTGTTGGTTAGAGGATTGGGCACTTATAAACGGTTCTGGGTTACGAAAATATGGCAAGTTTCCGTCCAGTTTTTCGAGGGATAGGCGCGGATCTGGCTTTCTGGCAAGCGGCGGGCAGGACATTCGCCCGGACCGCAAGGTCGCGAGTTGACCCAGCCAAAACGCGTTCTTACAAACCGCCGGGGACTTTTCCTTCCGCGCCTCGGGAGTTGCCAGGCCATGCGCAAAGGTTCGGGGTTTACACGTGCGTTGCTGGCGCTGGCGCTTATCGCCGCAACGGCCGCCGCGCAGGCTAAATCGTCCTGGAAAATCGACCCATCGCAAACACATGTGGGTTTTTGGGTCGATGCGATAGGCTGGCCTAGAACTGCGGGCGAGTTCAAATCATTCGAGGGCCGCATCGAGATCGACTTTGATAGGCCATCCCGGAGCCGGGTGGACTTTACAGTCGCGGCAAAATCCGTAGACGCAAACTCCGCGGTCCTGGATGATTATTTGCGCAGCGAGGCCTTTCTCAACGTCGCGAATTTTCCGGACATGCGCTTTATTTCGACAAGCGTCGAAAAACGCGATGAGCAGCATGCGACGGTGACCGGCGAACTGACCCTGCTCGGCGTGACAAGGCCGGTCAGCATGGACGTGGAGGTCGCCCGTAAACTTGCGGGGAGCAAGCAGCGCGCCGGCTTCAAGGCGACCGGCATAATCAATCGTCTGGATTTCGGCATGAACACGGGTTATCCACTGATCAGCGAGGCGATTCATCTGACCGTTACCACGGAAGCTTTCTCCGAGCCATGACGCTGCGTAACACGCGCGAGAGCTGGGGCAGCGTGGCCAAGACCCTGCATTGGAGCGCCGCGGCTTGTATTTTTGCGATGCTCGGTCTTGGTCTAACCATGGTGCATGGCACTCTCGGCGCCGGCGCAAAATTCGAAGCCTACCAGCTGCATAAGTCGACCGGCTTCCTTGTCTTGGCAGTGATGCTGGCGCGCACCCTATGGCGCATCGCAAATCCCCCGCCGGCGCCCATAGTGGGGACAAGGCCCTGGGAACGTCGGCTCGCGCTTGCTCTGCACCTCGGCTTTTATGTCCTCATCACGGCGATGATCGCATCGGGCTGGATCATGGTTTCGGCGTCGCCGCTGCCGCTTCCCGCGCACCTTCCCGGCGGCTTCGTCGTGCCCAATCTAGCCGGCCCGAATGCGCTGCTGGAAGCGCGGTCGAAATTCATTCATGAAGCCGTATCAAAGCTTCTGATCGCAGCAATTGGGCTGCATGTCGCGGCCGCGCTTAAACACCATTTTGCCGCTAAAGACACCGTCCTCCTCCGCATGCTGCCATTCCATCATGATCACAGATCTCCATGAACGAATTAAGTCTAGACAGGCTGGTGCAGAGCATGCTCTGGAAACACGACAGCGAATCGATTGAATGGACTCCGCGGGAAGCCTATATTGCACTCCGGTGATACGGCAAATGGAGCGTGCCCAGGAATGGTCAGCGATCAAGACATTCTCGCCGCGCTGCAATCGGTTCCGGGTCCCGACGGCCAAACGCCGCTGCCGCGGTCGGGCGCGCTCTCCGGTCTCTCGGTCAAGGACGGAAAGGTCTATTTGTCGATCGCCATCGACCCGCGCCAATCGGCGGCGCTCGAGCCAATGCGCGCCGCCGCCGAGGCCGCGGTCAAGAAATTATCGGGCGTCGCCAATGCGCTGGTCAGCCTAACCTCTGAAAAGCAGGCGCCGCCGAAACCCGCGGCGCCGCGGGGCATTGCCATTCCGGGGATTTCCAACATCATTGCGGTTGCCTCGGGCAAGGGAGGCGTCGGAAAGTCCACGACCTGCGTCAACCTTGCGCTGGGGCTTGCTTCGCTCGGCTGGCGGGTGGGCGTACTCGATGCCGATATATATGGTCCCTCGATTCCGCGCCTTCTCGGCCTCAAGGGCAAGCCCGAATCCGAAGGCCGTTCCATACGGCCACTCGTCGCTTACGGCGTCAAGGCCATGTCCATCGGCTTCCTTGTCGATGAAGAAGAAGCGATGATCTGGCGCGGTCCGATGGTGGTGTCGGCGATCCAGCAATTGTTGCGCGACGTCTTATGGGGCGAGCTCGATTGCCTAGTTGTCGATATGCCGCCCGGCACCGGCGACGCCCAGCTGAGCCTGGCGCAAAACGTGCCGCTCGCCGGCGCGGTGATCGTGTCCACTCCTCAGGATCTCGCGCTCATCGACGCGCGCCGCGGCATCGCCATGTTCCGGAAGGTCGCGGTGCCGGTGTTGGGCATAGTCGAAAACATGAGCTATTTTATTTGCCCGCATTGCGGTGGCCGCTCGGATATTTTCGCGCATGGCGGCGCGCGTCACGAGGCCGAAAAATTCGGGGTGCCGTTTCTTGGCGAAGTGCCACTTGATAGCGGCATCCGGGAACACTCCGACGCTGGGCGCCCCGTCACGGCTGTCGATCCCGATGGCGAACACGCCAAGGTCTATCGCGCCGCCGCCGCGAAGGTCAAGGCGGCGCTCGAAAAAGGCCGTGCCCGCGCCGCGCCAAGGATCATGATCGAATAATGCGAGGGCCGGAAGCGGTTGCGGCCCACTCCGTGCGATCGTATGCATGGCGCCACACACGCCAACGTGCCCTCTCAAAACAGTTGCAGTTGCTCGCCGACGCAGGCCGGGGGCTGGAACAAATCGCAGCGTAACGGCACGCGACTTCGTCCAAGCCCAAGTCGTGCCACGGCCGCCTCGAACCTGCGCCCAATCATAGACGCGTAGGGGCCGGACCCGGTCATCCGCGCACCAAACTTCGCATCGTAGAGATTGCCCTCGCGCGACGCCCGCATCAAGGACAACACGTGCTTGAGCTTGCCCGGATAATGCGCGCGCAGCCATTCCGCAAAGAGTTCGCCGACCTCGAGCGGCAACCGCAACAGGACGTAACCGGCATCGCGCGCGCCTAAGGCTTGCGCGCGGGAGAGGATCGCCTCGATCTCAACGTCGTTGATCGCGGGGATAATCGGAGCGACCATGACCGCCGTTGGAATATTTGCCGCCGCCAGCTGCCGTATCGTATCGAGCCGCAGCGAAGGGCTCGCCGCGCGCGGTTCCATTTTCCGGGCGAGGACAGGATCAAGTGTCGTCACCGACAATGCAACTTTTGCCAAGCCCTTTTTTGCCATCGGAGCGAGAAGATCGAGATCGCGCAAGACGAGCGCCGATTTGGTGACGATCGCAACCGGATGATTGGCGCGCGCCAGTACTTCGAGCACCTTGCGCATCACTTGCTCCTTGCGCTCGACCGGCTGATAGGGGTCCGTATTGGTGCCGATCGCGATGGTTTTGGCGGCATAGCCCGGCGCCGCCAATTCGCGCTCGAGGAGGCTGGCCGCGTTGATTTTTGCAAACAGCCTTGTCTCGAAATCGAGGCCCGGGGACAGGCCGAGATAGGCGTGGGTGGGGCGTGCGAAACAATAGACGCAGCCATGCTCGCAACCGCGATAGGGATTGATCGACCGGTCGAAGGAAATATCGGGCGACTCATTCCGGGTGACGATTGTCTTGGCGGCTTCGCGCGTCACCTGCGTCCGTGTTGGCGGGAAATCATCGGACGGGTCCCAGCCATCGTCTTCCTGGGAACGGTTCTCCTTTTCGAAGCGTCCGCTGATATTCGACAAAGCGCCGCGGCCTCGCCGGGGACGAACCGGTGCGCCCGCGAAGGCGTCTATTTCCGGTTCCAGCCTTGTTGCCATGGCCCCTGCCCCGTCACTGTCATGTTTTTGACGCGTTACCGGCATGTTTTCGCAGCAGAATCTCCGCGCCAACGTGATCCTGCTAACTTCCATGTACACTGAATGTTCCATGCTTAAAATTAGAACATATACGGAACAAAAGGCTCGATGTCAAATGTTCTTGTGGATAAACATGGAGCTGGAAATCGCAATTTGGAACGCCAGGGCGGTGATTCGTTGATTGAGGTCAGATAAAATTCATCGACTTGACATGCGCCTGTCGCGCTCGCCGAGGTTCGGCGGTTAAGTGGGACCCCGCCGCGAGCCTGGACCGCGGCCAAGGCAAGCACGCAAACGCAAATGCTCCGGATCGATGCCTACCTCGCTCACGCTTCCCCGCAAATAATTACGTGGGCCGCAAGTTAACCGGATGACGGTGGCGTGCGGCATTACCCGTAGCGGCGCGGCCGGATGGCAACGGAAGGCCCGCCGAAAAGCCCAACCGCGCTTTGTTCATGACCTTCGATCGCGAGGAGCCGGGATTTCGTGACGACGCCGCCATTCGCGGAGAAACCTCCAATCCTGCCGCCGGCCGCGACCACCCGATGGCAGGGCACGACGATCGCAAACGGGTTTCGTGCGAGAGCTTGCCCAACGGCGCGAGCCGAGCCTGTGGCGCCGATCCGTACCGCGAGGCCGCCGTAGGTCATTGTCGCGCCCCGCGGAATGCTCCGCGCGGCCTCGTAGACACGGCGATGGAATGGCGGCACGAGGTCCATGTCGAGCAAAATGGGTGCAAGATCGCCCGGCTCGCCGCGCAAATACGCGACGATGCGGTCCCGCGCGAACTCCCCCTCGGACGGCGGAGCGGTCTCTCGCGCACCTGGAAAACGCCGGAGCACGCGCGCGCGCGTTTCTGGCTCGGTGGCCTCGGGAAGCTGCACGCAAGCAATCCCCCGCGCGCGCCATGCGATCGCACAGCGGCCAATCGCCGTATCGAAGAGCGTAAAAAACTCCGTCATCATGGACCAATCATAGCACGCGCCGCGAAATTCATCCCCCGAAAATAGCGCAAATTACGCACAGCGGCTTGAACGACCGAGCCGCGCGATCGCAAAAATGACGTTTCGCGTGAAACGTTTTGGCGCGATTGATGCCGCAACTCATGGCTAAAACCTCGGAATATCCGGAAACGGCAGCGCGCCCCCATGCACATGCATAAGGCCTAGCTCCGCGCAGCGATGCAGAACGGGAAACACTTTGCCGGGATTAAGAAGCTGCTTCTCGTCGAAGGCGCATTTGACCGCGATCTGCTGGGCGAGATCGATGCCGTTGAACATTTCCGGCATTAGATCGCGTTTTTCGACGCCGACGCCATGTTCACCCGTCAGCACGCCGCCGACCGCAACGCAAAGACGAAGGATGTCCGCTCCGAACTGTTCGGCGCGTAAAAGTTCGCCGGGCTTGTTGGCATCGTAAAGGATCAACGGATGCAAATTACCGTCGCCAGCGTGAAAAACATTCGCGACACGCAAACCATGGCGCTCCGATAATACCCGCATACCAGCAAGAACTTTTGCCAATTCCTTGCGCGGGATCGTGCCGTCCATGCAATAATAATCGGGCGAAAGGCGTCCGACCGCCGGGAAAGCCGCCTTGCGTCCGGCCCAGAACGCAAGGCGCTCGGCTTCGGAGTTTGAAATCCGGCATTGCGTGGCGCCGTGCGCCAGGGCGATTTTTTCGACAAGACCAACAAGATAATCGGCCTCGACGGGAGGGCCGTCGAGTTCGACAATTAAAAGTGCCTCGGCCTCGCGCGGATAGCCCACATGGACAAAATCCTCCGCCGCCTCGATCGCCGGTTTGTCCATCATTTCCATGCCGCCCGGGATTATGCCCGCCGCGATAATTCCGGCGACGCAGGCTCCCGCCGATTCGCTTGAGTCGAATGCAATCAGCAACGCGCGGGCAGATTCCGGTGAGCGGAGAATGCGCACGGTGACCTCGGTCACGACGCCGAGCATTCCCTCCGAGCCAATGACGAGAGCGAGGAGATCGTAGCCCGCTTGGTCAAGATGGCGCCCGCCGAGCCGGATGACCTCGCCGGTCATCAGCACCATCTCACAGCCCAACACATTATTGGTGGTGAGGCCGTATTTGAGGCAATGCACGCCTCCCGAATTTTCCGCGACATTGCCGCCGATCGAGCAGGCAATTTGCGAGGAGGGATCGGGCGCGTAATAAAAGCCTTCCGCCTCCACCGCGCGGGTGATTGCGAGATTGGTGACACCGGGCTCGACGATAGCGAACCGGTTGGCGAAATCGATCTCCTTGATCTTGTTGAATTTCATCATGGACAGGAGAACACCGTCCTCGAGCGGCAGGGCGCCGCCGGAGAGCGAGGTTCCGGCCCCGCGCGGCACCACTTTCACGTTATTTTCGTAGCAATAGGAGAGAACCCCCCGCACTTGCGCGACGCTGTCCGGCAAAACGACAACCATGGGCAGGGCCCGGTAGGCGGTCAGGGCATCGGTTTCGTAGGGCCGCCGGCCGATCTCTTGTTCGATGACACCTTCGTCTGGGACAATGCACCGCAAGGCAGCGACAATTTTGGCGCGCCGGGCGAGAATGGTTTCGTCGACGTCCATGGGTGTCATGGCATTCAACCAATTCGCCGAAGCTCTTGCTCTACAATCATGCTCCCTCAAACAAAGATAATGTTTCGGTATGAATTTTGCGCTTCTGTCATATGTGACCCAACCCGGACACTGCAGCCGGCGCCGCGCCGTTCCTGAGGCGGCGTTCCAGCCGCGGATCAAGCTCCGCGGCTGGATTCGTTGAGGAGTCGCTAAAAGAAGGGTCGCACGCCGGGCTCAGATGAGGATGCACAACCTGCCGGATTTCAAATGCAACTCCTTCAGCGCCTCCCAGAATTGCCTCCTCCGTCAATCTGTCGTCCAACGATCGCGATGGCCTGCTGATAGACGGGAGCGGCGTTCCATGCCTGGATAGCAGCGAAATTGGCTTCGCCAGGCTGGTATCCTGCGCCCGCGCTCCAGCCATGGGCCCTGAGGAAATTTGCCGTCGAGGACAGTGCGCCTGCCGCGGTATCGAGACTTCCGCCGGTGCCGTATTCGAGGATCGTCTTGGGCAAGAATTGGGTTTGGCCGATCTCGCCGTGCATGGAGCCGCGCGTGTTTGCCGTAAGGACACCGCGATCCATCAGCGTCAGAGCTGCGTAAAGCTGGTCAGTGAAATAAGCCGACCGGCGGCAGTCATAGGCGAGGGTCGCCACTGCCGACAAAGTGTTCTGATTCCCGTGTTCCCTCCCGAAGCCCGTCTCCATTCCCCAGATGGCGATGAGCGGTCCCGGCGGGACGCCGTAGCGTTGCTCAATAGACGCAAAGAGGGCCGCATTGGATTGTTTGAGCGCTCGCCCGCGCGATGCGATGACTGAGCCGCCACGCCTAGCAAGAAACTGATCGAGCGACACGTGGAAGCCATGCTGGCCACGATCAGCCCCGATAGTTGCCGTCGCATAATGAGTCGCCATGAGAGCTGCGATCGTTGAGCCGCTGACACCCCGTCCCCTCGCTTCTTGGGCGAACTGGTTTTTCCACGCCTCGAAGCCAGCCGCCGTATTGCCGCATTGCGCGGCGCACGCATTGCTGGCCGTCCACACGAGCGCCACAATGGCTGCCGCCGCTACCGTCCTGAACTGCCCGCCCTTAGTCATTTGGAACTCCTTTCAATTGCATCAATCGAAACGCTGATTCGCAGTCCCCGCCAGAATGCGGCGTGATCGCCCGTTCTCGCGTCCCTCAAGATCCGTGTTCTCATATCAAAATATAGAAGGGCTGCCCAGCGGGGCCGCCACGAGGATGCGGATGTGGAAAACATCTATCGGATTAAAGAGCCGCGCCCAATCATTATTCTCAGCCTTGCGTAGTGGCATCCATCGGCACCCAACAGACCAAGTTCAAACCGAAATCATACGGCCCGCCCACGCGAGCCGAGCCTTGCCTTCGGGCGGCGCGGGCCTTATAAGCACCTCCATTCCACACGCGGAACGCGCGGTCCTGCTTCAAGGGCCGCTCCCGGTGGCCTCTCTCATCCTTTTGGAGGGAGAGGTCCATGACGATCCGCGGCGGCCTTAACCGGAGAACAAACGCCTATGGCCTTGCCTGAATTTACTATGCGCGGTCTCCTCGAATCTGGGGCTCATTTCGGGCATCAGTCGCATCGCTGGAACCCGAAAATGGCGCCCTATATTTTCGGGGCCCGCAACAATATCCATATTATCGATCTTGCCCAGACGGTGCCATTGCTGCATCAGGCCTTGAAAGCGATCTCCGATACGGTGGCGAGGGGCGGCCGGGTGCTTTTCGTTGGCACCAAGCGGCAAGCCCAGGACGCGATCGCCGATGCCGCGAAAAAATCGGCCCAATATTACATCAATTCGCGCTGGCTTGGTGGCATGTTGACGAACTGGAAGACGATTTCGGCCTCGATCCAGCGTCTCCGCAAAGTGAACGACCTGCTTGGCAGCGGCGGCAGCGGACTGACCAAGAAAGAGCGCCTGATGATATCGCGCGAACGCGACAAGCTCGAAAAGGCGCTCGGCGGCATTAAGGACATGGGCGGCACCCCGGATCTCATCTTTGTGATTGACACGAACAAGGAGCAATTGGCGATTAAGGAGGCCCAGCGGCTGCGTATTCCGGTGGTAGCGATCCTCGACACCAATTCCAATCCGGACGGAATCACTTATCCGATTCCAGGCAACGACGATGCAGGCCGGGCGATCGCCCTTTACTGCGATCTCGCCGCCCGCGCGGCGATCGACGGCATTTCGCATGCGCAGGATTCCGTCGGCGTCGATTTGGGCGAAATGGAACGTCCCGCCGAGGAAGATCTGTCTGGCGGCGTAACCGGGGCGCAGGCGAGCCTTGAGTTGCCAGCCCCTGAGCCGGTGGAAGGCGTTTTCGAACTCCTCACGGCGCCGCGCGGCGCTCCCGACGATCTCGCCAAATTGCCGGGCATCGGGCCGCAGATCGTCAAAAAGCTCAACGATGCCGGGATTTATCACTATTGGCAAATCGCCGCTATGACGCCGGAAAACGCCGCCCAGATCGATCATGATCTGAGGCTCGCCGGCCGCATCGAACGCGACGGCTGGATTGATCTCGCGCGTGGTCTCGTCGCTGGCTGACGCTAGTGAGTGAGCCGGATGATTGGGTGATTCATGGGTATTCCGAATCACTGCGCCCCATGCGGGCGGTTCATCGGACACTCGGCATTAAGTCATAAAAAATGAAGGAAACGCAAAATGGCGAACGTCACCGCCGCGATGGTGAAGGATCTTCGCGAGAAGACCGGCGCCGGCATGATGGATTGCAAGAATGCCCTCGGCGAGACCGGGGGCGAAATCGAAGCGGCGATCGATTGGCTGCGCAAGAAGGGGCTTGCCAAGGCGGCCAGGAAATCCGGCCGGATCGCCGCCGAGGGACTCGTCGCTGTTTTTGTCCGCGGCGTCGACGGGGTGGTTGTCGAGCTCAATTCCGAGACGGATTTCGTCGCCAGGAACACGGAATTTCAGGCACTCGCAAAGAACATAGCGCGCCTTGCCGTTGAAACCGGCACGGCCGATGTCGAGGCATTGCAAGCGGCGGCCTATCCTGGCGGCGGGACCCTCGGCGACGCGATCGCCAACGCCATCGCCACGATCGGCGAAAACATAACATTGCGGCGCGCCGCCGCCGCGCATGTAGGCCAAGGGTTCATTGGCCAATATGTCCATAATGCGGTCTCCGAAGGCCTTGGCAAGATCGGTGTCCTCGTTGCCCTTGAGTCGAAGGCCGATCCGCAAGCGCTGGCGCCGCTCGGGCGCTTGATCGCTCTTCATGTCGCAGCGGCAAATCCGCTCGCGCTGGATCCGGCGGGCCTCGACCCGGCCACCGTCGCGCGGGAAAAGGAGGTGCTTGCTGGCAAGAACGCGGGCAAGCCCGCGCATATGCTCGAAAAAATCGTCGAGTCCGGGTTGAAGACGTATTTTAAGGAAGTTTGTCTTCTCGACCAGCCCTCGATCCATGCCGAACATGCGGGTAAGACAATCGGGCAGGCCGTGGCCGAGGCCGGGAATAGTGTTGGGACACCGGTCCGCGTGACAGCGTTCGTGCGATATGCTCTCGGCGAAGGAATCGAGAGACCGGACCAAGATTTCGCGGCGGAGGTCGCCGCCGCAAGAGGCGAAGCCTGATCGGCTAATTCTGGATGCTCGATCGCGGCTGCTTCGCAGGCGGTGCGGCCAGTTAGGCGTGCGCGATTTGCGGCTGGTTGCGGAAAGACCAGGCATTTTTGCCGGTACGCTTGCCTATTGTTTATATTTGACTTGCAGCGGATTTCGCAGGAGTCTTGAAAAAGCCACGTGGCCGCAGCGGCTCCGGGCGCCTCGCGATGAAGACTTCCAAGGAGCATACCAATGTTGGTTCGCCGTTCCTTATTGCTCGGGTTCTCAATGGCTTCGGCCGCGTTCGGATTGGTGCTGTCGAGGGACAGTTGGGCCCAAGACGTGCGCCACCTATGCAGCGAAAAATATCAGGCCGCCAAGGCGGCGGGCACGTTGAACGGCGACAGCTGGCCGCAATTCTACAGCAAGTGCACGGCTGAAGCCAAGGACGCTGCGGCGGCATCCGACGCAGCGGCGGCGCCTGCGCCCCCGGACGTCCGCCACATTTGCAGCGAAAAATACCAGGCCACCAAGGCGGCGGGGACATTGAACGGCGAAGCGTGGCCGCAATTCTATAGTAAGTGCGCGGCCGAAACCAAGGCGAACCCTCCCGCCGCCACGGCAGCTCCACCCGCCGCCGCGTCACCTCCGCCCGCGGCGGAGGTCGCTCCCCCTGCGGCGCCGCCACCAATCGCCGCCGCCCCTCCAGCGCCTGCTCCTGTCGTGGAGGCGCCCGCGCCGCCACCTGCCGCCGCACCAGCGCCGCCTCCCGTCGCCGCGTCGCCGGAAGTCACGCCGCCTCCGGCCAATCCGCTCAAGAAACCCGCGAAGAAGCCGGTGGCACCTACCGTGGCCGCGCCCGCGCCCGCCGCCGCCTCAAGCACGGCGGTGTTTCCAACCGCAATCGCGCCTGAGTTTGCCAATGAGAAGCCCGCTAAGGCGCGTATGAAAACCTGTGGCGCGCAATGGCAAGCCAACAAGGCAAATAACGCCACAGGCGGTATGAAGTGGAACCCGAAGGGCGGCGGCTATATGAGCGAGTGCCTTAAGCGTCTGAAGGGATAACTCCGCCTCGGAGTCAGCAAGTCGAAACGCGGGGCTGGAATTTATTCCGGTCCCGCGCCGCTAGACTAAATAAGCATAGGCCGCGCCAATTGAGCCAAGGACCCCTAGCGCAATGGCGGTATACCACGGCCAACGCTGGCCCCGCACGATAATTGCGATGGTCGCGATCGCGATTGCCACATGAAGAAGCGTTACGGAAACTGTCAAAATATGATGGCGGTTTTCATGCCGTTCGCTATTTGTCAGCTTATCTTCGGCTTGACGTTCAAGCGCCTGGCCCTTGACGAAAAGCTCCTGTTCCTCCCCGCCGTACCTCTCCGCCTGTTTTTTGAAGTCGTCGGCCTCTGGACCTAGGTTTGCCGCGGCGATGGCGTAAAGATTCTTCTTGACGCTCTTTGCCTGATAGAAATTCCACGTGTCGGTTGCTTTGTTCTGCAACAGTACCGCGGCGTTCTTGCCGCCTATGGCATTCGCGGTTTCGAGCGTCTCGAGACTGCCGACGGTCGCGGCGATGACGGCAAGGATCGCAATTGTGATTGATACTTGGGTGAGAAACGGATCGCCGAGAAGGGCGGCATGTCCGGCGTGTTCGGCATGTTCGAAATGTTCAACTGGTGATTCGGACATAATTCAACTCCCCGCGCTGGAAAAAGGGTTGTATCGCGGCGACGGTATGAGGGCAATTGAAGGACCGGCGCGAGAGCAAAAAACCGTCGACCGAAAGGCTCGTTTTTCCTACTCCGGAAATGTGCGCCGTTTTGGTGGACAGGGGAAGCTGGGAAAACTATAAAACGGCCGCGCGGAGGCCCCGCGCCGGTCCCGCGAGATAAAGGACTTTTGGGAGACCATGCAGGACTCAAGCCTCGAGGACGCTGGCGCTGCGGATCGCTTGTCTCAAGCGGCACTTCGCCGCCGGACGATGGTCGATTGCCAGATCCGGACTTTCGACGTGACCGACCAACCGCTCTTAGCGCGTATGCTGGAAGTTCCCCGCGAACATTTTCTTCCCGGCGAACTGGCGCCGCTCGCCTATTCCGATATTGGCCTGCAACTCAAGCCAGTTGGGCCTGGCGGGGAAAGCCGCACGCTCTTGCCGCCGCTCGTTCTCGCGCGTCTCATTCAAGGCGCGGGCGTGGCATCGACCGACAATGTACTCGATGTAGGTGCTGCAACCGGTTATTCGTCAGCGCTCCTCGCCGGTCTCGCGGGGCGAGTCGTGGCACTCGAATCTGAGCGCTCGTACTACGATTCGTTGCGGTCCAATCTTGCCGCCGCCGGCTTAGCGAAGGTTCAAACCATCTTGGGCCCGCTTGCGGTAGGCGCCCCCGAGGAAGCGCCGTTCGACCTGATTTTCGTCAATGGCACGGTCGAGGCCAATCTCGATGCGCTGTTTGCGCAATTGAAGGAGGGCGGACGGCTGCTCACCTTCAAGCGCCTTCCCGGTGATCCTACCGGGCGGGCGGGCAAGGCCGTGCGCTTCGAAAAAATCGGCGGCGCGACGGGGTATCGCGCCTTGTTCGACGCATTCGCCCCGGTCCTCGAAGAATTCCGTCAGGACGAGAAATTCGCATTTTTTTGATATTGTGGAACGCCACAGTATCCCGCATTTTAACCCGCGCCATCTTTTCAGCCGTCCTTGGCGCCTGCTAAGCCGGGATCGGGTAATTATGCTTAAAACCGATTAAATCCGATTGAGACATATACTATGCAGTCTTGACCCATACGCCCCAATTCCCTCGGGAAAAGACCGCCAAGCGGTGATTGATGTCGTTAACGAAAACACGTTCCGGATCGAATGAGCCTCCAGACCATTCCTTGAGTTCCGAATATTCAGGGTGTTTGCGGTTGGCCAAGACATCCAGCAAATTTTCATAGCCTGGCCATCCACCACAGTCTTCCGGCGGACAGGCACGTTTCGCATCAAGACAGCTATATGGCTTCATCTCCGAAGACGACTCCAGTATTTTTTCAAGCAAGAGCTTGTGCGACCAACTATCACCCATGTCGTAATCATACCGCAACCAATCTTTTGGTTTAATGAGAAGGTCGGAGAGTTTGACGTTTGTCTCGGCGCGGAAATGTCCGGTCGGCTCCGGGTCGTCGCCATACATACTTTCGCCCGCCTTAAAGAGGTGCATATGGCAATCTTCCCAGCCCATGACGATCTGAATGACGGCGTGTAGCCTAGAAAGTCTGATTGTTGCCGGGACAACAAAACGCCGCCAAATGAAGGGATGGATATCTTCTAGTGTAATCTTGAGTTGGTAGAGAGACGCCGGTTTGGGCAAGCGAATTCCCCCGATCTCATAACCATAATTTCTTTGATTCTGTTTTGCTGGGAAACTCTGTCTCATCGAGAAACCGGTAAGAAACGAATGGTGGACCAACCAGGGTCAAACTGGGCACATGAATTTGGTCATTTCGCTGCCGATTCGTGACCGCGTTGCAAGCAATAATCGCGCAAAAGCAATTTGTCGGTGATTTCCCTGCCGACAGCAAGCCTCGCCAATCCGGGAATTGTAAACGCGTTCATAACCTGATTGCGAAACCAAAGTCCCCATCGGGTCTTTGGCGCTAAGGCACCGCCGAAGCGTACGGCGCCTTCCTGCTTTGCATGTATATAGGCCCGCAAGAACGCTTCGTACTCTCGAAACGCCAATTCATGGCGGCCACCCGCTTTAGCAAGCTCGCCCGCAAACACATAGGCGGCAGTCATGGCAAGGGCGGAACCTTGGCCGGCCAGTAAGGAAACGCAGAAGGCGGCGTCGCCCACGAGGGCGACCCGGCCTCGCGACCAGCTAGGCATCCGGATTTGGCTGACTCTGTCGAAATAGAGTTCCTGCGTGCCCTTCAGTTCATCCAGAATGTGCCTGCACTCCCACTTGTCATTAACGTACAGGGAGAAAAGCAGCTCCTTCTTGCCGTCGAGCGTTTCCGGCAAGGCGTCGTTGCCGGTCGCGAAGACGAACAGAAACAGAGTCCGATTTTCACGCATGGTGAACCGCCCAAGCGACCGCCCCGGACGGCCATACATCACGTACACATCTTCGTCGCGTGGTCGGTATCCAGATATCTCGAAAGCTGCGACCGCGTAGCCAAGGTTTTTCTCGAATTGATGCTGCGGTCCGAATGCGAGTCTGCGAACCTCTGAATGCAGACCATCGGCGCCGACCACGAGGTCGAATTGGCGTTCGCGCCCATGTTTGAATTGGACGCACACATCGTCTTCCCTGTCTTCAAGGCTCACAATCTCGTTGTCGAACATTACTTCTGAAGTACCAGCGGCTTTGTCGAAAAGCAGGTGTGAGAGTTCGCTCCGCCCCAGCGTCACATAACGCCCTTTTGTCAGTTCTCGGAAAACGTCAACGTCGAAACCGGACACGCGCCTACCGCGGTCGTCCACGACACGCATCTCTTGGACATGATAACCAACGCGTTCGATATCCTTCCTCAGTCCCATATGCTCCGCGATATCGTATCCAAGTCCCCAAAAGTCGATGACGTATCCTCCGGTTCGTAATCGAGGCGAACGCTCGATCAAGGTCGGTTCGAACCCGCCTGCTTTGAGCCAGAAAGCGAGCGTCGGACCGGCGATGCCCATACCCGAAACCAGTATGGTCTTGTGTCTCGCCATCGGCGCTGCCGCAACTTACTCTATTGACGCGTAACCGGACAAATCAGCTTTTTTGTAAATCCCGTTCGTATGAACACGGATCGAAACAGGGCCTACGCGGGCCAATAGCATCCTCAAGGCTGAAGATCGTCCAAGATTGTACCTGATTTTTAACGCGCCATTCACCGTGACGTTCCACGGTAGAGGGCTAACTTCATTTGGCGCTAATTTGTGATGTACATTCCATCGCTGGTGGGGGAGGTAGGACTCGAACCTACGAAGGCTTAGCCAGCGGATTTACAGTCCGCTTCAAACGTTGTTTTTAATAGACGTTTAGGCATTTTGTTGCAGTCTTGTTGCATTCATCCCAAAAGCGACTTTTCCGCCGCCGCAAGCTCCGAACCATCGTCGCCGCGTGGGAACAAATGCCCATAAACATCCAATGTCATGCCGATCGTCGAATGACCAAGCCTCTCCTGGACAAGCTTCGGCGTCAAGCCGAGCCCGCCATCCTCGAGCCGATTGATGCACCACGACGCATAGAAATGGCGGAGCGCGTGCAGCCCGGTATATTTAGCCGTGCCATCTGGCTTCACGACGCCTGCCGCGATCTGCGCCGGAATAAGCGCATATTTCACGATGTTTGAATGATTCCGAATGTGGCCGCGGCTCGATACAAAAACGATACCCGCGCCGCACTCGCGCGAAGCAAGCTTCAATTCCTTCAAAGCATTCGCCACGATCGGGGGCAGGGGAACTGTCCGCTCACCGGATTCAGACTTCGGCGCCCCGATCGCATTATATCTATCAGCCCGTTGCCGGACGTGAATTTCGCCTTGCTTGAGATCCACATCGGTCCAGCGCAACCCGCGCAACTCCGATGCCCGGAGCCCGGTAAATATCGCCGTCAACAGGATGGGCCGCCAAGGCCCATGCAGCGCCTCAACAATGGCCCTGATTTCCTCGCGGCTTGGGATATCTCCCCCAACCTTGAGACGGCCCTTTTGGCGCCTGTCCGCGCGGCGATCGACTCCTTTCTTGCGCCGTGACCCGAGATCGTGGACGACATTGCGGGATACGAGCCCACGCTCTTGCGCGTCCGAAAGCATGGAGCCAAGGCTGGTTAGGATCTTGCGGATCATCGCCGCCGACCGGCCATCTGTGCGCAGCCGGTCCTCAAAATCACGGACCGCCGGAGCCGACATTCGCGAGAGCTTCACCCGGCCAAGGAACGGAACGATATGCAATCGCGCATGCTGCTCGTAGGCGGCCAGCGTGGCGCGCTCAAGCCCGCGCGCCGCGCCTGTCGTCAGCCAAAGGTCCGCGGCATCGCGGATCGTGACGCTGTCGCTATCCGCCGTATGAACGCCTTCGCGGACTTCGACTTTGGCCTTGGCAATAAATGCGTCGGCATCCTTCTTGCGGGCGAAGGTTTTGACATGGCGCTTGCCGGATTGGCCGGTGTAGTCGCAAAGCCAAGCATGGCGCTCTTCGCCGGCCGCTGTTTTCCAAAGACGCTTTCTGACGGACATTGTGTCACCTTATACCTTAGCGGTCACCTATCATCGACCCGCCGCAAACATTGGCGCCACAGGTGGAACTTTTAGTGCCCGCAAGCGATAATTGGCAATCGCTGGGTTCCAGGGGCCCGCGAAGACGCCTGTCGCATTGCGGCTGGCGGTCCTCCTGCAGCTATCCGCCAGGCGCAGCCCCTGATCTGCCCCCAGGTCAGGAGCCTCCGCCCGCGCTGCATTGCTTGCCCCGAAAGCCCCGCGCAACAAGTGCCACAAGCTCGGCCTCGCGGTTCAAAATCAATAAGAAAACCAAATTCGCCAAAGCGTCCGTCGCGAGGGACAGCTCCCCCGGCTATCGCAATCAACCGGTTTGGTTGTCATGGTGCCCCCTACGCCGCCGCTGTCTTTGGCGGGAGAATTAACCCCACCATGTACAAGGCTTGTGCCGGCGTCGCACCGCCGCCCCAAACCGCGTAAATCGTTGGCGCCTGGTCCACGACTTCAGCCCAGCGCTCGCCTGCCAGCTCCTTGAGTTCCGCGAACCAGTCGGCGAAGGTCTGGTCTTGCCTCCGCGCAACGTGTTTTTGAAGTGCTCGTGTCATGTTTGCCTCATAGTGCTTGTGGGTTGAATTACCTTTGAGAATGTATTATTTACACCTTATAGGTAATTCACATAGCCCGAGGTGTCAACACCTCAAAGGCATTTTTTTACCCTAGAGGTGCATTTTGGTAGCCGACCAGCTCCGCGCGGCGCGTGCAATGTTGAGAATGGATCAAACTGCCCTAGCAGCCGTTTCCGGCGTTTCAGTCGAAACGATCAAGCGGTTAGAGCGGATGGAAGGCCCGTTGTCCGGAACCAGGGTGGCTACGGTAAACGCAATCCAGGCCGCGCTCGAAAAGGCCGGCGTCGAATTCATCGCTGAAAATGGCGGAGGGCCGGGCGTGCGGATCAGAAAGAGCGCGAAGGGCGCTGAGGAAATCTCACGGCAAATCGACACGCTCGAAGACAAAATTTCCGCCATACCAGCGCCAATGGAGCCCAGCCCCGAAGCCGCCATGAACACAATGAGGAAAGCTGTCGCCAAGAACGATCTGGCGAAGCTCAAAAACCGCCGCGCGCGGATCAGTAACGACAATTCGAAATAAGCGGCAGAGCACGATCTTTGCCGAAACGGCCCGTGCGGCTTCCTGCACCTCTGGCATCGCGCTCGCGGCTTCCGGCGTGCCGCTACCAAACCGAAGAAAGGCAACTAGTTAGAAGAGCAATGGCGACGGTCAAAGTGCCGGTTGGGAGGCTTGGGTGACGAACACCATGCAGATAAAGTGCATTAGCAGAACTGAAAGAATGAGCCCCCATGAAAGAATTACCCACGTTGGGGGCTACGAAAGTTCTCAGTGGAAAATTACGTTGAATGATGCGATTGGGAAAATAGAGCGCGGTGAGCAGGTGTTTTCAGTTCAAGCCCATCGCAAAATGGTTAGCGTTATTGTAGCCGTCAGCCCTCCCGGCATGAAATATTTAAAGGCTGAAGTAGATGGCGATCAGCCTGACACTCTTTTACGGCTCCCCGAATGCCCCTAATGGTGCAGCAGCCTCGTTGGGTTCGGTTGCCCGCGCAAGCCAAAAATTAAACGCGATTGCATTAAGCCAGTTTCGAGTTTCTCTGACCGCAGTCCTCTTCCTCACTTCCCTGGCACCATGCGGCGCCGATCCGGCGCCGGTCATTCAATATGCGCCGACGGAAAACCTCGAACATATCGACGTTGCGCTTATCGTTGGCGCCCGGCACTAAATCGACATGGCGGCCTGTGTGCTGACCGACTGGCCCGTCAGGCAAGCGCTCACGCGCGCCGCCGACCGCGGCGTTGCGGTCCGCATCTATCTCGATGGCACCCAGCTTGCCGAGCGCGAACCCGCGAAGGTTTTCAATGACCTCGCCGAAACGCCTGGCGCCGAGATAAGGATCAAGCACAAGGCCAGCGATCCGATGCACCTCAAAAGCTACCAAATTGACGGCCGTTTGTTGCGCACCGGCGCAGCAAACTTCTCAGCATCCGGTCTGAAGCGTCAGGACAATGATTTAATAATAATCGACAGCACCGACGCTGCGAGAAAATTCAAGCAAGCTTTTGAGACTCGATTCGAGAGCGGCGAGGTATTATCCTACGTTCAAAGCCGTAGCGGAGGGAGAGGAACCCGGAGCCAACACTCTTTGGCCGGACTTCGCGGTTCTCGCGTTATGGGCCCAGACCGGGCAACGGCTTCGATAGGTACGGATCGACGAGTTGGCCAAGGCCTTGACTACTCGAAAAGGTAGCTAAAACTGCCCGAAGACGCCCTGAGACACGCTTTCAGCGCGAAACGACGGCGAGCTTCTCTTTAAAAAAAGGGCCGCGGTCAGCGCGAGATAGTTGGCGTCATAGCCGGAGGTGAGCGTCGTCGTTTTGCTCGTCCGGCAGAAATTAGGTGGCGGCGAGCGAAGCGTGGACGACGAGCGCCATTTGGTAGCGCCACGGGCGATTGACCTCTTCGCCGGCTTCGACCTTGGCGAGGAATTCGGAGAAGCAGACTTAACTCGGCCGATTTTGACGGTGAGGGGCATAAGATAGCCTCCGAGACCGGAAGGACGCGGTACCGTTCAGCGTGTTCAGTTGTCATCCTGTTTGCGCGTGAATATTCGGAAGCGTTGAACGCTTCCGAACGCGCACTGGCGCTTAATCCGAAAGACCTGCCCGCCGCGACCAATTACGCCCATGCGCTTCAAACGTATGGCGCTATCCGTGTCTTCAAGATGTCGCCGGTCGATTATCTCGCATTCATGCTTGACGGCGCGCAGGGTAACCAGCCCAGCCAGAGCAGCGCGTCGAATGAGCCGGACGAGAAGCTGTCAAGCGACGATGCGCCCTCTCATCAATCGAGCGGTGAAAGGATGGCGGCGTGAACCGATTTCCAGCGTTGGAACACGCGAGGTCAGGAAGGGGTGTCCTTGTGGGATCCGGGAGATATTGATGTTCCAGATGCTTAGTATCGCTGCGCGACGGGCAACCCGGTTTGTTGCATTCTTCCGCAATTTCCTTGTGCGTTCGCTCGTAATCATCACCAGCATTCTCCGCTTGCCTGCTGCGATCCTTTCGTTCGCCCTCCCGTCGGCGAGTGGCTGGCGAGCCTTGCCCTTATCGTTTTCCGGGCGGCACTGATTACGCCCAAGTATGGCATTGTCGGTCTCGTCATTTCGTTCGGCGGCTTTGTCGTACTCTCGGCTTTCACCAACCCCTATATGCGCGAAGAGCTCGCTTATGCGCACGAGCGTTGATCCGCGATCGAGATCACCGATTCGCAGGGTCGTTGGCTCGGCATTGTGCCCCCCGCCAACTTCGTAGACTGGAGCGACGGGACAGTTCTCGCCGCCGACCACGAAGCTCTGCCGATCGCGGACATCCCTCCTGTCTGGCGAACATGTATTGTCTTCCTTGAAGACCGTGAGTTCGATCGCGTCTCACGGTTGCTCGGCATCGACCCCTTGGCAGTGTTGAAATCCGGGTGGCAGACGCTGACCGGCGATCGTCGGCGGGGCGCATCGACGCTCTACATGCAGGTGGTCCGCACATTGCGTGGACGGTCGCCCGACCAGAACGAGGCTGTGAGCGAACTTGCGCTGCGAAAGGCGGCCGAGCTTTTCGGCGCCCATGCTCTCGTAAGATCGTTGTCGAGCGGGGATCCCCATGCCGCAGAACGCTTCGTCGCCATGCACCTTCCATTTGTAATCGGAGCCAAGGGGAGCGGTTTCGGAGAGCCTGTGCACGGAATAGGTCTCGCAAGTCGGCTCCTCTTCGGCGTCCCGGCGAGTTCGTTGTCCCCCGAAGGACAGGCGATCCTGGCTGCCGCTGTTAAGGTGCCGGTTCTCATGGCCCCGCCCACCGACAGCCACGGCCAAGCGCTTGCCGAGGCCCGCTGGAAGCGGCTCAAGGAGCGAGCAGATTTTTGTTTGCGGTCGGTGCCGGGCTTGCCTCCCGATGAAATCGCCAAGATGCGTGGGGCCTTGGCGGTGATGCCGTTGCCGGTGCCACGGATCGATTCGGGCCTGGAAGGAAGGTGTCACCACGCGGCGCGGCAAGCCGATCGACAAGGGATTCCTCTATAAGCTCCTGAACAATCGGGTCTACATCGGCGATGCCGTCCTCAAGGGCACGGCCTATCCCGGCGAGCATGAATCAATCATTAGCCTCGATCTATGGAACCGGGTTCACGGCATCTTGCGGGAGAGCCCGCGCGTCCGCGCCCGTCGCACCCGCACCATCGAACCCGCACTCCTTAAAGGGTTGATCTTCGGACCGACCGGCGGTGCCATGTCGCCCACATACACGCGCAAGGGCGGACGGCTTTACAGGTATTATGTGAGCCAGTCGGTCTTGAAGCTCGGTCCCGAGACCTGCCCGATCCGGCGCGTAGCCGCCGCAGAAATCGAAACGGCAGTTGTCGACCAATTGCGCGGCATGCTCCGCGCGCCCGAGATTGTGGTGCGCACGTGGCGCGTGGCGCGGCAATTGATGGGCGACATCAAGGAAGCTGAAGTGCGTGAAGCGCTGGAGCAACTCGATCCAATCTGGGATGCGCTCTTTCCCGCCGAGCAGGCGCGCGTCGTTCGGCTCCTCGTGGAGCGCGTCGACGTCAGCCTAGACGGAGTTGTTATCCGCCTGCGTACCAGCGGCATCGCGAGCCTGATCGCAGATCTGCGAACTGTGGCGGCGCCAAATACGTCATCGGCAAAGCCGGCGGACGACTTTGCACAAAAAGAAGCGGCGCCAAGAACGAGGGCCGCGTAATGGCGCGAGCGGAAATCAGCAAGGACGGCGGCGCCCTAACGGTCCACATTCCGCTGACCTTCCGCAAACGCGGCGGCCGCAAACTGGTGATCGCGCCGAATGGTTCCGATTCCTGGGCACCGCCCCGGCCGCGCATCGACAACACCATGGTCAAGGCGCTCGCCCGGGCGTTCCGGTGGCGGAAGCTGCTGGAGTCCGGCACGCACACGACCGTCGCGGAGATAGCCGCCGCCGAGAAGATCAACGAGTCCTACGTGGGGCGCGTCCCGCGCCTGACCCTGCTTGCCCCGGAAATCGTCGAGGCGATTCTGGGTGGACGGCACCCTGTGGATCTCACTTTGCCCGTACTGATGCGGCCGTTTCCTCTGGATTGGCAGCGACAGCAAAGTTTGGGGCGCGATCGCCGTCAACGATGAAGCCTGTCACCACGGGGGACAGCTCTTGGCTGGCATAGGAAATCCCTGCTTCATTGTCAAATCGCGTCCAACCGCGACCCCCTTTTTGGAGTGCGCCCCTACGGGCAGGCAGGTTCAGGCTTCGATTTTGACCCCTTGCCGGGCGTGGTGATTCTCGAACTGCTGTGGGCTCACATATCCGAGTGCGGAATGTAATCTGCGTTTATTGTAGACGTCGTCGATGAAGCGGGGGATATCTCCTTTGACGTCTTCGAATGTCTCGTAGGACATGAGGTACACCGCCTCGACTTTGAGTGTTTTCATGAAGCTTTCTGCCTTGGCGTTGTCGTATGGATTGCCGCGCCGACTCATGGATCCGCGGAAGCCGTGATCGGCAAGGAGCTGGCGATAGATCTCGGAAGCGTATTGCGATCCGCGGTCCGAATGATGCACGCAGCCCTCAGGTGGTTGGCGCGCCCGGATGGCGGCTTTGAGAGCGGCGGCAGCCAGTCTGGCGTCGATCGAGCGACTGATCGCATAGCCTACCACCTTGCGCGACCAAGCGTCCAGAATGGCCGCCAGGTAGACGAAGCCCGTCGCAATCGCAATGTATGTGATATCTGCAACCCAAAGTTGGTTCGGTCCCTCGACGATGAGGCCGCGGGCGCGATCGGGGAAGATAAGGCCGTCGTGATTGCTGTCGGTCGTAACCACATATCGCCGTCGGCGCTTGGGTTGGAGATCATATTCGCGCATCAGCCGCCGAATCTTCTTATGATTGACGATGATACCTTGATGGCGAAGCGCAGCGCCAACACGGCGATAGCCGTAGGATTCAAACTCATCGCAGATCGTCCGAATCTGGCTGATGATCACGGTTTCGTCGAGTTGCGCGACCGGCGCACCATAGAAAGTCGAGCGAGGGATAGCCATCAACCGACATCCTCGCGCGACAGAGAAACCAAGGGGCCGGCAATGATGGATGTATGCTCGCTTTTCGACCGTGGTGCGTTTTTCAGCGCCCCCTTTAAAAACTCAATCTCAAGAGCCTGTCGGCCGACCATTCTCTCGAGCGCAGCGATTTTCGCTTCGTATTCCTGCAACAGGTCCGCCTCCTGAACGTCGTCATCAAGCGCGCCGGCCTCATACTTGCCGACCCAGATGCGGATTAACTGGCGCGAAATATCGTGCCGCTTGGATAACCCGTGCAGGGTCTCGCCAGCAATGAACTCCTGCGCAACTTGCCGCTTGAATGCGGCGCTGTGGGAACGATGCTTGGTCATGGCTTTCATCCTCTGAAAGCCCGACACCGGGTGTCAATCCAGATCCCTCAATCTGTCCACTTCCAGGGGCGCACTCCAATCTGGGGGTCAATATTGCGCGCGAATTTACACCCGCGCTTCCAGGCCAGCAATGTCCTGAGCAGTGTTTCGCCGTCGATCATGTCCGTCTTTGCGCGCCGTCGTCGCCTCGACACGGCGATCGAAGCGGGATCGACGACATGGCTTTCAATGTCATTTGCCTCGAGTGATCGATGTATCCAGAAGCCGTCGAGCCCGGCTCCTTGGATGACCACGACATTAATCGACCCTCCGACGAGTTGCTCGGCTCTTCCGCGCAGACGTGCCAGCAAGGCAAGCAATTTGGGGACGTCACCCGCGGCAATCGAGTGTTTCGACATTTTGTCGCTGTTCGGCGACAGTGAGGTCACGAGCCAAGTCGATCGGCTTAACTCCAGCGATACATACAGAGTTGAATGATCTCCCTGGCTACGGGCCAAATCCTGGTTGCGGCTTTTATCGGTAGGGCGCATCGGATTCCTCCTTGCGATGCAGTCAACGACCCCGCATCCTACTAAGGCCAAAACCCAGGCTGGAGGGGTCGGTGCCCCATGGAATCTTTGCCATGCGTGACCGTGATCACTAACCCGAGACTGACCGTCCGCTTTGGGGGCAACCCGATCAAGAGCAGATCAGCCGGGTTCGCTTACTCCCCCGCCACCTGGCACGAATCCCAGCGGGCTCTGCAAGCTTGCAAGACTTTTTGAACCGGTTTGACTCAGATTCCCGCTGAACAAAGCCTCAGCGGTTCTTGTGAATGTAATCTTCGAGCGCGGCCCACTCTTTCGGAGTGACGACCTGGCACTCGATCAGATGTGGCCCCTTGGCGCCGAGCGCAGCCTCGAACTGTCGATGAAACTCCTCGGCCGTTCCCGCCCGCGTCGCCGGCACGCCGATGCCCGTCGAGATATTCACCCAGTCGAGCGTCGGATTGCTGAGATGGAGCATCGAATTCATCCTGGCGTTGAGCTCCTTTTCGCGAACCCGCGCCATCTCGAGGCCGAGAATGGCGTAGGCGTCATTCTTGAGAACGACGATGACGATGTCGATCTTCTCTCGCGCCATCGACCACAACGCCTGGACGGTGTACATGCCGCTGCCGTCCGCCTGGAGATGAACAACTTTCCGGTCTGGGCAGGCGATCGCCGCGCCGAGAGCCAAGGGCAAACCACCCCCGATGGCTCCCCCGTTGACGGGGGCGAGATAGTCATGCGCGCGAGCACCCTTCGTTGCCGCGAAGATCGGCGGCCCATTGGTCGCCCCTTCGTCGACGAGAATGGCGTTGTCGGGCATCAACATGCAGAGCGATTGCCCAATGGCTTCGGCTGTCAGGTCTCCGCTTGGCGCTGCGGCCTCGGTGCGAGGCTGACGGGGCGCCGCTGCCCCGGCCGCGCCTGTCGCTTCGGCAAGCGACCTCAGCGCCTCCGACAAATCCCGCTCGACCGAAGCCATCACGAAGAGATCGCACCCCGGCGGGCTCTTCATGGTCGGCTTGTTCTTGTAAGCGAATGTCGCGACCGGTAACAGAGCGCCGACAAAAATCAGCTGCTGGAAGGTTTCCAGAAACTTGAGGCAGATTTCGAATTCGTAGGGGATCGGGTCCACGGGCGGACGCCCTTCGCCGCGCGAAAGGTGATACGAAGGAAATATTTCCGATAGGAGCACCGCGCCGGTTTTGGCGGCGATGCGTGCGGCGATGTTGAGCGCCTCTCCGCGCAGGGCGAGGTTACCCAGCACCAGACCGGTTTTCTTGCCGTTCTTCAGCATCGTCGCGGCACGCGCAATCGCCTCCGCAGCGGGCTTCGGCCGCCCCGGCGAAGCGGGAACGATCGGCGGCGGGTTGGCCTCTTCCCAGTGCCAGTTGGTCGGCGCCACGATGGTGCAGATCTTGCCCGTTTTCGCGAGCGCCGCCGCCTCCGCGCCCAGCTCGCCAAGGTTCGAGGCGCTGCGCGCCTCCTGCGCCCAGTGCGACACCACGCGGGCGAGATCCGTTATATGGCCATTGATCAATTCGTGCTCGGGGTTATTGGGCTGATGATAGGAAGCGTTCGCGCCGACCACATTGACGATGGGCGTATTGGCCCGTCCCGCGTTGTGCAGCATGGCGATGCCATTGCCGAAGCCGCTACCAACATGCAGGAGCGTGAAGGCCGGCGCGCCCGTCATGCGCGCATAGCCGTCCGCCGCGCCCGTGACGACGTCCTCCTGTAGGCACAGGACGGGACGTACTTTATCGGTCATCCCAATTTCATAGACGAGCTGCATCTCCGACGTGCCGGGATTGGCGAAGCATGTCGTGATGCCCGCATCCACCAGCGCCTTGAATAAAGATTGGGCCCCATTCATTGAGTTCTCCTCTGTCTGACGTTTGACCTGAACTTTTGACTTGCCGGCCCGCTGAACCCAGCCTCGGCCGGCGTTGCGAGTCGACGCGCACTACGCTTACTGCCTCCTGTGCGGCAGCGGGTTTGATTGTCGACACAGGTCGTGTGCCGGCGTGAAGGCAATTTTATCTGTTAAATCGTAATCCGCTCCACCTCGTCGAGTGTGATCTCGTCGCCAGTGCGGTCATAGAGCTTGGTCGTGCGCGGACTTTCATGCTCGGCCATGGCTTGGGCGTTCTCCAGCGTGCCGCCGGCTTCCAGATAGGCGGTGATGCCGGTGGTGCGAAAGGTGTGGCAGCCACTTCCCCACCGTGTGCTCATGGACGCCGAGTTCGCTCGCAACGGTTTAGCTCGGAACGCCATCCGCGCAGCGCAGGACAACGCGACAGCGTTCGGACAAAGACCGCGCCACGCGATGGCGACGAACCTCGCGCGCGGAGCATAGGCCGCATAGAACACATGCGTCGCGCCTTTTGCATCCCCCAAGCGCTCAAGCGCTGACTGCCGGTTGAGAAGGTCAGCTGAAATCGACGCTTGTGCGCCCGGCACTGGAGCCCCCAACTCCAACTTCGATACCGCGATGACGGTCCAGTCCTCCATCCGCCAAGCTCCTCCAAAACTGCGCGGCCGACAATCCCCGTAGCGCCTGTAACGAGCGCGGTTTTCCTTGAGGTGTTCATTGTGATGTCCGTCGTTCAAACTTAGAAGAGAGCCTTCGAATCGATGCCCGCCATCCACGAACAGAGTCCGACGTGATGTAGCCGCGTCATTGGATAAGAACGCGATCGCCGCCGCGATCTCGTCCGGCTGCCCAAGCCGTTTGCCTAGGGCCTGTTAACACAAAAGCAAGGTTAAGGGCTCCATCGTTGCGGGATGGAACTGACTGATTCCCAATACGCTTTGCTGTCGCCGCTTCTCCCGGTGCAGCGCGGCAACGTGAAAATCGACAATTGGCGGCTGCTCAACGCATTGCTCTATGTCGCCGAGAACGGCTGCAAATGGCGGCGCTTGCCGAAGGAATTTGGCAATTGGCACACCATCTACACGAGGCTTCGCCGGTGGGCGGACCGAGGCGTGCTGGAGCGGATTTTCGAAACGCTTCAGCGGCAACGCCTGATTGCCATCCGCATCGAATGCCTCGGGCTCGATAGCACGAATGTCAAGGTGCATCCTGACGCCATGGGCGCTCTCAAAAAAGAGGGCCGCAGGCGATCGGCAAATCCAGAGGCGGATGGAACACCAAAATTCATATGGTCGCCGCGGATGACCGAACGGCGGTGACTTTCAGCCTATCCCCTGGCCAAGCCAGCGATGGCGTCGAAGGGCGCGCGCTTCTGGAGGATTGGCAAGACAAGCCGGAAGCCTTGCCCGAAAATCTGCCCATGGCCATGGACAGGGCTTATGAGGGCGATGAAACGCGCGCCTCCGTCACGCAAGCGGGCTTCTCGGCTGTCGTGCCGCCCAAGCACAATCGCAAGGAGCCATGGGACTATGACGAGGAACTCTACAAGCGGCGTAATGAAGTCGAACGGCTCTTCCGCAAGCTCAAAGGATTCAGGCGCATCTTCACGCGGTTCGAAAAGCTCGACATTATGTTCCGAGCTTTTCTCCATCTCGCGCTCGCATACCTCATCTTGTAGTGTTAACAGGCCGTAGCAACGGGCCGCCCGGGACTCAGGCTAGGCCTTTCGGATCGCGCAGACTAACTCTTCGATTGCTTTGATTTAACCAAGTCGGCCGATGACGCTCCTTCGAGGGATAGTCCGTAACCGACTTCCCGCACGATGCGCTCCTTCAACGGTTGAATGAAATGAATGCGCGTATTCCGGCGCGTCACTTCCGGAGCCTGCAGGTACAAATCGGCCAGTTCCCGAGCGCGTGCCACTGCCTTGCCGTTCGGTACTACCTCTGCCACGACTCCCCATTCGTATGCGGTACGCGCCGGCAGCGGCTGTGGATTGAGCAGGAATGCCTCGGCTCGACCTGCTCCAGCCCGATAACTCCATGTTGTAAAGATCCCGTCACCCGGCGTAACCCCCACGGCAAAGTGGCCGACGTCCTGGAATGTCGCACCTTCAGCCGCCACGATGACACTCGCGAGGAGCGCGTAGTCCGAGTGGATATGGGCGCGTCCCTCGACGGCCGCGATCACCGGAACGCGGATGTTCGCAATGTTCTCTAAAGTCTGGACGCCTTCGTCGTGAATTCTGCTCCAGACGCCCGGATCGGCGACATCTCCGAACGATGGCCATTCTACGTCCCCAATGAAATTCCCGCCCGCGCCTGTAACGATGACAATCTTGTTCGCTCGGTCTTGTCCGATTCTGTGAAAGGCATCGACAAACTCTGTGTGTGCTTGCGCGTTCATGATGAACGGGCCGCCGTCGCTATGGAACTCGGCAACCAGCACACCTTTATCATCACGTGACAGTTTCAAATTGCTATACGCGGCAAAGTAGACAGCTTGAAGCATTTGCATGGAGTTCTCCTCAGTTAACCGGGTTTCTCATCACCATGCTCCCAGGGTCAATGATCCCGGCCAGCAATCGCAAGTGGAGTGTCCTAACTTGGGCTGTGGCAGCCGGATCGGCAAACGGACTAATGCCTGCCCCGCAGACAACAGCTTAAAAACTCATCTGGTTCCGCGTTCCGGATTGGGCGCGCTCGCTTGGCAGCGCGCTGTCAGGCCGCGTTGCCGCCTATCCGCCCGCCGCGCCTCCTTTTGCAAATCGGCCCGCAGCATTAGCGTGATGCTCCGATCGTTCCCGTGAAACAACTCTACTTCGTTTGGGGAGGGAGCACTTTTGCTCGCTCGTCACGCCGCACAAAACTTCCAAAAATGGGCCGGGGATGGGGCGCGGTGAAGTGTGTGTGAGAGTCCGAATGGGATCAATCGCTACAGGCGCGGCAGGCATCGCCAGGTGTGCCGGGTCGCAAGTTGTTCGAAAGCTGACGTGCATTCAAGGCCTTCGAGCGAGCACGCATGATGGTCGTCCTCAGTAACTGAGGAGTATGACCATGCAAGATCACGAAAACGCAGACCCGACCAGGCTCAAACGCGCCCTTCGAACAAAGGCAAGCTGATCGGCGCGAAGCCGCCGCTCCGGCCAAAGCACGTCTGGTCGATCCGGACCAAGCTGCAGGTAGAGGGCAGGATCCGCGACCTGGCGATGTTCAATCTGGCTATCGATGGCAAGCTTCGTGGCTGCGATGTCGTCGCCCTCAAGGTCGAGGATGTCGCTCCGAGTGGATACGCAGTCGATCGGGCCACGGTCGGACAGAAAAAGACAGGGCAGCCCGTCAGGTTCGAGTTGACGGAACAGACCCGCCAAGTGGTCGATGATTACCTAAGAGCCTCCGCCAAGAAGCTCGGCGAATTTATGTTCACCGGCCGCCGAGGTTCGGGACGAAGCATCACGACGAGACAGTACGCGCGGCTCGTTTCCGAGTGGATTGCAAGCATCGGCCTCGACCCTCATTTGTTCGGTCCCCGCTCGTTACGAAGGACGAAGGCAACCTTGATCTACCGGCGTACCGGTAATCTGCGCGCCGTGCAGCTCCTGCTCGGACACAGAAAGATCGAAAGCACCGTCAGGTATCTTGGCATCGAGGTCGATGATGCCCTTGCCATAGCAGAACAAGTTGATGTCTGAATTACCCGGGCAGAGCAGACAGCTCCGCCCGTTCCATTTCGGGCTGAGTTGCGCCATGAGCAGACGTGTTTGGGGCCGATCAATGTGGTGGCGACGCGTCTGCAGGCGCGGTAGTGCGCCTTGGACGATGTTCCGTCAGCACGTGATTCGGCCCTAACCCGCGTTGGCGACGATCCTTCCGCGGCAATCAAGCCGCGCTTGCCTCGCGCATCTTTCGCGGCGATAGGTACCGCAGCACCAGGCACCACGATCTCCTGTCTTCTTCGATTCCCCATTCAAGGCGTGCAGCGGATGGAGGGAAATAGATTGGGCTCTGGCATGCGGCTGAATGCTCTGGACTGGCTCAATTTCTTCCTCGCCGATGTGCGCGGCGGCCTCGGCGCCTATGTGAACGTTTTCCTGCTCACAAAGGCAGAGTGGAGCCAGGCCGCGATCGGCGCCGTGCTCTCGACCAGTGGCCTCATCGGCATTATGGCGCATCCCGCCCTTGGCGCCTTCATCGACCGCACACGCACGAAGCGGGCACTGATCATCTCCGGGGCATTCGTCCTGTCGGGTTGCGGCCTGGCGATCATGTGGATGCCTGTCCTTCCCGTCGTGCTTGTCGCGGACTTCATCATGGCTGTCCTCGGCGGCGTGTTCGCGCCGACGGTCGCCGCGATAACCTTGGGCCTCTACGGACAAGAGGCACTGCCAATCCGTCTTGGCCGCAACGCCGCATTCGACCGCGCAGGCAACGTCTTCATCGCAGTCTTCATCGGGATCGTC
>DATBQJ010000128.1:0-5056 GCA_036560885.1 Methylocella sp.
CGTGTTCCATTCTGCGGGCGCGGCGAGGAGATCGCCGTCGCGATCCCGCGCAATCATTTCGGCCAGAACGACCCCCGGCAGGAGGCCCGGCTTATGCAAGCTTTTGCGCCGCCTTTCGATGGCGCCATCGGCTTCGAGGTCTTTCAGGATGCGTTTAAGAGCGATCCTCGCGGGCCCCTTGACATTGAATGCCCGCGCGATTTCCCTTTTGCCAATTTTTTCTGGTGCCTTGCCGCCCAAGGCCTCGCGCTCGCGTGCGATGAAGGCCAGAATTTCTTCGCGCGACGGTAGCCCTTTGTCGCACCCTTCTTGCGACGCCTGCATAAGTTCGGATCTATCCTGGCCGGATGCGCTCGCGACCGCATTTTTTTTCACACGCGATTAGCCTTTTGCAATTTCTGCACTGCTGGCTTGGCGGCCGCGTTTCGTAGCGCAGTTGCCGCCTTTGCCGCTGTCTTGGGCGCGGCTGATTTCGCCGTGGTTGTTTTTACCGCAGCTGGCTTCGGCGCGGCCCGCTTGGTTTTTTTGGCTCGCGTTCTTGTGCCCGCCGCGTCCTTATCCTCGATCAAGCGTATCGCCTCTTCAAGCGTAATCGTCTCAGGCGACATGCCGCCTTTCAAGGTCGCATTGGTCTTGCCGCGATTGACATAGGGCCCGAACCGCCCCGCGCGCACGGTGATCGCTCCGCCCGAAGGATGCTCACCAAGCAGGCGGCCCTGGATTGCGCCATTCACCCCCTGCCCCGCCGCTTTCGCGGCGACAAGCGCGAGAGCCGCTTCAAGTGTCAACGTGGTGGCGTCGGCATCGGGCGGCAATGTCGCGTTGATTTTGCCGTAATTGACATAGGGGCCGTACCGCCCGGCCTTTACTACGACCTCGCCACCCTCGGGGTGTTGCCCGATCACCCGCGAAGGTGCGCTCGCGGAGTCGCCGAAACGGCGCCCGGTCAATCCGCTTTCCTTGGCGACGATGAGGTCGATCGCGCGATTTTCGCCGATGCTCAGAATATCGTCGTCCTTGCCGATACTTGCATAGGTCTTGCGGTGCTGGACATAGGGACCGAAGCGGCCGATCCCGGCCAGGATTGGCTCCTTCGTCTCGGGATGTTTGGCGATCTCGCGCGGCAGGGAAAGCAAGCCGAGAGCCTGGGCCAGAGTGAGATCGCCGGAATCGATGTTTTTGGGCAACGAGACCCGCTTTGGTTTCTCGCCATCGCCTTGCTGCACATAGGCGCCAAACCGGCCATCGCGCAGGGAAATCTCATCCCCCGTCGCCGGGTCCTTGCCCAACATCCCGGCGCCCCCTCGCTCGCCATTGCCGGCGCTATCCGCGCTCGAGTTCGCCAAGGTGCGGGTGAATTTGCATTCGGGATAATTCGAGCAGCCAATGAAGGCGCCGAATTTGCCGAGTTTTAGCGACAACTGGCCGGTGCCGCAGGATGGACACGCGCGCGGGTTAGAACCGTCTTCCTTGGCGGGGAAAATATGCGGACCCAGTAGCTCATTTAGACTGTCCAAAACCTGGGTCGTGCGGAGGTCCTTGATGCCCGCAAGCGCGCCGGAAAAATCCGTCCAGAAATCGCGTAGCACCTGCTTCCAGTCGAGTTCATGATTGGAGACGAGGTCGAGTTGCTCCTCGAGCGCGGCGGTAAAATCATAGCCGACGTAGCGGGTGAAAAAACTCTCCAGAAATGCCGTCACGAGACGGCCCTTGTCTTCGGGAATAAGCCGCTTCTTGTCGAGGCGAACGTAGTCGCGCTCCCGCAAAACCGCGAGGGTCGAGGCATAGGTCGAAGGCCGGCCAATCCCAAGCTCCTCCATGCGTTTGATGAGCGTCGCCTCGGTGAAGCGCGGCGGCGGCTCGGTGAAATGCTGGTCCGCCTCGATTTTGTCCTTGGCGAGCGCATCGCCTTTGGCCATCGGGGGCAGACGGCCCCCCTCTTCGTCCTCTTCGTCGTCGCGGCCTTCCTGATAAAGCTTCAAAAAGCCGTCGAAGCGGACAACCTGCCCGGTCGCCCGAAGATCGATTGTGCGCGTGCCGGCATGCGCCGCGATATCGGCCGTGGTGCGTTCGAGTTCGGCCGATTCCATTTGGCTCGCGACGGTGCGGATCCAAATAAGCTCGTAAAGCCGCCTCTGGTCCTGTTCGAGGTCGCGAGAGACATGTTTTGGTAAGCGGGCGATATCGGTCGGGCGGATTGCTTCATGCGCTTCCTGCGCATTCTTGGCTTTCACCGTATATTTCCGCGGCGCCTTAGGGACATAATTGGCACCAAACTCCTTGCCGATAACATTGCGCGCACTCGTGATCGCCTCCGGCGCGAGATCGACGCCGTCGGTGCGCATATAAGTGATGAGACCCACCGTCTCGTCGTCAATCTCGGCGCCTTCATAAAGCCGCTGGGCGAGCTGCATCGTCCGCGCTGGCGCAAAGCCGAGCTTGCGGGAGGCTTCCTGCTGGAGGGTCGAGGTCGTGAATGGCGGCGGCGGATGCCGCTTGGCGGGCTTGGCCTCGATCCCGGCCACCGAAAATTTGGCAGCATTGAGGGCCGCCTTGAAGACTGCCGCTTCCGCTTCTGAGCCAATGTCTAGGCGATTTATCTTTTGACCATCGGCCCCCACGAGCCGGGCAACAAAAGGCGCCCCGGCCGCGGTCTTCAAATGCGCAGTGATTGACCAATATTCGCGCGCTACAAATTTTTCGATCTCGAGTTCGCGGTCGCAGACCAAGCGCAAGGCGACGGATTGCACCCGCCCTGCCGAGCGGGCGCCAGGCAATTTGCGCCATAGCACCGGCGAAAGATTGAACCCGACGAGATAATCGAGCGCGCGGCGGGCGAGATAGGAATCGACGAGCGCGGCGTCGATCTCGCGCGGATGATTGATGGCCTCGAGGATCGCGGATTTGGTGACCGCGTTGAACACGACCCGCTGCACGGGTTTCGTCCCGAGGACTTTTTTCGCCTTCAACACTTCGAGGACGTGCCAGGAAATCGCCTCGCCTTCGCGATCGGGGTCGGTGGCGAGAATAATCCGGCTCGCGCCCTTCACCGCCTTGGCGATTTCCGCCAGCCGTTTGGCCGATTTGGAGTCGACATCCCAAAGCATGGCGAAATCGCCATCCGGATCGACCGAGCCATCCTTCGCCGGCAAATCGCGAACGTGGCCATAGGAAGCATGAACTTCATAGCCCTTCCCAAGGTATTTGGTGATCGTTTTGGCCTTCGCCGGCGACTCGACGATGACGACATTCATGCAATGCTTCCTCGTTTTGCCAATGGTTCTGTCAATTCCGGCGCGTGCAAAAGCCCGCATATAATCTAAAAAATCGAACGGCCGCTTCCGCTCCGGCAAGCCAAGAGCATGAGCTTAACTGAACTTGACGTGCGAGAGAATGAGGGAGCGCGGGCCTATAGTCAAATCGGGGAGGAACGTGCCGTGCACTTTGAACCATTTTGCTTCAAAGAGTATTGGCCAAGCCAGAGTATAGCATCGGCCAGGCGTCTGCGATTCGCAAAGCTCGTGGCTTCTCTTATCCCATTTGCCGGAAGAGGCGTGAGCCGGGCGTTCCAAGCAATATCGGGTTACGAAACCAGACGGCGCAGTACACGCCCGCGTGGCCGGTGCAATTTCACTTTTTAATAGCGAGGCTCTGAAGCTTGGTGCCCGGAGGTGCCCCATCCGGCGAAAGTTCGAATGCGATGACCGCTCCAACCGCGTCGGTCGGAAACTCGAAAGTTCTTCCTGCGTTGCCCTGCGCATCGGTTCGAATCATTCCGAGCTGCCGGAAGCATTTTAAAACGACGTGATAGTTCGTGTTGGGGGACACCCCAGCTAGGCGTATAGCGGCCGATGATGTGGCACTCGTGTCGGGAGACACCGTCGCGGACCCAGCCAAGACAGCTGAACCCGTGTCGGCGACGTTATCGTTGGTGCAGTTGCCATCGTCCTGGCGGACAAGCGCAACCGTGATGGCCGTTGTCGTCGAGAGCGGAAGCTGGACCGGGCAAGCCGTGCCGTCCCGCGCCGAAATCGTGTAGGAATAGGTCTTGTCGCCGCTGGAGGCCTTCACGACGCTCCCGATCGTTGCACTAGCCGGAGCGCTGTCGGCCGACGTGAAATCAGCATGGTCGTTGTACCAGCACGTCAGCGGTTGATTTTGCGCAAATGCGGCACCCGCGCCGAATATAATCGCCGTCGCGGTCAAAATACTCTTCCACATGGTTTTCATGGCGTTCCGATTTTCGATAAGAGCGTTTCCCAGCAGCGCTTGAACCGGTTCGCGCCGGAAAATGCAACACTGATTCGCTTCACAATCTTCTGAAGGCGGCCCCAAAAAGGCAATCTTGAGGTGAAATCCATAGCACGCCCAAGATCGGTTGGATATTTTCGTGCCCCGCCGGTGCCCTGTGGAAACGCCTGACCAGTCGAAAGCTGTTTAGATGTGGGTGGATCGCGGCCGTCACCGCCAACTATCGTGACAGGGCCGGTTCCCGTCCTATAGAACAGGGCCAATGGTCAACCCGGCGAACGAGCCCGTATTTCCGCACCGGCATCTGCTCGGGATCGAGGGGCTTTCCGCGCCAGACATTGGCTTTCTTCTTGATCTTGCCGAGGTGGCAATCGAAGTGTCGCGCCAGGTCGAGAAAAAGCGCTCGACCTTGCGCGGGCGGACGTTGATCAACCTCTTTTTCGAGGCTTCGACAAGGACCCAATCGTCCTTCGAACTGGCCGGCAAGCGTCTTGGCGCCGACGTCATGAACATGGCGGTCGCGACATCGAGCGTCAAAAAGGGCGAGACGCTGATCGATACGGCGATGACGCTGAACGCGATGCGGCCCGACATCATTGTGGTGCGCCATTCCCAGGCCGGCGCGGTCCATCTGCTCGCAAAAAAGGTCGATTGCGCGGTCGTCAACGCGGGCGATGGCGCGCATGAGCATCCAACCCAGGCGCTGCTCGATGCGCTCACCATCCGCCGCAACAAGGGCAGGATCGCAGGTCTCACGGTCGCGATCTGCGGCGACATCCTGCATTCGCGCGTCGCGCGCTCCAAT
>DATBQJ010000129.1:0-7653 GCA_036560885.1 Methylocella sp.
CCATTCACGAAAAGGCCCTTCACGAGCCACGAGAGCGGCGCCACGCTGTCTTCATCGCCGTACCAGATAGCAGGCAACCGCGTGACTGGCTTTGCCTTCCAATCTTGCGCGCCATCGATAAGGGCGAGCAAAGCCTCCGGCGTGCCACCAGCTGCGAGCCAATCCGAAACATCGCCCTTGCGGGGCAAATCTGGAAGGTCCAGCTCGCGGATTCGGGCAGCTGTTCCTTCCAATGCACGCGCGACTTTTCCCATATGATCGCGGCCGGCGGCGTCATTGTCAGGCAAAAGGATGACGTCGGCGCCCTCGAAAAAACTGGCAAACTCACGCCGCCATTTCCCCGCGCCGCCCGCGTTGCACGTCGCGGGGAAATTCAAAGACGCGAGAGCGTCCACGTCTTTCTCCCCTTCGACAATGAAAACCGGATGGCTGAGGGAAATGGCCTCTATGAGTTCGGGAAGCCTATAAGGCACCTGCCGCACGCCTTTGACGTTCCAGACAAAGCCATTACCGTCTGGGCGTCTTTGCCGGAATTCCTTTGGCTCATGGCGGACAACTTCAAAAAGCGTCGCGCCCGTCTCGTCGACATAGGGATAGGTCGCGACAATCTTTCGATCGCCGGTCGAGCGCTCGGGAGCTCCCGCAAGGTCGCCGAATTCGCGCCGCAGCCAGTCGAAAGCCTCTTTGTCGCCGCAGCCTAGCTGAGACTTAACCAGATCAATTGTTCCGCCGCCACTATTGAGTTCGTGGTTGTACCAAGTTCCGCGACGCGCCCCGCCGATCTTGACAGTCATACTGCCATGCGTTCCGAAGCGTAGCTCTATGCTTGTCGAGAGCGACTTGTTCGTCTCGCCCAAGAGGCTCCGTGCAACGGGTTCGATGAGCTCAAGGAAGTCTGCCATTCGTGCCCCCGCCGCCGCGTCGCGGTTTGGGGCTGGCGCCTAAAATCGATTTACTTTCAATAGGCGGATTTTCACCAAACCTTTGTGTTAACCCGCTGATTTCACGCGATTTATCCGCTTCCCTAGGGAGCGCCAATAGAATCAATTTGTGACAAATCCGGATACGTTCCTAGACGGTGGCGAACATCAACGAACCTAGCTGCACTTAGTAGCGTTTCGCCACTACTCATAAGCACTCATGGAGCTCGCGCTGGGGTGACTTGCTCCACCGGCGCCTTTTGACCCTTTTGACCCTTGCGCTCCTGAAGTCTTTGCAGCACCACGAAGAAAGCCGGAACAAACACGACCGCAAGGCAGGTCGACGTGATCATGCCGGTGAAAACGCTGATCCCGAGGGAGCGGCGCGCGTTGGCGCCGGCACCGGTCGCAAGCACGAGGGGCAGGACGCCGAGAATGAAGGCGAAGGAAGTCATAAGGATTGGCCGGAACCTGGTGCGCGCCGCGTCGACCGCCGCTTCCAATATCGGCTTGCGGTCGATAATCCTAAATTCGCGCGCCACCTCGACGATCAGAATGCCATTCTTGGCCGACAAGGCAATCAGAAGCATCAGCCCGATCTGAACATAAAGATTATTGTCGACCCCGAGGCTCGTCAGCGTCGTCACCGGGCCGAGCAGCGCAAGTGGAACCGCCGAGATCACGGCAAGCGGCAGGATCCAGCTCTCATATTGCCCGGCAAGGACGAGATAGACAAGCAGCACCGACAGGGCAAAGCCCCAATAGAGCAGATTGCCAGTGACCTTTTCCTGATAGGACATGGCGGTCCATTCGTAGCCGACGTCGCTTGGCAGCGTTTTGGCGGCAATAGCCTCCATGGACGCCATCGCTTGGCCGGAACTGAAGCCTTTCGCGGGCGATCCGATGATCGTGGCGGATGGGTAGAGATTGTAGAGTGTGATCAGCGATGGCGCGGTGAGCGGGGCGAGATGGGCGAGCGTCCCGATTGGAACCATATTTCCGTCCTGACTGCGAACATACATATTGAGAAGGTCGTCCGGCTGCAGACGGAACTGCGATTCGGCCTGCGCATAGACTTGTAGCGAGAGACCGAATTTGTTGAATTGATTGATATAGGTCGAACCGACATAAGAGGTCAGCGCGGAAAGGACATCGCCAACCGGAACTCGCAATGTTTCCGCTTGGACACGATCGACGGTGAGGCCGACATGTGGCGCATCCGGTCGAAAGGTGGTGAGAATCCGCTGCATCTGCGAGTTGGCCTTGGCCGTATTGACGACCGCCTGCGTCGCATCATTTAACTTTGTGTAGTTGAAGCTCCCGCCGAGCAGCTGGACCTGCATCTGGAAGCCGCCGGCATTGCCGATCCCCTGGATCGGGGGCGGCACCAGCACGAAAGCCCTCCCGTCGGAAATGGACTCGATCTTCTTCTGCAACCCGGTGAGGAGCGACACGAGATCTTGCCCCATTGCCTTTGCACGCTTTTCCCAATCATCGAAGATCACATAATTAACGCCGGCATTAGAAAGTGTCGCGCTATTGTCGAGGACGGAAATTCCGGCAATCGTGATCACGCGATTCACACCCGGCGTTGCGAGGGCGATCTTGGTTGCCTCGTTCAGCGAGTTGACCGTGCGTCCGAGCGCCGCGCCATCGGGCAATTGCACGGCGATCATCGCGTAGCCTTGGTCCTCGTTGGGAATGAAGGCCGTTGGCAGGCGCGCAATTCCCCAAATCCCCAAAGCGGAGACAATAAGCCCGACGAAAACGACGAGACCGGCGCGTTTGACGATGGCGCCGATCAGCCAGGCATAGATATTTTCCGAGCGGTTATAGGCGGCATTGAAGCCGCGATAGAAAATATTACGCTTGTCTGGCGGCACCGGCTCGCGCAACCATAGGGCACATTGCGTCGGCTTTAAAGTCAAGGCATTGATCGCGCTGATGAAAGCCGTTACGGCAATCACCATGGCAAACTGGGCGAGCATCTTCCCGGTGAGGCCAGGCAGAAAGGCGGCGGGCAGAAACACGGCCATCAAAACGAGCGTTATGCCGATGATTGGTCCGATTAGCTCTCCCATTGCCTTGACGGCGGCGTCGTGGCCCGACATGCCGCGCTCGATATAGCGCGACACGGCTTCCACAATGACGATCGCATCGTCGACGACGATCCCAATCGCGAGCACGATGCCGAACAAGGTCGATAGGTTGACCGTAAAGCCGAGTGCGGCCATGCCGGCGAAGGCGCCGATGATCGTGACCGGAACCGTGGTTGCCGGGACGAGCGTCGCCCGGTAATTCTGCAAAAAGATGAGTATCACGATGAGGACGAGGACGCCCGCCTCGTAGAGCGTATCATAAACTTCATTGATAGAAGCATTGATGAAGATCGTCGTATTGTACGGAATGTCATATCTGAGGTCGTGCGGGAAGCGGCGAGCGAGGTCCGCCATTTTCGCCGCTACCTCCTTGCCTACATGCAACGAATTGGCATCCGGCGTCTGATAAATGGCGATCCCCGCGGCCGGCCGGCCGTCGAGATTGCATATCTGCGAATAGGTCTGCGAGCCGAGCTCGATCCATCCGACATCCTTAACCCGTATGAGGCGGCCGCCTTGGACGGTCTGCCCTTTCACGACAATGTCCGCGAATTGGCCGGGATCGTCGAACCGAGACTGAATGTCCACGGTATATTGGAAGTCCTGGTTTTGCGGCGCCGGGGGCATACCGGTCTGTCCGGCCGCGACCACCTGGCTTTGCTGCTTGACGGCCTTGATCACGTCGTCCGGTACAAGCCCAAAGGAGTAGAGCTTTTGGGGATCGAGCCAAATCCGCATCGCATATTCGGCGGCGCCGAAAACCTTGACATTGCCGACACCCGGCAAGCGCGCCAATTCGTTTACGAGATTGATCGTCGCGTAATTGCTAAGATAGAGCGCATCGTAACTGCCGCCCGGTGAATCGAGAGTAATGATCTGCAAGATGGCGGTCGATCTCTTCTGAACCGAGACGCCCTGAGCCTGCACGGCCGGCGGGAGCTGGGCGAGTGCGTTCGACACCCGATTTTGCACCAGCACCTGGGCGGTGTCGGGATTCATGCCGATCTTAAAGGTCACCGTCAGCACATAGGTGCCATCACTCGCGCTTGTCGACTGCATATAGAGCATGCCATCGACACCATTGACCTGCAGCTCGATTGGCAAGGCGATGGTATCGATCACGGTTTGTGGGCTGGCGCCGGGATAACGGGCGGTAACCTGCACGGTCGGCGGCACGATGTTCGGGTATTGGGACACCGGCAGATTATAAAGTGCGACAGCGCCGATCAGCACCAGGACGATCGCCAGCACATTGGCGAGAACCGGGCGCTCGATGAAGAATTTCGCCATCATGGGCGGATGCCTTCGCCGGTGGACTCCGCCTGATCGAGCGTCGTCAGCTTCGGAGTCACCTTGGTTCCAAGATTGGCACGCCAGAGATCCCCAATGACGACGCGGTCATCCCCGTTTAAGCCGGAGAGGATGACGCGAAGATCGCCGTTCAGTTGACCAAGCTCTACATAGCGCTGCTCGACAACATCGTCTTGGTTCAAGACGAGGAGATAACGGCCGCCTTGGTCCGCTTGCACTGCACGGTCTGGAACCAGCAACGCATCCGGCAATTCTCGTCCCTTGGGCAAGCGGATTCGGACGAAAAAACCCGGTAGCAAAGTGCGGTTCGGATTACGGAGAATACCGCGCACCAGCAATGTTCCCGTTTGAGGATCAATCCCCGGCGCCACATATTGGATGGTCCCACGGTAGGGATAGCCGGTTCGGTTCTCGATGCCGACTTCGATTGGGACTTTGACGAGCTCGGCGTAGCTTAACCGGCGTTGACCGAGGTTGGCGCGGACCTTCAGCAGCTCCTGTTCACTCAAATTGGCGACGACATAGATCGGATCGAGCTGCAAGATCTCTGCAAGAACGGTTTGCTGACCGGCGCCGCCGACGGTATTGCCGGGATCAACAAGGTGTTTCCCCATCTGCCCGTCGAATGGCGCCCGCACCTCCGTGTAACTGAGGTTGAGCTTGGCGATATCGACTTGTGCCTTGGCCGAAGCGAGTTCGGCTTCTGTTTTTTTCGCCTGAAAATTCCAGTTGTCGACAAGAACCTGTGCGGCGGCGCCTTTCTTCTGCAAGGCTGTATAGCGTTTAACTTCCGTATTGGCGTAGAAAAGTGCCGCCTCTTGCGCCCGGACCTGGGCTTCGGCTTGCGCGAGCTGAGCCTTGTATTGCTCCTGCTGGATAGTGAAAAGCAGATCGCCCTTCTTGACGATCGAACCGTCGAGGAAGTGAATCTGATCCAAATATCCTTCCACCCGGGCGATCAGTTTGACCGTGTTAACGGATGCGGCATTTCCGGTGAGCTCGATATATTCGCTCACGTTTTGAACCTTTGGCAGGACCACTTGTATCGCCGGGCCGGAGACCGCCGGCTGTGCGTCGTTTGGAGCCGCTGGGGCCGCATTATTGGGCGCGCCTGCCGGCGCAGCGGGTGCGGGCTGCTCGGCGGGCGCGCCTTTGCGCATCATTTTCTCCCACCAGGATTCAGAAAAACCCGGGCTGGCGGATGCGCCGAGGACGGCAAGGGCAAGCGCCAAACTGGCGCAGGCGTGCCACCGGCACGCCTGGTCCTTTCTCACCCGGCCCCTGCCTTTTGCTGTGCAAAATCTTGACCGCATAGCAGACCGCCCTTTTTTCATTCTGTCGTGCTTTACCATTCCGGCGCCCGAACTGTCGGCCCGCGGTCCTCGGGTCCAGGCAAACCCGGAGCGGGAAGCGGTGGCTCGCCAGCGGCTGGCAGGAGCTCACCCCAGTTGGTGCGGTGACGCATCTCCTCGCTCGTCGCGGCGGTGACGAATCCATTGCCGTCCCGGATTTGCCAGCCGCCGCCGAGTGCGCGGAAAACGGCGACCAAGCCCATCGGAATATTGCCCGTGGTCACGGCCAGGTTGTTCTGGGCCTGAAGAAGATTCTGCTCCGCCGTCAAAACCGTCGTGAAATCTCGCGTCCCTTGCTGATATTCGAGCGTTGCGATGTAGAGCGCGCCATTTGCTGCTGCGACGCTGCGGTGCAGATATTCCGCCTGAGAACGCGACAAAAGGAAAGTGCTAATGCCATCCTCCACCTGTTGCTGCGCCGTCAAAACGCTATTTTGGTAATCGACGAGATATTGCTGCAAGGTCGCGTCCTGGAGACGCACGTTGTTGGCGATCTGCCCGTAATTCAAGATATTCCATTGAAACGAAGGGCCAACCGTGAAATTACGGCCGCTGGGTTGGAAGACATTACTCAGCTGGCCGCCGAGGAGCGTACTTGCCGAGCCGCCAAATGTTCCAAGGATGCTGATCGCGGGATAGAGTTCCGCCGTCGCGACATCGATCTGCGCGCTTTGGGCCGCGGCGCGCAATTCGGCGACACGAATGTCGGGCCGGCGGCGCAGCAAATCCGCTGGAACGCCAACGACAACTTTCTTCGGCGCGACCGGAATCTTGCCAGTCGACCGGGCGAGCAGGAAGTCAAGTTGCTGCGGCGCCATACCGAGCAGCACGCGGAGTGCATCCAGCCCTTTTTGCAATTGGATAGTTAGCTGCGGAACCGTCGCTTCGGTCGCGCCGAGCACATTTTCTGCCTGGTAGACATCGAGCAGAGTCGCGGCGCCGCCCTTATATTTATCGCGCGCGATAGTAACAATCCCGCGCTGCCTAACGATGTTCTCACGGGCGATCGCGATCTGCCGCTCGATCGTGCGGATGCCGATGTAAGTGCTCGCAACATCGCCGAGAAGTGTCACGAGGACATCATCATAGGTCGCGATCGAAGCCAGATAAGCGGAATCGGCGGATTCGACGCCGCGGCGGAACTTGCCCCAAAAGTCGAGCTGCCACCCCGCCTGGACGCCGAGAAGGGATCGCCAATAGTTGGCGGACGCGCTCGTGCCGAGCGGAACCACGGACGCATCGGAGAGGCTGCGAAGATTGTAAGTCGTCGCGCCTGCCGCCAGCTGTTGCTGCGGATAGAATTCACCAATGGCAATTCCGAGCGCCGCGCGGGCCTGGAGCACCTTTGTGCCGGCACTCAACAGCGTCAGATTTTGCGAATAGGCAATGTCGATCAGCCGGTCGAGAATCGGATCGTGGAAAACGCGCCACCAATCGCGGTACTCTTCGGGCCCTGTTTGCAGCGACTTGTTCCTCCACTCGAGCCAGTTGCTGGCTACCGGGGCGGATGGCGGCGCGAAATCGGGGCCGACAGCGCAGCCCGCCACTATCATCATCAGCGCGGCGGCTAATCCCCGGCCACAACCGAGGGCGGCGCGGCGGCCGCCAGTCTGACGTATGGCTTTGTCTGCGTCGCAGAAGGTGAAGGCAGGCCGCGCACGGTCGCACGCGACGAAAGAACCGTGAAAGGAAATTCCGACAACCACCCGCCTTCGGATTGCGTCGAGCATCGGGTTTCCTTGGCTAACGCGAGGTGTAAACGCGCCTAAATCGCTAGGGAGGCTCACGATGTAGTCGCGCGGCATGAAGCCTAGCATGGGGCCGCTTTTGCAGCTGTGACAAATCCGCAACTGGTTGTGGGATTTCGCCGGGTCCACGGCACTGCTGCGAGTATTAACCGCTACGGCTGCATCGCCCTCGAAATGTATCCACCGCGGGATCAGCGCGACGGCGATTTTTGGCGGTGAGCAT
>DATBQJ010000130.1:0-2442 GCA_036560885.1 Methylocella sp.
AAAACCTGTCGCGCCCGTTCGTCATTCGAAGAGATACTCTCGAAGCGCACGCCGGCAAGCGCCGGAATCTACCTACTGATGCGGTTTGGACTGAAGCCGTGCAATTTCGATTGCAGCAGGTCGCCCATGCGCCAGTGACGCCTTGGGATCGCAGGTTGGCGATTGTGGGTGGGCCGTTTTTGCGTTTAGAGGGGCGCGCCGCGTCCTAATTTGAATTATCTTCCTCTAATCCCGCCAGTTGTTCGATAAGAGTCTTAAGCTCGGCTTGGCATAGTTCTAAGTGTTTGCGTATCTCTCTCCTTTCCTCCTCTCTGAGAGGGTTGGAATATAATTCGTCCCAGTCGATTTGGATCGACTCCCTGAGCGTATGAATATCTCGAAGCAATTTCCCTGTATCGTTCATTTGTCTCTCCTATTCTCCGCGACGATAGCCCCCTTACCGCGTCCGCTGGCGACCGCATGCTGCCGAAGTGTAGCACGGCAAAGAATCGCCGCTTATCGCTTCCATCAATGGGAGACGACCACGCATAGGCGCGATGCTCTGCCTTGCCGAAAGGGTCAACGAGGCCAACCTAAGCATCTGCGGCAGGATGGGGGAGAGGCGATGGCTTTTGACAGCCCAGCCGACGATCTTTTTCGATTGCTGGTCGAAGCCGCTCCTGCAGCGCTGATCATGACCAGCGGCGACGGCACCCTTCAATTCGTCAACACTGAGATTGAATGCATGTTTGGATACCCGAACCAAGAATTGGTTGGCAGATCAATCGACGCCCTCGTCCCACAGCGCTTGCGCAAGAATCACGAGGCGTTGCGGCAGAGTTTTCTTGCACATCCGATTAAACGGCCCATGAGCGCTGGCCGCGATCTGACAGCGACACGGCGCGACGGCAGCGAATTTCCCGTCGAAATCGGCCTCGCGCCGATCGAAACCAGGAGCGGGCTCGCTGTCCTGGTCATAGTCCTCGACATCACCACGCGTAAGGAAAATGAAAACTCTTCGGAAACGCGCGCTGCCGAAGGCGAGGCGCGGCTGCAAAAATTGCATGCTGATCGTCTGAGCATCATCGAGAACATGGCGATGGCGGTGTCACACGACATCAACCAGCCGCTCTCGGCGATCGGCGCCTATCTTGCGGCCGCCCGTCGGTTACTCGAGAAAAAGCCAAAGCTACGGCCGGCAAGCGTCGATGATGCTTTGGACCGCGCCTCCGAACAAGTCTTGCGTGCGGGTCAGATCATGAGCCACCTGCGGCGGTTCGTCATGCACGGCGAATCCGACAAGACCCTCCAGAGCCTCCATGATGTGATCAGGAACGCTTGCGAATTTACCGACGCGGTCGCGAAGATCACGAATGTCAATGTGACACTGAAACTGAACGCCGAAGCCGATCATGTCATCGCCGACAGGGTCCAAATTCAGCAAGTCCTCATTAATTTGAAGCGCAATGCGATCGAGGCCATGCAGGCATCCGAGAGACGCGAACTGTTCGTATCAACTTCCCTAATCGATGGAAGTATGATCCGCACCGACATCGCAGACACGGGGCAGGGACTGTCCCTCGAACTGGAAAACAACTTGTTCGAGCCGTTCACCACGTCGAAGACACATGGTTTGGGTGTCGGCCTGTCTATTTCGCGGTCGATCATCGAGGAGCACCACGGGAGGTTATGGGTTGAGCCCAATCCCGGGGGAGGCATGGTGTTCAGTTTTGTGCTGCCTTTGGCCGAGGCAGAAATTGAACGACTAACGGATGAGATGGCCCAAGAGGATGCGATCTGAAAAATTCAAAAATAGATCGCCGAACGGTTAACTGATGCTTTCCCCAATCTTCCAATTTCCCCTCACCGCAGTGGCTCACGTCACCAAACGCAGCCGGCACCTTGGGAGTGCAGGCCGGCGACGGCGGGCAGCTGACTCGCATCTCCTCGCCCGAGTCCTACGTACGAGGGAGCTCGAAAGAGTTAACTTGGCCCGGTTAATCGCCGGGCTCTTTTTGAGCTCACGGCCGCCCAGCCAGGGAGACATACTCGATGTCGCCGATCAACTCGGCGGGGCGATGAGGCAACGGGGAACAAACTGCCTTCGGATCGTTGCGGGGCGCTTCCCCAAATTTCCGATTTCTGCTCGCCGCAGCGGGTTACAGCGCCCGCGCGCCAGCGCGTCGTGGCATTGCAGGTCGGCGATCATGGGCGGCTCCGGCATTATGATCTGAGTTGGAGCGACATTTGCCGCCGTGCCGACATGGTGCCGACATGGCGCACTCAGCAAAGCGAGGCATTCCGATTTCAGGTATCTAACTTCTTGATTTAAATGGTGGAGCCAGACGGAATCGAACCGACGACCTCTTCAATGCCATTGAAGCGCTCTCCCAACTGAGCTATGGCCCCACATTGTTCTCGCCAGCTTTTGGGACAAGCGGGAGCTTCGCAGCGGCTCGTGCC
>DATBQJ010000131.1:0-24874 GCA_036560885.1 Methylocella sp.
GCGATCAAGTCCTGTATTGCTGAATGCGGGTCGTGCGCAGTCCGGCCAGCCCATATTGCTCGATCGACAATTGCCAGGACAGAAACTCATCGACGGTCAATGTATAGCGGCTGCACGCTTCATCCAGCGACAAGAGCCCGCCGCGCACCGCCGCCACGACCTCCGCCTTACGCCGGATTACCCAGCGCTTGGTCGTGGAAGGCGGCAGGTCCGCGACAGTCAATGGGCTGCCGTCGGGGCCGATGACATATTTAGCCCTGGGACGGTTTGTTTCGACCATGTTCAAAGCTCGCATACCAGACTGACGTGTTGGCAGACAAACTAGGCGAGGTGTTTTAAGATTTGCCTAAGCTAAAGTTACGCTTTTGCTAATGAAATCTCGTTCCAAACCCTTCGAGTCTGTGGCCTGGCCGCGCTGTTGGATGCTTTATGTCTCTAATTGAAACGATTGATTTGCATAACGTTAAGGAATGGGCCTGGCAAAAAGCCCCGACGGGCCAGAAGCCGCGTGAATTTGCATTTGGGCTAGGGGAGGTAGTAAATATCAGTGCCGCGCGATGCAGGTCTGCGCGCGTGGCGGCAGCGCAAATGCCAGGTTTCGCGCCTTGGCCTGTTGGATTGGCTGCCGAAGCCAGCGCGGCGGCGCCCAGCCGGGCATATTTGCCTGGCAATGGAAGTATCGGATCACCCTGGCACGCGGCAAATGGACACTTGCTGGCCAATTGAATGGGCGATGGGCGACGGCCATGAACAAAGATCCCGCGCTGGGAGATGTCGGAAATCCCAATAGTCTCGGGTTCGATAAGCCCGCGGCGCAAACGCGCGTGGTTGTCGCGATGTCGGGCGGGGTCGACTCCTCGGTCGTGGCCGCCCTTCTCAAGGAGCAAGGTTACGAAGTCATCGGGGTGACGCTGCAGCTTTACGACCATGGCGCGGCAGTTCACCGCAAAGGGTCCTGTTGCGCCGGACAGGACATTCATGATGCGCGCCTCACCGCCGCCCGCCTCGGGATCCCGCACTATGTGCTCGACTACGAGGATAGGTTCAAGCGCAAGGTCATCTCGCCGTTCGCGCAAAGTTATGCGGCCGGCGAAACGCCGATACCGTGCGTCGCCTGCAATAGCGAAATCAAATTCGCCGATCTGCTTGAAACGGCGCAAGAGCTCGGCGCCGACGCCTTGGCGACCGGCCATTATGTGTCGTCCCGGTTCGATGCCTCGGGCAACCGCGCGCTCTACCGCGCCCATGACCTTTCCCGCGACCAGAGTTATTTTTTGTTCGCGACGACCAAGGCGCAACTCCAATTGTTGCGGTTTCCTCTCGGCGATATGGAAAAAACAGAAGTTCGCGCCCTCGCCCGCCGGTTTGGCCTGCTGGTTGCCGATAAAGCCGACAGCCAAGATATTTGCTTCGTGCCAACTGGCAGGTACAGCGAACTTATCGAACGCTTGACGCCTGGCGCGGCAATGCCTGGCGACATTGTGCATATCGACGGCCGGGTGCTCGGGCGCCACCCGGGCGTCATCCATTACACCGTCGGTCAAAGGCGTGGCCTAGGTCTTGGTGGCTTCGCCACCGGCGCGCCGCTCTTTGTCGTCAAGTTGGACGCCGCGCGGGCCCGCGTCATCGTCGGTCCGCGCGAAGCGCTGGCGGCCCGCCGGGTCCAATTGCGCGCGCTCAACTGGATCGGGCCCGGCACTCTCGACGATCGCGCCAAGAGCGAGGAACTTTACGTGCAGATTCGCTCCTCCCGGTCTCCGGTCCGGGCTCTCCTTAGCATCGGGCCCGGCGAGGCGGTGGTCGAATTCGCCGCCGCCGAGGATGCCGTCTCGCCTGGCCAAGCCTGCGCCTTTTATGCCTCTGACCAGCCCCGTGCGCGGGTTTTGGGTGGGGGCTTCATTGTTTCGGCGGAACCAGCTTGTCCTGCGGCCGCGGAAAATAATTACGCGCGGGTCGAGCAATTTCCGCATTGAGCGGGAAACCGGCCACATGGCACGGCAGCGGAAGCAGAAGCACAGGAACAATTGACCGGAGCGGGGGCCATGGAATGGAAATCGCACCGGCGAAACGCGGAGGGTAGCGCTCGTGCAAGAGGAAATCTTTGACGCCCCGGTCTTGGCCGCCGTGCCAGGACGTTCGGGCGATCCGGCCGTTCTCGATAATAATCATGTCAAAAACTCCTATGCTCGCTGGGCGCCGGTTTACGATCTCGTCTTCACACTCGTCCTGCGGCCGGGACGCAAAGCCGCGGCAGCGGCGGCTAACCGCCTTGGCGGGCATGTCCTCGATGTCGGCGTCGGCACCGGCCTAGAGTTGCCCATGTTCGACCGGCGGACAAAAGTGACGGGGATCGATCTTTCCGAGCCCATGCTGCGGCGCGCGCAACGGAGAGTCCACGCCAAGGCTTTAGGCAATGTCGAGGGGCTTGTCGTGATGGACGCGGCGCGCCTTGCTTTCCCAGACGCCCATTTCGATGCGGTAGTCGCACCTTACGTCCTGACGGTCGTGCCCGATCCGCATGCTAGTCTCGAAGAACTCGCCCGTGTCGTGAAGCCGGGCGGCGAGATCATCCTCGTCAATCATTTCGGCAGCAGCCGAGGCCCGATGGCCTGGATCGAATCGCTGCTCGCCAAATCCAGCAACGAGCTCGGCTGGCAGCCGGAATTCGCATGGTCGATTCTCAGCGATTGGATCGATTCGACGCCTTCTGTCCGTCTCATCGACCGCCGCAAACTTCCGCCTATTGGGCTATTTACCCTTGCGCGGATCGAGCGGTTTTGAGCAAAATTTGGCAGGAAAGCAGGTTCGGCGCCTTAACCAAGGCGCCGTCTCGCCCGGGGAAACTGTCCGGCTTGGGCAAACTTCCACTAAAAAACCCATGACGACCCCCCTTGTTTTACGCATCGTAAGAACCTAGATTGCAGGGTGTCGTGTTTTTGCCGACGGCTTGGCCTCGCATTTTTGCGTCTGCTGACGACCTCCTCCTCAAAACATCGATACACATCGGCGCCCGCATAGATGGGCGTCACTTCTCTCTACGACTCTAAGGATAGCCTCTATGACTACGGGAACCGTGAAATGGTTTAATCCGGACAAAGGATACGGCTTCATACAGCCAGACGACGGCGGCAAAGACGTGTTCGTTCACATCAGTGCCGTCGAACAATCAGGACTGCGCAATCTGCAGGAAGGCCAGAAAATCTCCTACGAAGTCATTGCCGACAAACGAACCGGCAAATCCGCGGCGGGCAACCTTCACGCAGCCTGAAGGCAGGACTTATTTGGTACAAGGGCCCTGGCATCGACGCTGGGGCTTTTTTTTTACCTTGCCGGATTTCGTGCCCAGTGCGTAGAGCGGCCAGTTTTGGACGAGCTTTGGAAATTATGGAACCGGGGTCTGAGCTGATAGCTGGCGAGATGTAAATGAATCCGAGACGGGACCGCGCGAAACGACGGTGGCCACGGGGCGCACGGGCTACCGCTCGTGCCCTATGAGCTTGGATTGGCGAAGGCGGCGCGGTGCGCCGGCGCCGCAATTGGTTCGAAGCGACCGCTAGCTTCGTCGAGCGCGAGCAACGCGCCCGTGGCAATGCCGAAGTAAGCTCCATGAAGGACGAGCTTGCCTTGCTCTTCGCGCGTGGCAATCCACGGAAAAGTGCGCAAATTGACGAGAGCTTGGGCGACCGAAGCCAGAGCGAGACGCTCGATGTAATTGTCGGGCGGCGCGCCAGCAGGTGCAATTCGCGCCGCCGCGGGATGGATAAGGCTGATCCATTTGCCGATAAAATCGCCCGGCGAAAGCGGCTCATGATCGGCGCTGGCTTCGCCACGTACGAACGCGGCCACCCCGCCACAGGCCGCATGCCCCATCACCACGATATGCTTGACCTCCAACCCCATCACCCCGAATTCGAGCGCCGCGGAGGTGCCATGCAAATCATCGTTCGGCCCATATGGTGGCACAAGATTGGCTATGTTGCGCAAAATGAAGAGCTCGCCCGGTTCCGCGTCAAAGATCACCTCCGGTGAGACGCGTGAATCGCAGCATCCTATCAACATGATCCGGGGTTTTTGGCCAACCTCTGCCAAGTGACGAAAACGGCCTTGTTCGCGCGCAAAACGCCCGCCGAGGAAGGCTTCGTAACCGCTGACGAGCCGTTCCGGCAACAACATGCGGCGAGGTTCGGGACCTTCTGTTGGCGATGTTGTCAAAGCCCACATCCCCATCTCATGAATTGCAATAAAAGCCGCGATCCTGCCTTTCGGCGGGCATTCCCTCGCGCATCACCGCGATCTTGGCGTCGCAGATCGCTTGTCAACGCGCAGAAAAAGCAATGCCGGCGCACCCGCCGCAAGACCGGACGAAAGGCACGCGAAAGGCCGGTTTGCTAATTCCGATCCTAGCACTGCGAGTTGGACAATGGTCGATGACCTTATTGCATTTGCGTTCTAGCGCTGGTCGTTCTCTTCGCCTCATCTTCGCGGTAGTCACGCTTGTACCTTGCCTCGCCGATCCTGCGCCTATTATTCACTATGCACCGGTTGAAAATTTGGAGCAAGCCGATGTCGCGCTAATCGACCTGGCCGAGCATGACATCGACATCGCCGCTTATGTTCTGACCGATTGGCCTGTCATGCGGGCACTGATCCGCGCGGCAGGGCGAGGGGTCAAAGTTCGCATTTACATGGATGGCCGGCGAATCGGCGAGCGAGAGCCGACACAGCTGTTCCGGGAGCTGCTCGCCAATCCCGAAATCGAAATGCGTTTCAAGCGTCCGGGTTCGCCTTTGATGCACCTTAAGAGCTATCAAATCGACGGCCGGTGGCTACGTACGAGCGCCGCGAATTTTTCCGCGTCGGGACTGAAACGGCAAGACAACGATCTCCTCGTCATCGATAGCCAAGCCGCGGCGGAAGAATTTAAGCGGCGTTTCGAAGCGATCTTCGCGCAAGGAGAAATCCTGCCGCTCGACGCGGTGGAACAGAACCCGTAATCCGGGCGAACCGGATTCCATTTTGCTTCAAAAATCCGGACGGGCACAGTTGCACAAACGTGCGCGCCCCCGGCGCGACGCGGCAGTGGGTCAGTCTCACGGCACATTACGAAGGCGAACCGCTGCCAGCCTTTCAATAGGCGCGATCGCGTAGAACTTCGAAGCAAGTGCGGACTAAGATACTAATGTCGAAACCGAGCGACCAATTATTGATATACCACAGATCCATCTTCACCCGCTCGCTCATTTTTTCAAGGGACCGGGTTTCGCCGCGCAATCCATTGACCTGCGCCCAGCCGGTAATCCCCGGTTTGATGTGGTGGCGAAAACCATAATCGGCAATGCAAACCTTGTATTCCTTATCGTGGGCAACCGCATGCGGCCGAGGCCCAACGAGGGACATGTCGCCTTTCAGAATATTAAAAAGTTGCGGCAGCTCGTCGATGCTCGACCGGCGGAGAAATTTGCCTACGCGAGTCGCGCGAACGTCACCGCGGCACGCTTGAGTTATCGCCGGTCCGTCCTCGAGAACGGTCATCGTCCGGAACTTGTAGATGACAAACTCCTTCCCGTTGAACCCGGTTCGCCGTTGACGGAAGATGACTGGACCGCCACTATCGAATTTGATGGCAATCGCGGAAATCAAAAGAAGCGGCCACAAAATCAAAATCGCCGTCACGGAACCAGTTACGTCCAGAGTCCGCTTTGCTACTCTCTCGAAAGAGGTCAACGGCGCCCTCTGGATAGTTAACGGGAGCGGCAGTCCGTTCGCGGACGAACCGTGCTCCCACAGCAGGGTTCTGACGGTATGGTCAGGCAAAAGCCGGACCGGAAGCGGAGACTCGCGAAGGCGGGAGCGAATTGTTTCGAGCAGCTCTTGTCTGTTCCAGCGCACCGTAACCAAAAATTCCTCGGCGCCATGTTCGCGCGCTGCCGCGAGGGCGCCGTCCAAACCGGCCAGGAGCTCGGCCAAGCGGTGCCCGTGATTCGTTACAGCTGCGATCCGGAAGACTTCCCGCAAACCATAGTGTCGCAATAGGAAACCTGCATTCAGGCCCAGCAGCTCCGCGGGTTCGCCGATCGTCACGACACGGCGTCCATCGAGGCTCCCCGCGCACAGGAGGGCATTCGTTGCTATGGCGTAAACCCAACGGGCAAGTATCAAGAGAACCATTTGGGGCAATAAAGCCGCGACCAAGGGAGGGGCCGGAAACGCTAGGTTACCATTGACCAATACCAATGATCCCACCACTAAAAGTGAGGTGGATGCGAGGATCGCAAGGAGCCGGCCCATATGGGAAACCGGCGCGAGCAACACGGGAAGCCGGTATAGACCGCGCGCACTGACCGAACACACGTATAACACGCCGCCGATAATGCCGGCACGTAAGCAGGCTTCGACGGTTGCGGGGTTGTCATGCCAAATTTGCCGGTAAACGAGTCCTCCTAAAGTGCTCGCAACCGCGATAAGAAACAGATCAGCGCCTCGGACCAGGATTTCAATCCTTTGGCTAGAGATTTTGAATTTGCTGAATAACCGCGCTTCTGGCTTAGCACGGTTCCGAGGCTCCACAATATCGGTTAAGCGGCTCTGAAACATCGCGAGACCTCTCATTAACTGATGATTAAAGATTACCATCATCTAATCATAAGTATTTTTCGATTTGTCAGTTCTCAAATTGAATTGGATTTGTTATCCTTCTATCATTGTTTCGCGGCGTCCTCAAGCGAGGTTTCGCATTCGCTCTGGCCGTCGAAGGCAGCTCCAGTGTATCCTTAAGATCTGTTCAAGGTTAGTAACTACCTAAAATGTCAACGATTTTCAAGAGAACAGGCAGTGTGGCATTTGCCAAGATTGCGAAAAGTTTAGTAAGCGATTGTTGCACTGCGGCAAAACGCCCCAACGGAGGGATGGCCTGGAAGCGCCGCGGGCTGGCGGGGCTTTCGGATTATTCCGTTAGCACCGCTCTACCGGCGGCAACCCAAGCTCCGCTGCATGCGTCGATACCGGTGACGCGGCGGGTCTCTGCCGTCCCGTTCGCGGGAGCCGGGCGGCCGCCGGGACCGGCACGGTGGCGGCCATCCGGCATACGGCGCCTATCGCGCCAAAAAACTGAGCGCCAAGAAAAACGCAAGCGCCAGATAAGAAAACTAAGCCAACATAAGGCAAATGGGAGGCATCGAAATGGAAATCCTGATCGCAGGAGGTGCCTTTTTTGGCGCCGTCCTAGGGCGATTTTTCAAGGTCTTGGTTCTTATGCCCGCCTGTGCCCTCGCGATTGCAGTGCTACTGGCGATGCGCGAGGTCGCCGGGCTGACCTTGGCTGACTTTTTTCTGGCAATTGGCCTGCTGATCGCAAGCTTTGAACTCGGTTACGTCACGGGGCTGATTTCGACGGATATTTTCGCGGTAGCGCGAGGTTTTCGCGGATTTTTAGCCCACGCACGCCGCAAGCCATCGTAGGCCCAACCCGCCTAAGTTAATCAGCTCTGACCTGGCCCATTCTGCGCGCCGGAACGCGCATCGCGCGCCGCTTCGGAAGCCGCGCGCGATGCGACTGGGATCACGCTTAGAGCTGTCGTTTTCCCATGATCTTTATCAGCAAAACTAGAGTCTCTTTTCGCGGATTACGTTCGAGCCACAATTCGGCCCTCGCGGACACGATCAGGGCACGGCCTCGTTAATTGGTTTTTCCTGCGAATGAGGGGTTGACGCGCGAGGCGGGCGCAATTAAGTTCCGCCAACTTCGGACAGGCAGTAGGTTTTGCTTTCGGGGCGCCTCGCCCCGGACTTTTCGAACCTAAACGCTGTCGTACCCAGCGGCTTGACAATCACAACAGATCCAAACAGATCGCTTGGATCGACAAGAGGCAAGAACGCGGTATCTTCTGCCGTGATCCTCTGCCAAATTCCGGCGCCGGAAGCCTTGGCGGGCTTGAGGCGCTTTGCCGTTTGCGTCGACGGCAGTCCCGGCCGGAAAGCCGGAGATTTGATTTCGCCGCCGCGCCGGGCCGTCCGGCGATGGCTCACTTGGGTAAGAGTGAATTGGTGAAGCGTGAATTGGTGAAGACTGAGAAAGACCAGGGATGCCCACGATCAGTCAGTTGATCCGCAAGCCGCGGCAAGAAAAGACCTATCGCGAAAAGGCGCGCCATCTCGGCGCCTGCCCGCAAAAGCGGGGGGTCTGCACAAGGGTCTATACGACCACACCGAAAAAGCCGAATTCGGCGTTGCGCAAGGTTGCCAAGGTCCGCCTGACCAATGGTTTCGAGGTGATCGGCTATATCCCGGGCGAGGGTCATAATCTTCAGGAGCATTCGGTCGTCATGATCCGCGGCGGCCGGGTCAAGGATCTGCCTGGAGTGCGCTATCACATACTGCGTGGCGTGCTCGACACCCAAGGCGTCAAGAACCGCAAGCAGCGCCGTTCCAAATACGGTGCCAAGCGGCCGAAATGACTTTCAGGTGAATTTATCAGAGACAGCAAGAGACTGGAGATTCAGGGCCGCCTCCGCATTTGGCAATTGCGGCCTTTGAACACCCACACGAGATCCGACGGAGCCTCACCATGTCGCGCCGCCATAGCGCCGAAAAACGGGAAGTCATTCCGGACGCGAAGTTCGGGGATGTCGTCCTCACCAAGTTCATGAACTCGATCATGTACGACGGCAAGAAGTCGATCGCCGAATCGATCGTCTATGACGCCTTTGACATCATCGAGCAGAAGACGCGGTCGGAGCCGCTTCCGGTCTTCAAGCAGGCCCTCGATAATGTCGCTCCGGCGATCGAAGTTCGCTCGCGCCGCGTCGGCGGCGCCACCTATCAGGTGCCGGTCGAGGTCCGCGCGGAACGCCGTCAGGCACTCGCCATTCGCTGGATCATAGCCGCCGCGCGCGGGCGCAACGACAAGACGATGGTCGATCGTCTGTCGGCGGAGCTTATGGATGCCGCCAATAATCGCGGCAATGCGGTCAAGAAGCGGGAAGATACCCATCGCATGGCGGAAGCCAACCGCGCGTTTTCGCATTATCGCTGGTAGAACATTTGCGTAAGCGGTTTTCCGCCGGAAGGGATTTCAGTCATGCCCCGCAGCCATCCGATCGAGGATTACCGGAATTTCGGGATCATGGCCCATATCGACGCGGGCAAGACGACGACAACGGAGCGAATCCTCTATTATTCCGGCAAATCGCATAAGATTGGCGAGGTCCATGACGGCGCGGCCACCATGGATTGGATGGAACAGGAGCAGGAACGCGGCATCACGATCACGTCGGCCGCGACGACGACGCATTGGAACGGCAAGCGTCTCAACATCATCGATACGCCTGGCCATGTCGATTTCACGATCGAGGTCGAGCGCTCGCTCCGGGTGCTTGACGGCGCGGTCTGTGTCCTTGACGCCAACCAGGGGGTGGAGCCGCAAACCGAGACCGTCTGGCGGCAAGCCGAGAAATACAGTGTGCCGCGCATCGTCTTTGTCAACAAAATGGACAAGACCGGCGCCGATTTCGATCGCTGCGTCGATGAAATCAAAACCAAGGTCGGCAGCCGCCCGGTCTGCATTCAATTGCCGCTTGGGTCGGAAGCCGATTTCAAAGGCATCATCGATCTCGTGCGGATGAAAGCCGTGGTTTGGGAAGACGAGGCGCTCGGAGCAAAATATGCCGACATGGATATCCCGCAGCATTTACAAGCCAAGGCGGCGGAATACAGGCATATTCTCGTCGAGGCGGCGGTCGAACTCGACGACGCTGTCATGGCCGCCTATCTCGATGGGCAGGAACCCGACGCCGCGACCTTGAGGCGCCTTTTGCGCAAAGCGGTCCATGACATCGCCTTCATCCCAATTCTGTGCGGCGCGGCATTCAAGAACAAGGGTGTACAGCCGTTGCTCGACGCCGTTGTCGATTTTCTCCCTTCGCCGCTCGACCGCACGGCGATCAAGGGCATCGACATGGACAGCGGCGCCGATGTGGTCCGCTTGCCGCGCGACGAAGACCCTTTTTCGATGCTTGCCTTCAAGATCATGGATGATCCCTTTGTCGGCACAATAACTTTCGGGCGGGTCTATTCCGGCTTTGTCGAGTCTGGCACCACCGTGTTGAACTCGACAAAGGGTAAGAAGGAGCGGGTGGGGCGCATGCTTCTCATGCACGCGAATAACCGCGAGGATATCAAGGAAGCCTATTCTGGCGATATTGTCGCGCTGGCCGGCCTGAAGGATACAAGAACAGGAGACACGCTCTGCGAGCTCAACAAGCCGGTGATCCTAGAGCGCATGGAATTCCCAGAACCGGTGATCGAGATCGCGATCGAACCGAAATCCAAGGCCGATCAGGAAAAGCTCGGCGTCGCCCTAGCCAAGCTTGCCGCGGAAGATCCATCCTTCCGGGTTTCGACCGATCCGGAATCCGGGCAAACCATCCTGAAGGGGATGGGCGAGCTCCATCTCGACATCAAGGTCGACATCCTGCGCCGCACCTATAAAGTCGACGCCAATATCGGCGCGCCGCAGGTCGCCTATCGCGAGAAACTGACGCGGCGCGAGGTGATCGATTACGTTCACAAGAAGCAGACTGGCGGTTCCGGCCAGTTCGCCCGGGTCAAGATTATCTTCGAGCCGAACGAGGCGGGAAAGGGCTCGAACTTCGAGAGCCAAATCATCGGCGGTACCGTACCCAAGGAATTTATTCCTGGCGTCGAAAAGGGTATTAACAGCGTCATGGGATCTGGCATTCTCGCCGGCTTCCCGGTTGTCGACGTCAAGGCCACATTGGTCGATGGCGCCTATCACGACGTCGATTCGTCGGTCCTCGCGTTCGAGATCGCCGCACGTGCGGCGTTTCGAGAGGCGCTGCGAAAAGGCGGCTCAGTCCTGCTCGAGCCGATCATGAAGGTCGAGGTCACCACACCCGAAGATTACACGGGCTCGGTGATGGGTGACCTTCTCGGCAGGCGCGGGCAGGTCCAGGGGCAGGACATGCGTGGCAACGCGGTCGTCATCAATGCGATGGTGCCGCTCGCCAATATGTTTGGCTATGTCAATCAGCTGCGATCCTTCAGCCAGGGCCGCGCCAATTACTCGATGCAATTCGATCATTATGAGCAGGTCCCGGCAGGCGAAGCCGGGAAGATTCAGGCCAAATATGCCTGATCCCCTGAGGCAGCACGTGAGAAAATCCTAGAGGAGCCGGACGATGGGCAAGGAAAAATTCCAGCGGACAAAGCCGCATTGCAATATCGGGACAATCGGTCACGTCGACCATGGCAAGACGTCGCTCACCGCGGCGATCACCAAGGTCTTGGCCGAGACGGGGGGCGCGACCTACACCTCCTACGATCAAATCGACAAGGCGCCGGAGGAGAAAGCGCGCGGGATTACGATCTCGACGGCACATGTCGAATACGAGACCAAGAATAGGCATTACGCCCATGTCGATTGTCCCGGCCATGCCGACTACATCAAAAACATGATTACCGGCGCGGCGCAGATGGACGGAGCGATTTTGGTGGTCTCGGCGGCGGACGGCCCGATGCCGCAAACCCGCGAGCATATTTTGTTGGCCCGCCAGGTCGGTGTGCCGGCGCTGGTTGTGTACATGAACAAGGTCGACATGGTCGATGACCCCGAGCTGCTAGAGCTCGTCGAGCTCGAGGTTCGCGAGCTTTTGTCGAAATACGATTTTCCCGGCGATGATATTCCGGTCGTCCAAGGTTCGGCCTTATGCGCGCTCGAGGGCCGCAATCCGGAGATTGGGCACGATTCGGTGTTGAAGCTGATGGATGCGGTGGATGCCTATATTCCGCAACCCGAGCGTCCGGTCGATCAGCCGTTCCTAATGCCGGTCGAGGACGTGTTCTCGATTTCCGGCCGCGGCACCGTCGCGACGGGCAGGGTCGAGCGCGGAGCCGTCAAAGTCGGCGAGGAGGTTGAGATCGTTGGCCTGCGGCCGACGGCAAAGACGGTGGTGACCGGCGTCGAGATGTTCCGCAAGCTCCTCGATCAGGGTCAGGCAGGTGACAATATCGGCGCGCTTTTGCGCGGCACCAAGCGCGAGGACGTCGAGCGCGGCCAGGTATTGTGCAAGCCAGGTTCGGTGAAGCCGCACACGAAGTTTAAAGCGGAAGCCTATGTCCTAACCAAGGACGAGGGCGGCCGTCATACCCCATTCTTCACCGACTACCGGCCGCAGTTTTATTTCCGCACCACCGACGTGACCGGAGTAGTGACCTTACCGGAAGGCACCGAAATGGTGATGCCCGGCGACAATGTGACGATGGATGTCGAGTTGATCGTTCCGATCGCCATGGAGGAAAAGCTGCGCTTCGCCATCCGCGAAGGCGGCCGCACCGTCGGCGCCGGCGTCGTCGCCTCGATTAAGGAATAAGGCGGGCGCGGCATGCCGGTGAACAAGAATTGGGGTTGGCGATTGGGGCCGAGAGCGCGGCCGGCAGGCAGGGATTTCATGCGATGAACGGCCAGAATATTCGCATTCGTCTCAAGGCATTCGATCATCGAATCCTTGATTCCTCGACGAAGGATATCGTCTCGACGGCGAAGCGGACGGGAGCCCAGGTGCGGGGCCCCATTCCGCTGCCAACGAAGATCGAGAAATTCACCGTCAATCGTTCGCCGCATGTCGATAAGAAATCGCGCGAACAGTTCGAGATTAGAACGCACAAAAGGGTTCTCGACATTGTCGATCCGACGCCGCAGACGGTTGACGCCTTGATGAAGCTCGACCTGGCCGCGGGCGTCGATGTGGAGATCAAGCTTTAGCGAATGCTGGTCTTTCTGACTTGAGATGAACGTCGCGCGGCACTTCGCCATGCGAAGTTGATGAGGAAATAAAAAAATGCGCTCAGGTGTCATCGCGCAAAAGCTCGGCATGACCCGCGTCTTCAACGGTGCGGGCGAACACGTGCCGGTCACGGTGTTGAAGCTCGATGGCTGTCAGGTCGTGGCGCATCGGACCAAGGAGCGCAACGGCTATACCGCGCTCCAGCTCGGTATCGGCCGCGCCAAGGTCAAGAATGTATCGAAAGCCGAGCGTGGCCATTTCGCGGTCGCCAAGGTCGAGCCCAAAATGAAGCTGGCCGAATTCCGCGTCGATGAAGACGCGTTGCTTCCGGTCGGCGCCGGAATCACGGCGGATCATTTCGTCGTTGGTCAATTCGTTGATGTGACCGGGACGAGCATCGGCAAGGGCTTTGCCGGCGCGATGAAGCGGTGGAATTTCGGCGGCTTGCGGGCGACGCACGGCGTCTCGATCTCGCACCGGTCGCATGGTTCGACGGGTGGTAGGCAGGACCCGGGCAAGACCTTCAAGAACAAAAAAATGGCCGGTCACCTTGGCGCCGAAAGGGTGACGGTCTTGAACCTGCGCATTGTCGAACTCGACATCGAGCGTGGACTTATTCTCGTCGCAGGCGCGGTGCCCGGAACCTCCGGAGGCTGGATTTACGTGCGCGACGCGGTGAAAAAGGCGCTTCCGGAAGCGGCGCCGAAGCCCGGCAAATACTGCATGGCAGATGCCGATCCAAGCGGCGCGGCCCGAGACGCGGCGGAGGCCAGCGCATGAAGATCGATATCACCTCCCTCAACGGCGAGGCCGCCGGTTCGATCGACCTCGATGATGCGATATTCGGACTCGTTCCGCGCCAAGATTTGATCGCGCGAATGGTCCGCTATCAGCTCGCCAAACGCCGCGCAGGAACTCATCGGACGCTTGGCCGTGCCGACATTTGGCGCACCGGCAAGAAATTGTACAAGCAGAAGGGGACCGGATCGGCGCGGCACGGATCGGCGCGGGTACCGCAATTTCGCGGCGGCGGACGCGCGTTCGGCCCTGTCGTGCGCTCGCATGCGCATGATCTGCCTAAAAAGCTGCGCGCGCTCGCCCTCAAACATGCGCTTTCCGCCAAAGCCCTGGATGGCGGGATTATCGTGTGGCCGGACGCAAGCGCCGCGGACGCCAAGACCAAATCCTTAAAGGCCAGTTTCGCCAAGCTCGGACTCACCAACGCCTTGATCGTCGGCGGCGAGGAGATCGAGGCAAATTTTCGCCTTGCCGCGCGCAACATTCCGCAAATCGACGTCCTCCCGGCGCAGGGCATCAATGTTTACGACATTCTGCGGCGCGAAAAGCTTGTCCTGACCAAAGCGGCGATCGATGCCTTGGAGGCGCGTTTCAAATGAGTCCGGCCAAACTCGTGCACGATGCGCATCATTACGACGTGATCGTCGCCCCGGTCATTACCGAAAAGGCGACGCTGGCGTCGGAAGCAAATCAGGTCATCTTCAAGGTTCGTAAAAATGCGACGAAACCGGAGATCAAGGCGGCGGTCGAGCATCTCTTCGATGTCAAGGTGGAAGCGGTCAATACGCTCATCCGCAAGGGCAAGCGAAAAATGTTCAAGGGCACCCGCGGCGTCCGGTCCGATTTGAAGAAGGCGGTCGTGACCCTCGCCGAGGGTCAAAAGATCGATGTGACGACCGGGCTTTGAGACTTTGACTTTGAGGAATGCGCCAATGGCACTGAAGACATTCAAACCGGTCACCCCTAGCCTTCGCCAGCTCGTCATCGTCGATCGCTCCGGTCTCCACAAGGGCAAACCGCTGAAGCAGCTGACGGTGGGGAAGCCTTCGGCCGGCGGCCGCAACAACAATGGCCGTATCACCGTGCGTTTTCGCGGCGGCGGTCACAAGCAGAGTTACCGGATCGTGGACTTCAAGCGGCGCAAGCTCGATATTCCCGCCAAAGTCGAGCGGATCGAATATGATCCGAATCGGACGTCGTTTATCGCGCTGATACGCTATGCCGACGGCGAACTTTCCTACATCGTCGCGCCGCAGCGGCTCGGCCCCGGCGACGAGGTGATATCCAGCGCGCAGGCCGACGTGAAGCCGGGCAATGCGATGCCGCTTGCCAATATGCCGGTCGGCACGATCGTTCATAATATCGAGATGAAGATCGGCAAGGGCGCCGCCATGGCGCGTTCGGCCGGCACTTATGCCCAGGTCGTGGGACGCGACGAGGGGTATGTCATCGTCCGCCTTAACTCCGGCGAGCAGCGGCTGATCCACGGCCAATGTTTCGCAACCATCGGCGCGGTATCCAACCCCGATCACATGAATATTTCACACGGCAAGGCTGGGCGCAGCCGCTGGCTCGGGCAGAGGCCGCACAATCGCGGGGTGACAATGAATCCCGTCGATCATCCGCACGGCGGCGGCGAAGGCCGGACCTCGGGAGGCCGCCACCCTGTGACCCCCTGGGGCAAGCCGACGAAGGGCAAAAAAACCCGGACCAGCAAAGCCACGGCCAAATTCATCGTGACCTCGCGTCACAAGAGCAAGAAGAAGGGCTGATCATGGCGCGCTCAATCTGGAAAGGCCCGTTCGTCGATGGCTATCTGCTCAAGAAGGCGGAGAACTCGCGCAATTCAGGCCGCTCCGAAATCATCAAGATATGGAGCCGCCGGTCGACCATATTGCCGCAATTCGTTGGGCTCACGTTTGGAGTCTATAACGGCCACAAGCATGTGCCGGTCTCCGTGACGGAAGACATGATCGGCCATAAATTCGGTGAGTTTTCGCCGACGCGGACCTTTCACGGTCACGCGGGGGACAAAAAAGCCAAACGAGGCTGAGAGAGACCGGTTATGGGCAAGGAGAAAGCGCCGCGCGCGCTGAAGGACAATGAAGCCATGGCGGTCGCCAGGATGTTGCGGGTCAGCCCGCAGAAGTTGAATCTTTTGGCGCAGCTGATCCGCGGCAAGAAGGTCGAGAAGGCGCTCGCCGATCTCGAGTTTTCCCGCAAGCGCAGCGCCTTCGATGTTAAGAAGACCCTCGAGAGCGCGATCGCCAACGCCGAGAACAACCACAATCTCGACGTCGACGATCTCGTCGTCGCCGCGGCCTATGTCGGCAACGCGATGGTCCTGAAGCGCTTCAGTCCACGCGCGCGAGGCCGCGCCGGGCGCCTTCGCAAGCCTTTTGCGCATCTGACGATCGTCGTCCGGGAAGCCGCCGCCGCCGCCTCTCAGGCGTAAGGAGAAATCGATGGGACAAAAAGTCAATCCGATCGGCCTGCGGCTCGGCATCAACCGAACCTGGGATTCGCGCTGGTTCGCGGGCAGGAGCGAATATGGCAAGCTCCTGCACGAGGACATGGCCATTCGCGCGACGCTCATGAAGAGCCTCAAACAGGCGGCGATTTCGAAGATCGTCATCGAGCGGCCGCATAAGAAATGCCGGGTGACAATCCATTCGGCGCGCCCCGGCGTCGTCATCGGCAAAAAGGGCGCCGATATCGACAAGATCCGCAAGACCGTCGCGAAGATGACGGAGTCTGAAGTCGTCATCAATATTGTCGAGGTGCGCAAGCCAGAGGTCGACGCGGTCCTCGTTGCCGATTCGATCGCCCAGCAGCTCGAGCGCCGCGTCGCCTTCCGCCGCGCCATGAAGCGGGCGGTGCAATCGGCGATCAGGCTCGGCGCGGAAGGCATAAGGATCAACTGCTCGGGCCGCCTCGGTGGCGCCGAAATCGCACGGCTCGAATGGTATCGCGAAGGCCGGGTGCCGCTGCATACGTTACGCGCCGATGTCGACTACGGCACCGCGACGGCGCACACGGCCTATGGCACCTGCGGGATCAAGGTCTGGATTTTCAAGGGCGAAATTCTCGAACACGATCCTATGGCGCAAGACAAGAAAATGGCCGAACAGGATCATTCGGGCGGCGGCGGAGAGCGGCGGCGGCGCGAACGCGATGCTGCCTGACGGCCGGGTGCGAGCTTTGAGAGTCTGAATCATGTTGCAGCCTAAGCGAACCAAATTCCGGAAAGCCTTCAAGGGCCGCATTCGCGGTGCCTCGAAAGCCGGGTTCGAATTGAATTTCGGCCAGTTCGGACTCAAGGCGCTTGAACCCGAGCGGATTACCGCCCGCCAAATCGAGGCCGCGCGCCGCGCGTTGACACGCCATATGCGCCGTGCTGGCCGCGTCTGGATCCGGATCTTTCCGGATGTCCCGGTCTCGAAAAAGCCGACCGAGGTTCGTATGGGAAAAGGCAAGGGCGCACCGGAATTCTGGGCCTGCCGGGTGGCGCCGGGCCGCATCATGTTCGAGCTCGATGGGGTTCCCGTCGAACTTGCCCGGGAAGCGCTCCTCCTGGCCGCCGCCAAGCTGCCGGTCAAGACACGCTTCATCCAGCGGATCGCCGAGTAGAGAGGTGCGGTCATGAAACATAAACAGCGGTTGTCCGATCTCAAGGTGATGTCCAAGGATCAGCTTGAGCAAGAATTCCTGAATCTCAAGAAAGAGCAATTCAACTTGCGCTTTCAACGCGCCACCGGGCAGCTCGAAAACACCGCGCGGGTGCGCGTTGTCCGGCGCGACATCGCAAGGATCAAGTCGCTTTCTGCGGAAATTCGGCACGAAGGCGCGAAGTAGGACCGCAAACAGGGTTTGGCAAGGACAGGTTCAAGTAATCATGCCGAAGCGAATTCTCCAGGGTGTCGTGGTGAGCGACAAGCAAGCAAAGACGATTGTCGTCAAGGTCGAGCGCCGTTTTACGCATCCGCTATTGAAGAAGACGGTGCGGCGATCGAAGAATTATCACGCGCATGACGAGACGGACGCTTTCAAAGTGGGGGACACGGTGTCGATCGAGGAGACGAGGCCCATCTCGAAACTGAAGCGCTGGACCGTCGCCGGCGCGGCGGCGAAATGATGGATTAATCGGTGGGGAGGCGAAAACCTCCAACGGGCTAAGTCCGGTTGCCGCGTGCCGCCGGACAGCGGTCTGGGAAGAAAGGTACAAAACGATGATTCAGATGCAAACCAACCTCGACGTTGCCGATAACTCCGGCGCGCGGCGGGTAATGTGCATCAAGGTGCTCGGCGGTTCGAAGCGGAAATACGCCGGCGTCGGCGACATCATCGTCGTCTCGATCAAGGAAGCGATACCGCGCGGGCGCGTCAAAAAGGGCGACGTGATGAAAGCGGTGGTCGTGCGCACCGCAAAGGACATCAAGCGCGCCGACGGGTCGATCATCCGGTTCGATTCCAACGCGGCGGTGTTGATCAACAATCAGGCGGAGCCGGTCGGCACTCGCATTTTCGGGCCGGTTCCGCGCGAATTGCGCGCCAAAAACCAGATGAAGATCATCTCGCTCGCGCCTGAGGTGTTGTGATGGCGGCAAAAATCAAAAAGGGCGACAGGGTCGTTGTCCTGGCTGGGCGCGACAAAGGCCGTTCCGGCGAGGTTGTGCGGGTTCAGCCTAAGGAGGAGCGCGCGATCGTGCGCGGGGTAAACACGGTTAAACGGCACCAAAAGCAAACCGCCAAGACGGAAGGGGGGATTATCGCCAAGGAAGCCCCGATCCATCTCTCGAATCTGGCGATTGCCGACCCCAAGAATGGCAAGCCAACGCGGGTGGGATTCAAGATTTTGACGGACGGCCGCAAGGTTCGTTTCGCGAAGCGCTCCGGAGAATTGATCGATGGCTGAGTCGAAAACCGGCAAGGGCGGAGCCAAGGGCACTGGCAAGGACGCCGCCAAGGACCAAGCCAAGGGTGCGCCAAAGGCCGACGCCAAAGCGAAGAAATCAACCCCCGAGAGCAAGGGAGACGCGCGGCCCGCGGCCACCGCGGAAGCGCTTGCCCCGCCCAAGGATTACGTGCCGAGACTCAAAAAACATTACGAAGAGACCGTGCGGCCGAGGCTTGTCGCGGAATTTGGTTACAAGAACCGCTTCGCGGTACCGGCCATCGAGAAGATCGTCCTCAACATGGGCGTCGGCGAAGCGGTCAACGACACCAAGAAGGTCACTTTCGCGGCAGCTGATCTTGGCTTGATTGCCGGCCAGAAGGCGGTCGTCACGCGTGCCCGCAAGGCGATCGCAACGTATAAGGTGCGCGAAAACATGCCGATCGGAGCCAAGGTCACCTTGCGCAAGACGCGCATGTATGAATTCCTCGACCGGCTGGTAACGATCGCGCTGCCCCGGATCCGGGATTTTCGCGGCCTCAACCCAAAGAGTTTCGATGGCCATGGCAATTACGCGCTGGGAATCAAGGAACATATCGTGTTCCCGGAGATAGACTACGACAAGGCCGAAAGCGTTTTGGGTCTCGACGTGATTGTTTGCACGACAGCAAAATCCGACGACGAGGCACGCGCGTTGTTGCGTGCCTTCAACTTCCCGTTCCGGCAGTGAAACGAACAGGTTTCAAACGCGGAAACTAGAGGCAGAGGTTCATGGCGAAGAAAAGTTCGATCGAGAAAAACAACCACCGCATCAAACTGGTCAAGCAATACGCTGGCCGCCGCCGCCGCTTGAAGACTATCGCGAATAACGAGGCCCTGACCATGGAGGAGCGCTTCGCCGCGCGCCTAAAACTCGCCAAACTGCCGCGCAACTCCGCCGCTTCGCGGATACGCAACCGCTGCGAGGTGAGCGGGCGGCCGCGCGGCTTTACCGGCAAGCTGAAGATGTCGCGCATCGCGCTGCGGGAATTGGGCTCCAAGGGCCTGATCCCCGGGCTCGTGAAATCGAGCTGGTAGGAGGGCGGATCATGGCGATGAACGATCCGTTGGGCGATATGCTAACCCGCATCCGCAATGCCCAGATGCGCCGCAAGGGCAAAGTGCAGACGCCAGGATCGCGGCTGCGCGCGCATGTGCTCGACGTCCTGCAATCGGAGGGCTATATTCGCGGCTATTCCACCACCGAATATGGCAATGGCCGCACCGAGTTCGAAATCGAACTGAAATATTCCGATGGCGCCCCGGTAATTCGCGAGATCGAGCGGGTATCGAAGCCAGGGCGGCGCGTTTATGCCGCCGTCGACGCGATGCCGCGCGTTGCGAACGGCTTGGGAATTACGATTGTTTCAACCCCCAAGGGCGTCATGGCCGACCATGCCGCGCGCGAGGCCAATGTCGGCGGCGAAGTCCTCTGTAAGGTCTTCTAACCGGACGAACAAGGGAACCCAAGCATGTCGCGGATCGGAAAAAAGCCGGTAGTTATCCCGGCCGGCGTAACGGCCAAGGTGGACGGCCAGTCCATTACGGTGAAGGGCGGCAAGGGAGAGCTATCTTTCACCGCGCCGGATGATGTGAGCGTTGTTTTGACGGAGGGCAAAATCGTGGTCACGCCGCGCAATGACAGCACACGGGCACGGGCGATGTGGGGCACGGCGCGGTCAACAGTCAACAATCTCGTGACCGGAGTCTCCAAAGGTTTCGAACGCAAACTCGAAATCACCGGAGTCGGCTATAAGGCAGTGGCCGCAGACAAAAGTGTTCGTCTTTCGCTTGGCTATAGCCACGACGTGACGTTCCCGATTCCGGCGGGAACCGCAATTGCGGTGCCAAAGCCGACGGAAATTTCGATCACTGGCATCGACAAGCGCCTGGTAGGCCAAACAGCTGCGGAAATCCGTGCCTTGCGCCCGCCCGAACCCTATAAGGGCAAGGGCGTCAAATATGTTGGCGAATTTATCTTCCGCAAGGAAGGCAAGAAGAAGTAGAAGAGACGAACGCAAGGATTTAGGCGCATGGCAAAAGACAATACGGCGGCGGCCCGTCGCAGGGCGCGTGTCCGGCGTTCGCTCCGGGCTCATGCCTATGGCAAACCGCGGCTGACGGTCTTCCGCTCTTCGAAGCAGATTTATTGCCAGATCGTCGACGATCGGTTGGGCCGGACGCTCGCCGCCGCGTCGTCCCTCGAAAAAGCCAACCGGGAAGGTTTGAAGACTGGGGCGACGGTGGAATCGGCGAAGATCATAGGCCAGCAGATCGCTGGCCGCGCGGTGCAGGCTGGAATAAGCGAAGTCGTGTTCGACCGCGGTGCCTATATGTATCACGGGCGGGTCAAGGCACTGGCGGAAGGTGCCCGCGAGGGCGGACTCAAATTCTAACGCGGGTGGCGAATCAGGTGTTTGCGCGCGGCGCAACAAATACGGGACGGATAGGAAAAATGGACTCAATTCATGGCGCGTGACGGGGAAGGCGGCCGGGGCCGCGATCGCGAGGATCGCGACAGCGAATTCATGGATCGTTTGGTCCATATCAATCGCGTCGCCAAGGTGGTGAAGGGCGGACGCAGATTCGGCTTTGCCGCACTCGTGGTCGTCGGCGACCAGAAGGGCCGGGCGGGCTTCGGCCACGGCAAGGCCCGCGAAGTTCCCGAGGCCATCCGCAAGGCAACCGATGCCGCGAAGCGCTCACTTATCCGGGTGCCGCTGCGGGAGGGCCGCACCTTGCATCACGATGTCAATGGCCGGCACGGGGCGGGGCGCGTGGTACTGCGCGCGGCGCCGGCCGGAACCGGCATCATCGCCGGGGGTCCGATGCGCGCCATATTCGAAACTCTCGGCATGCACGATGTTGTCGCCAAGTCGCAAGGATCGTCGAACCCCTATAATATGGTGCGCGCGACCTTCGATGCCTTACGGCGAGAGGACTCGCCCCGCGCGGTCGCGGCGCGCCGCAACCTCAAGGTCTCCACCCTCCAGGCACGCCGCCAGGGTGGCGAGACGGAAGCAGCCAGCGAAGCGTAAGGAATAAACCATGACGGCAAATTCCGCGGCCCGGGTCATCGTGGAACAGATCAAGAGCCCGATCGGGCGTCCCGCGAAGCAGCGAGCGACGCTGATCGGGCTTGGTCTGAACAGGATCGGCCGGCGGTCCTCGCTGGAAGACACTGCCGCCGTGCGCGGCATGATTGCAAAAGTGGCGCATCTCGTTCGCATCGTCGATGCAGCGGACGCAGCGGGGACAAGACGATGAAGCTCAATGAGATAACCGATAATGCCGGGGCGTTGAAGCCGCGCATGCGTGTAGGGCGCGGAATCGGGTCTGGAAAGGGGAAGACGTGCGGACGCGGCGTCAAGGGACAGAAAGCGCGAACCGGCGTCGCGATCAAGGGTTTTGAGGGGGGGCAGATGCCGCTGCACCGGCGGCTGCCGAAGCGCGGCTTCTGGAACCCCTTTTCGATCCGCTATAATGAAGTCAATCTCGGCCGCGTTCAGGCCGCGGTGGATGCGGGCAAGCTCGATGCGGCGGCCCCGGTGACGGTCGAGGCATTGATCAGCGCCGGTGTCTGCGCCAAACCGCGTGATGGCGTCAAGATCCTGGGCAAAGGCGCGCTTGCGGCAAAGCTCGTCTTCGAGGTCGCGGCGGCGTCGAAGAGCGCGCTTGCAGCGATCGAGGGTGCCGGCGGGTCGATCGTTTTGTTAAAGCAAGAAACCGCGGCTCCGGCGGCCGGGCCATAGGTTCGCCGCTAAGACGCGAGGCCCGCGTCGGCTGGGGGCCGGAAATGCGCTTGCCGCAAAACGCGGTGCGGCAATAGTCTTGGCCGCGGCAACGGTTGACACTTGAAAGTGATTTGGAACTTTCCGATTGCCCTGGAAGTCAAATGGTAAGAAACGTTCTGGCACCTCGCGTGCCAAGGGAGCAGTAAATGGTATCGGCGGCGGAGCAGCTCGCGGCGAATATCAATTGGAGTGCGTTCGGCAAGGCCGAAGAACTCAAAAAGCGCATTTTGTTCACGCTCGCGGCGTTGGTCATCTACCGGCTGGGGACCTACATCCCCTTGCCTGGCATCGACCCTGCGGTTTTTGAAAAGAGCTTTACCGGCAACCGGCAGGGCGTTCTTGAACTGTTCAATATGTTCGCCGGCGGCGCGGTCCAGCGCATGGCGATCTTCGCGTTGAACATCATGCCCTACATCTCCGCCTCGATCATTATCCAGATGCTGACGTCGGTCTTTCCGACATTGGAGGCTTTGAAGAAAGAGGGCGAGTCCGGACGCAAGGTGATCAATCAATACACGCGCTATCTGACGGTCGTTCTCGCCGCCTTCCAAGCCTATGGCATCGCGGTCGGGCTCGAAGGCCAGCCAGGAGTTGTCCTCGAACCTGGGATGTTCTTCCGCATTTCCACCGTGTTGACCTTGATGGGCGGCACAATGTTCCTGATGTGGCTAGGTGAGCAGGTTACCTCGCGCGGCATTGGCAACGGCTCCTCGCTCATTATTTTCGCCGGCATCGTGGCGGCTTTTCCCTCGGCCATCGTCAATACCTTGGAACTCGGCCGCCAGGGCGCGATCTCGACCGGACTGATAATCGGGGTGCTGGCGATGTCGGTCGCGGTGGTCGGCTTCATCGTGTTCATGGAACGGGCGCAGCGGCGGCTTCTGATCACCTACCCCAAACGTCAGCAAGGCAATAAAATCTACGAGGGCCAAACTTCATTTTTGCCGCTGAAGCTGAATACTTCCGGGGTCATCCCGCCGATCTTTGCGTCCTCGCTCTTGCTGTTGCCCGTCACCATCGCCAATTTTTCGCAGAACCAGAGCGGCACCGGAATTCTCGCGACCATCACGACCTATCTCGGTCACGGCCGCCCGCTGTACATGGCCGCCTATGTTGGGCTGATCGTCTTTTTTGCCTTTTTCTACACCGCCATCGTCTTCAATCCCGTGGAGACGGCGGATAATCTCAAGAAACATGGCGGCTTCGTGCCGGGGATAAGACCGGGCGAACGGACGGCGCAATATATCGACACGATCCTGACGCGTATAACGGCTATTGGCGCCGCCTATTTGGCCCTCGTCTGTTTGCTGCCGGAAATGCTAATCACCTATACGGGGATGCCGTTTTATTTCGGCGGAACGTCTCTCCTCATCGTGGTCAGCGTCACCATGGATACGGTGGCTCAGATCATGGGCCATCTGCAGGCGCATCAGTATGAGGGGCTCATAAAGAAAGCCAAGTTGCGGGGGAAACGCCGATGAGACTGGTCCTTCTTGGACCGCCCGGCGCCGGAAAAGGCACCCAGTCGGCGCGGCTCAAGGAGAAATACCATATCCCGCAATTGTCCACCGGAGACATGCTGCGCGCCGCGGTCAAGGCCGCAACGCCGGCTGGGCGCGCCGCAAAGGCGATCATGGACAAGGGCGGCCTCGTGCCAGACGAGGTGGTGGTCGGCATCGTTGCCGATTCTATCGCGGGGCCGGACGCCCAAGCTGGCTTTATTCTAGATGGATTTCCGCGCACGGTACGGCAAGCGGAGGTTTTGGCCAATATGCTGAGCGCCAGGAATCTGGATCTCGATGCCGTGATCGAACTCAAGGTGGACGAGGCGGCGCTGCTTGCGCGAATCGCCAAACGCGCGCAGGACACGCTGGCGAGCGGCCAAACGGTGCGCGCCGACGACACTCCGGAGGCGTTCAAGACCCGGCTCGCCGCCTATCGTGCGCAGACAGCGCCTGTCGCTGATTTTTATGCGAAAAACGCGGTTCTGAAGACGGTCGATGGAATGGCGCCTCCCGATGCAGTCACCGCAGCGATTGAACAGCTCCTCGACGCTGCCGCCGCGACCGTTCGCGTGGGTTAATCTAACCATCAATCGAGCGAGGTGAAAATTTGCCGCCCGCGGCGCGCCGGGCGGGCTTCCCCGTTCCGCCGGGATTTTCAACCTCAAGTGCTTTGAAACTCAAGTGCAATGTAACAGATTTTCTTCGTCCTTGCCGGCCAGCGCGCGCATCTCGGCTAGCGTGCGATTGTCGAGCACGGTCGCGATCGCGTTGCGGGCTTCGAGCATGATGAGACGGACACAGCAATTGTGCTCGTCGGCACAATCCTCGCAGCGCCGGTAGGAATTCTTGCTTGCGCAAGCAATCGGAGCGAGCGGCCCATCGAGCACGCGCACGATATGGCCGACCTTGATGTCATGCGCGGGCCTAGCCAATGAGTAGCCGCCGCCCTTGCCCTTTTTGGAAAACACGAGGCCGGCGTTGCGCAGTTCGCCGAGAATCGTGTCGAGAAATTTTTTTGGAATTTCATTCGCATTGGCGATGTCG
>DATBQJ010000132.1:0-2279 GCA_036560885.1 Methylocella sp.
GCGATGATAGATCGCGCGCAGGCCCAGATAGACCGACGTGTCGTTGATGAAGCCCTCCGGTTCCATCGTCAGCGCATCGAGCGCCCGGACGACCATCGGCTGATTGCGCGAATCTTCCGCGAGCTTGCGCCGCTGTTCGATCAGCGCCCGCGCCAGCGGATTCTTGAAGTGCCGTGCCGGGAGTATGATTTCAATTGGCTTGCTGCGTCCTACCTGTCCGCCGACGTCGGTCGCTTCGAGCCAGAGTTTGACGCGCTGCCCGGCCCAGGGATGCTCGCCGATCTCGAGAAGTGTCGAAGTATCGACCTTCTTGGCGCCAGGGCGCGGAATTCTGAGTGTCAGTACCGGCGGCCGTTCCAACGGCAGGCGCGGACCGGCGAGCGGCGGCGGCTGCGCCCAGGACTTGGTCGGATCGCCCGGCTTCGGTGGCACCTGCTCAACTTTGACCTCGGCGCTAGCGACGCCGTAGTCGTCTTCGGCTTTGTAGGAAACGCGCATCGAGCCGCGCGGCGTGCCGCTGATCTGTTTCGAGAGCGCAATTTTCGGCAGTTCATCGGGGATGACGTCGAACGTCCACTGCCCAAGTTCACGCGAACCGGACAATGCTCGAACGCGCGATGACTTGCGAACTTCGTAGCGCACCTCCGAGACGTTCGACGTGTCCCCGCTCTTCGGTTTGTCGGGCTTGATCGTAACCGCCTCGGGCGCGCCGTCGCTCAGCACTTCCAGCGACACGCCGGACGAGCCGAAGCCGACGCCTCTCAGCGTCAACAAGCTATGGTCGGGAATTTCGAAAAAGGTTTTCTGCTCGCCGCTGTCGGCGGTCGCTTGCTGCGCCCCGTCAGTCAGGAGAATTGGCGGCAACGCCGTATAAGGCGGCGGCGCAACCCACGCGTCGACACGCGTCGGAGTACCGGCGCCGCTGACGCCAAATCGGAACGCGGCGGCGAGCCTGTCGCCGAGGCTGCCCGTCGCGAGCAGAGCCGCAGGTATGAGCAGGAGGATCGCAAGTCCGCGCAGCGCCAGCGGATCGAACCGGTCCGTCCGTGGTCGGGGATTGCCGACACGCAACCGCGCGATGGCGCGCGCGAGACGCTCGCGGTGAGCCTGCCAGAGCGCGCTGGTTGCAGCGCTCGAAGTGCCCGAGGACAGAGTATCCTCGTAAGATGTTGCCGGGCGATGCGGAATGCCCGAACGCCGCTCGATCCTCCGGATGGCATCGTCGCGTGTGGGCCACGGGATGCGCGACGCGTAGACGCCCGCCGCAACGGCGGCCAACGCAAAGACCGCGAGCAGCGCTTTATGGACAGGCGCGTCGAGATAGGGCCAGATCCCGGCGAACGAGAGCAAAACAAAAAGCAGTACCAGGCCGATCAGCAGCCACAGCCGCGGCCAGAGCCGTTCGAACACCAGCGCAAGCGTGCTGAGGCGAACCTTGCGGGCGAAAGATCGCGACAGCGCGGAATCGGTTTCCGTGTCTCTAGGGTCAGCCATTAGGCCCAGCCTAACATGGGGCAATCGCCCCGCACCTTAACAAAATGCAACGTCTAAACTGCAAATTCTCTGCCGTTACTTCAACGGTTTGACACGACAAATGTTGCCAAATTTCGCTCGGGGCCCCGGAGGCGGCGCGCTCGCACATACAGGCCCGCAAGGCCCTTATCACGGCCCGCACTCTATCATCCCAGTCACACTCGCGTGGATGGCCGCCTTCGCGGCCATGACGGGAGTAAAGAATAGTCATCCTGGGCAAGGCCTTTGCGAGACCCGGAACCAGAGCGGTATTCGGTCCCTGGGTCCCGGCATTCACCACCGTCATCCCCGCGTAGGCGGGGATCGACCCAACGATCAGTTCATCCTGAACTTGGGCCCGGACGGATTCCGGCCTCCGCCGGGATGACGTTCGTACGGATTTTATAGCGCTACATAACAGCGCCGATGCTCAAGCCCGGCCATTTCAGGTCTTTGCGCCAATCTCCCCGAGACTTTCACGTGAGGAATTGCGTCCCACCGTCATTCCGGCGAAGACCTCACCAGACCTCAACACAAAGTTTGTGGTGGCGTGGAGCGTCACCTTTTGGTGCCTTGATCGAACTGGGTGAAAATATGAGAATAAAAAAACCTACTAGCTGCGGGCAAGCGGTGTCCCCCTCATCTCGCGAGACAAGTGAAGCATACGCAATATTCGCTTCAAATTTCCTGGCGGATGCCCGACGTATCGCGGCCGGTGGCCTGCACAGCTTCAATGCAAGTAGTTGGACCGACACCGGGAGCTTTTC
>DATBQJ010000133.1:0-27365 GCA_036560885.1 Methylocella sp.
GCAGAAGGGACGGGTCATTCTCTTCGAGCGTTGGTATAAGCGGCCAAGGGCAGCCAGAACGCAGCACATAGACGTTCGCGTTTATGATCTCGCGCGACAGCCAGCCTCGCGGGTTCTCTCGTCCTCGGCCCCGGAAGACGCAGTTCGATCACGCCCATTCCTTGCCGGTGACATCGCTCTGGTATCGTGACGCGTTGCGGCAATACTTCCCGCGCGTGGCAAGGATCCACACGAAAGCGCCAAAGTGCGAATCAGCAATCACCTTGGAATCATGAGGTCTTCAGCCACAGAACCCGTTTCGAACCTGCCTCTTAGTGAGACAAGGAACTTCTGCAGCAATAATTTGTTTTGTATCCGCACGGTAAGAATAACTTAAGCGTTACAGCGTCATCCTACAGACCTAATCGTGCACCCGAATATTCCGGTATTGGGGAGATCTTTATGACACGAAAGAACGCACGCTCCGCCGTAAAAGCCGAAACTCTCAAGATACACGACAACATTGTAACTTGGACTAACGCGAGATCATTTGAGAGCAATGATATTTTAATTTTTATCAAAGCAATATTTATTAAGATCTATAGCCCTTTAAGTTTGCTTTTTATTTCTTGTACGCTTTTGATGCTCGCGAGCGTCATTCGCATGTGGAACCATTGGTTCGAGATTTCTGCCTCGCTTGGCTTCTACAAGGCCGCTAGCGTCCTCGCGACGGTTACCGGAGCCGCGCTCATCCTTGCATGGTGGCTGAATACGGATAACCATTAAGGCACCATGCCCAATCCAAGACCGCTCGCCCCCATCCATGGGCTGGCTCCCATCCACGTGATCGGCGGCGGCCTTGCCGGCAGCGAGGCGGCCTGGCAAATCGCGCGGCAAAACGTCCCCGTCGTGCTGCACGAGATGCGGCCGTTGCGCAAGACACCTGCGCATCAGACGGGAGACCTCGCCGAGCTCGTCTGTTCGAATTCGTTTCGCGCCGACGATCCGCAAACGAGCGCGATTGGCATTTTGCATCGTGAAATGCGGTGCCTCGACTCTCTCATACTGGCCGCCGCCGATGCGCATAAGCTGCCCGCTGGAGGTGCGCTCGCGGTGGACCGCGGCCAATTTTCCGCGGCGGTCACGGAGGCGGTATGCGGACATGCGCTCGTTACAGCTGTTCGCGAGGAAATCGACGGTCTGCCGCCAAAAGCCTGGGACAATGTGATCATTGCGAGCGGACCACTGACATCCCCCTCCCTTGCCGCGGCGATCGGCGCGCTGACAGGCGAGCGCGATCTTGCCTTTTTCGATGCGATCGCTCCGGTCGTGCACCGCGAGTCGATCGACATGGAGAAGGCGTGGTTCCAGTCGCGCTACGACAAAGCGGGGCCCGCCGGCAGCGGCGCCGATTACATCAATTGCCCGCTGACGCGAGATCAATATTTTGCCTTCGTGGACATTCTCATAGACGCCGATCGAGCCTTGCCCCACGCGCTCGCGGAAGAAGACACGCCCTATTTCAATGGCTGTCTGCCTATCGAAATCATGGCAGCGCGGGGACGCGAGACTCTAAGACACGGACCGATGAAGCCGTTTGGCTTGACCAATCCGCATGCGGGCGGCGCAAAGCCTTATGCGGTCGTGCAACTGCGGCAGGACAACGCGCTCGGCACGCTCTATAATATGGTCGGCTTCCAGACAAAGCTCAAACATCACACGCAGGTCGACATTTTCCGCACCATTCCGGGCCTCGAAAATGCATCCTTTGCCCGCCTCGGCGGAATCCACCGCAATACTTTTTTGAATTCGCCCAAATTGCTCGATGGCGCCTTGCGGCTTCGGGTCGATCCGAGGTTGCGGTTCGCCGGCCAGATCACTGGCTGCGAAGGCTATGTCGAAAGCGCGGCGATCGGGCTTGCCGCGGGCCGTATGGCGGCGGCCGAACGCCAGGGCGAGGCTTTCGCGCCGCTCCCGCCGACGACCGCGCTCGGCGCTCTCATCAACCATATCACCGGCGGCCACATCGAAATCATCGACGCCGGTCCGCCTTCGTTTCAGCCGATGAATATTAATTTTGGGCTTTTCCCGCCACTTGCCAAGAACCTGCCCAGCAGCAAGACCTCACGAGACGGAGAAAAAGCCTTGAGTCGTAAAGCCGCGATCGCCGCGCGGGCCGCGCGCGATTTGGACAGTTGGATTGGAGTGCATCACACTCGCGCGGCCGAATAAGCGCAGAACACTCCACCGTCTCGTTTCAAGTCAAGAGTCCTTAAGCCCATGGTTCCAAGAGGGCAAATTCCGAGTCCCTAGAAAATCGTCTCGCCACCCAGCAGGCCAAGCACAAGGAAAACGATAAACCCAATAATGAAAATTAGGAAAAGTATGCGCGCGATCCCGCCGGTAGCCGCCGATATGCCGGTGAACCCAAGGACACCGGCGACAACAGATATCAAGAGAAAGATGAGGGCCAATCTCAGCATGTGCGTTCTCCGGAAAATTGTGGGCCCTTGCGGTAAGGACTTACGCCGGAAGGAATGCCAAACTCCACAGAAGGTTCCGCGCGGCGTTTTCTGCTTTGGGCGCCGAGCAAGACATCAGTTCGGCGCGAGAAAGATGTCCGCCGCGAGACCAGCGAAAAGCATAAGCCCTGCGTCTCTGTTTGAGCGAAACAAGCGCAACGCGAGGGCGCCATTTCCGGGGTTGATCCGCATCGCCTGCCAGCCGAGGTGCAGCGCGAAAAGAACGAGGCCGCCTTGTGCCGGGAAGCCCGCGCGGGCGGCAAGGAGCGCCACTTCGATGCAGATGACCGCGAGCGCGTAGAGAACTCCAATCCCTAAACGAAGGCGCTCGCCAAATGCCCGCGCGGTCGAACCGATGCCCGCAAGCGCATCATCCTCAATGTCTTGCACCGCGTAGATCGTATCGTAGCCGATGGTCCAAAAAACCGCGCCGAGATAAAGCAAGAATGGCGCGGATGCGAGCGATCCGAGGGCTGCCGCCCAGCCAACCAGGGCACCCCATGCGAAAGCCGCGCCCAGAACCGCTTGCGGCCAGGAACTCAATCGCTTCATGAAAGGATAGAGGCCAACGACGCCAAGCGAGGCAAATCCCAAACGGATCGTAAAGCCATTGAAACTTGAAAGCACGGCAAGTCCGGCAAGACATTGCGCGGCAAGAAAGGCGGCGGCGGCCGTTGCGCTGATCCGTCCCGAGGCGAGCGGACGCCATTTCGTGCGCTCTACCTTCGCATCGATCCCGCGATCGATGATGTCGTTGTAAGTCGCGCCGGCGCCGCGCATGACGACGGCACCAATGAAAAACAAGAGAAGGTCGCGGACTCGCAACGGTCCACTTTGATAAATGCTCGCGAGCGCGCTTCCCCACCAGCATGGCAACAGAAGCAGCCACCAGCCGATCGGGCGATCGAGGCGCGCGAGTTGAAGCAAGGGATGCCAGGAACTTGGCGCGAGCCGGAAGATGAGCGGTTCCGCAACGGAATCTGGTAGAGTGGCGGGCGCGGACCGGTCGCGCGGGCTGGGCGCTTCTGGCCCGGCCGGGCGTTGCGTCACAGCGGCCCGGCGGGCAGCTTCGTTTGCGGCGCATTGAGGACGCCTGCTGCCTGCTGCTCTTGCGCTTTCTTCATCTGTGCCGCAATCTTGCAGGCTTGATCAGCAACCTTGCTGGATTTGCCGGTGCTCGCCGAAATATTTTGGAACGCTTCGTCAGGGACCGCGCACCAATCCTTGTTCTTTGTTAAATAAGCAAGGAGCTCATGCTCGACGGCGACCAGCGCACGCAGCTTCGGACAAGAGGCCACGGGATCGAGTTGTTTCTTGCCACCCTCGGTGAGCTTATTGAGTTGATCGATGACGCCCTGACGCTTCTTGGAGAGCGCGCCGATATCTTGGTTGCAATCGGTCGCATAAGCCATGCCACAGCCTGCGAACGGGATCACGGCGATGATGGCAAACGCGGCTTTACGCAGCGAGCCAGTCCGCCTAAGTGCCATCATGATGCGAGCCTTTCAGCGACGTTTCGATGTGTCGTCCCAGTTTTTTGCCAAGGACATTTGTTCAAGGACATCTGTTATCGTAGCCGCGTTTTGCCGCGCTAGGATTCTTGCCAATTCGTGGCGAGCGAATTCGCGTGCGTTCATAACAAACAGCGCCGCGCACGCAAGCGTAACCAATTCGCGCGCGTCGCAGCGCGCCCTCAAACTCGCCGAGGGACCGCATGTCCCGCTATGATTTCGCCGCGCGGCGCCTCTATGTCAACCCCCCCTTGGCCCGGGCGGCGCAAATCGTTCTCGACCAGACACAAGCAAATTATGTCCGCAATGTGTTGCGCCGATCGGTAGGTGAAAGGATCCTTGTTTTCAATGGCCGCGACGGCGAATGGGAAACGCACGTTGCCATGTCTAACCGCAAATGTGTCACGCTCGTGGCCGACAAGTTGACACGGCCACAGGAGCCGCGTCCCGATCTGCATTATGTGTTCGCGCCGCTGAAACAGGCAAGACAGGATTACATGCTTGAAAAGGCGGTGGAAATGGGAGCCGGAGTGCTTCGCCCAGTGCTGACCGGACGCACCCAGACGAGCCGGATCAATAGCGATAGGATGCACGCCCATGCCATCGAAGCCGCAGAGCAATGCGGCATTCTGTCAATTCCTGAAATCGCTTCCCCGATCCGCCTCGACGCGATGCTCGGCGCTTGGGACGAAAACCGCCTCCTCGTCTTTTGTGACGAAGACGCGCCATCAGGCGATCCGTTGGCGGCGCTGCGTTCCCGCGCCGAAGCAAAAGGGCCACAAGCGCTCGCCGTTTTGATCGGCCCCGAAGGCGGCTTCGAGCCCCGGGAAAGGGAGGCGCTCCTTGGCTTGTCTTGCGTGTTGCGCCTGCCTCTAGGCCCGCGCATTTTGCGGGCCGACACGGCCGCCATCGCGGCTCTTGCCTTGGTCCAAGCGGCCTTGGGAGATTGGCGAGAATAAAGATTAACGTATCATTATATCGCCTCATTGTAAGGTCATCAAAATGACCTCCAGCAACTCAACGAATCGTTTAGGATACAAATGAATTTGCGCGAGATTTTTATCTCAATCGGCTGCTGCGCGGCCGCTGTGAGCCTTGGCTTTGGCAAACCCGTGCGGGCGAACGAGCTTCAATCCGGCACCGAGTCTGCTTCGCGCGCGACAGAGCGCTGTGCCGCGAGCCGAACGCGAACCGAGGAAACCGCTGGTTGCGAGCGGATTGACGGTCATGTCCGTGTCCAATTCGGCTCCCGGATTCCAGACGTGTCCGGTTACGGCCAGACCGGGGCTTCACCCGTCGCTGTCCGTATGGACGATGGCACGCCGTCGCGCGGGCATCTCAGGCTGCCCGCCCGCGAACCCCAATTCGATCAATACCGCCGGTGAAGTCCACGGGGCCGGCGCGGGGAAGATGATCCGTTGAATCGGATTACGCGCTCCTTGATGTTCACTCATAATCCTATTTACAAAGCAGGCGTCGTGCTCGCTGCGAGCGTAGACATGCAGTGGCGGCGCGACAGAATACGGCGCGCAGGCGCATAGGACCCGATTCGATTTGGGCTAGAGCGCTTTCTGATTCACTGGAATCAGAAAGCGCTCTATGTTTTTGGTTTATCGCATTTTCTTAACGCGAACCGGTGTCCACTTCGCTTGAAAATGCTCTAGTGAAAGGCCCTGGTTTCTAATCAAGGTGTCGTCACGAAGAATGGCAGTGCCATAAAGGCTGAACAAGGCGCGCCCGACGGGAAATTGGAGACGCCGACCTGGAACGCCCCGGCTGTTGCTACATCCGCCGGTGTAAGGTTGACATTGATTTGAGTTCCGCCGACGAATTGCGATGTTCGAAACACATTGTTGACGAACACGATGCTCGATGGCGGCGAAGGCGTGAATGCCGTGCCTTTGATGACAAGTGTCTGACCGGCGGAACCGGCGGTAAGGCTGGCCGGAGCGAGGCTCGTAACTGCCAGCGCGGCCGCCGTAGTGTCGTAATTCGCGACCGCCAATTCCTCGTCGTTGACGATCAGAGTTTGCGGATTTGTCGTGCCCGCCAAATCATCGAGCCATCCGGTGAGGACCCAACCAGATGCAGTATTCGCGGTGACCGCCACATTCGTGCCCTTGCTATAGAAGCCGTCGGGCAAGCCCGGCGTCAGGGTCACAGCCGCGGCGCAGGACGGGGTGGCATAGGCCACCGGCGCGAATTGCGGTGCGAAATTGGCGGTAAACGTCTGATTTGCGGCGGTGGCTGTGATGGAATGCGTTAGCGCGCCGCCATCGCTCCACGATGAAAACGCGTAGCGCGAATTGATGCTGTAGGGAAGCTGCGGAGTATAGCTGGAGATGGTGTGGGTGGAACCCGGCGTCCAGCTCGAAAAATAATCGGACGCAAAACTCTGCGGCCCGTACCAGAACACACCGTCGACATAAAGGCCCAAGCCCGGCGGGTTGGTCGTAATCGTTGTCACCGGCTGCTTGGTGAAATTGGCCGTGACATTGTAGGGGGTGCTCGTCTCCGGCACATAATTTGATTTTGGATTCGCGCTTAAGGGTTCATTTATGCCGCCCCACTCAAGGAAGGAATAACCTGTAGCGGCCGCGGCGCTGAGGGTTACCTGCTGACGCTCAACATAGAAAACGCCGGTTGCCCCCGTATAGGATTTTGCCGGGGGGCTCGCGCTCACAGTCCCCGCTCCCGCGGGAACGGCCGTGGCCGTATACGCCGCCAATTTGATGAAATTGGCCGTGTAAACGGTAATCGCCGGCGATGTCGCCGGCAAGGCAAGAGTCTTGTTTCCGGGACTAATTTTTATCGTGTGGCTGGCGGCAGAAGCGTCATTCCACCGCCCGAAAACGTAGGTCGCCCCTGCTAAAGTTTGCGCAGCCGCGGAAACCGCCAGGGTGTGCGTGGAGTTCAGCGCCCAGTTGAAGGTCTGCGGCGATGTGTAATTGGTTCCATCGACGGTGACGGTAAGGCCTGGCGGGTTGGTAGCGATCGTCACGCTCTTCGGCGCGGCGCCGTAGAGACGCTTGATGCCATCTATATCGGCCGCGGTGTAACCCGTGAGATTCGATAGCGGAATTCCGGGGGGAATGGATTCAATCACCGGCCCGCCGTTGCGCGAAAAAGCGAACGCGATGTAATGCATCACCGAGCCGTAATCATAGAGCCCGAAAACTTGATAATTGTCGGTCAGCTGATCGAAATTCGACTTCGATCCCTTGATCATATTGGCGTAACTGATCGTCACGAAGTTGTTGCGGTCCGGACGCGAATGCTCGTGATATAGGCCCGCAATATGGCCCAACTCGTGCAGGAGCGTCCCCAGACTGCAATCGATCGAGCCGCCGGTTACTTGTTCACCGCCGGCACGGCCGACAACGGAATCGCACGTAGCGCTGTGATTGGTTGGGTCGAAATCGAAGTTAACGTAATCGGCCTGCGTGGTCCGCGGGACGAACTGGATAATGCCGGTGAAGGTAGTGTTGAATTGCTTGAGGGCCGCACCGAGATTCGTAGCGCCCGAGGTTCCGATATAGGGAATTTTTGCAACGCCGAGACTATCCTTCGGCCAGAAATACTGGGCGTAAGCAATGCCCACCGATGGTGGTGCGGCCTTTTTGGGGAGCAGCTGGCCGGGGGCAAGATCCTGAACATGATCAAGGATGATATCGCCTTCGAAAATCGGCTTTCCGTTGATGATGGCATAGGTGACAGTATGTCCGCGATAAATGCCCGTGCGCATCGCGGAGGGCCTTGATGTGCCGCCTCCATCCAAAGGCCGGAATTGATCCGCCGCCGCGGATGGAGCCGCCATCCCCGCGCATAGCAGGAAAAGAATCGCACCGAAAAACCCTTGCCTCATAATGACCACCCTTGAAAATGGATTGGAAAGCGATGGATAGCAGCCGCCGCTTCCGAATGTTTGGGCTATATTAGCTTGACATTTCCGGGTCAGCAACGGATGCCGGTACTCCGGAACATTTCGCAAAAGCGATCGTACTTACCGATTAAGCCATTCAGCTTACAATCGATCTTGGAGTAAGAAGTAACGATTTAGCTCAGTCCAAATATTGCTATGGGATTTATCTTTCAAAGTTCGTGGTTTTATAAACATGCGCTTCAGGCAACGGAAAATTATCACTGTCTGGGATATAAGCTCGCAACCTAAGAACCCGGTCTATAGACCCTGATCTTCGGCCCCGACAGCGGCGCGGCATCGGTGACGGCCGATATTCAAGGCCACGCTTCGCCGCCATAAGTCCGTGCTTCCGCGCGTGGTCCGGTCTCAATCAACCGGATCGCGGACAAAAGCCCGCAAGCCAATATCGCGGCGGTAAAATCCGCCCGGCCAATCGATCAGATCGATCGCCGCATAGGCGCGCGCCCGCGCCTCCGCCACATCGGCGCCAACACCCGTGACGGTTAGGACCCGGCCGCCGGCGGCGACAAGTTTTTTTCCCTCGCGCTTCGTTCCGGCATGGGTGATTGAGACGAACGGCATCGCCGCGGCCCGCTCGATGCCAAGGATTTCGCTCCCCTGGACGGGAGCGCCAGGATAGCCCTTGGCGGCGAGCACGACACTCAGCGCGGTTTTTTCCGAGAGCCGCGCCGGACGCTCGGGCAGCCGCTCCTCGACGCAGGCAAGCAGCAAACCAAGCAGGTCCTCGTCGAGACGCGGCAGCATGGCTTGGGTTTCGGGGTCGCCGAAACGCACATTGTATTCGATGAGCTTTGGGCCATCCGCGCAAATCATCAGACCGGCGAATAGGACGCCCTTGAAGGGCGTGCCCATCGCCGCCATTCCGTGAAGGGTGGGCTCGACGATCGTCCGCATGACGCGTTCGCGCATCCGCGCATCCATAATGGGCGCCGGCGAATAGGCGCCCATGCCGCCGGTGTTGGGGCCGCGCTCGCCTTCCCCCACCCGCTTGTGGTCCTTGGCGGATGCGAACTCCATTGCGCGCGCGCCATCGCACAGTGCGAAAAACGAAACCTCCTCGCCGTCGAGAAAATCCTCCACGAGGATCGTTTGGCCCGCCGCGCCGAATTCTCCCGAAAACATCCGGCTGATCACAGCTTCCGCTTCTTCGACGCTCGCCGCCACGACGACGCCCTTGCCCGCTGCAAGCCCGTCGGCCTTAATGACTATCGGCGCGCCTTTCGCCCTCACATAGTCGTTCGCCGGGGCCGCGCCGGCAAAGCAGGCATAAGCGGCGGTTGGGATTTTGAAGCGGGCGCAAAAATCCTTTGTAAAGGATTTGGAGCCTTCGAGCCGAGCCGCCGCCTTGCTTGGACCGAAGACCTTAATCCCCTCCGCTGCGAGATCGTCGACGATGCCCGCGACCAGCGGCGCCTCCGGGCCAACCACGACGAGTTCGACGCGGTTCGCCTTGCAAAAAGCGGCGACCGCCGAATGGTCCTTTATGTCGAGAGGCGCGGTATGGGCAAGCGCCGCAATACCGGGATTACCCGGCGCGGCATAGAGCGTTTCCAGCAACGGGCTCTCTGCGAGCGCGATGGCGATGGCATGCTCGCGCCCGCCGGAGCCAAGAAGAAGAACGTTCATGATCAATTCGTTGGAGGCAATTGCGTATTGGCGGGATGATACCAGAAGCCGCGCGAGTCGCTCGTCAAAAAGCAGGCCCGCTGGCCGTTCCGCCAGCGAGCCCGACTCGAGCCAGAGAGGCTGCCTCGCTTTTAGAAGGGATAATAGCGAAGGCTGGTGAAGAAAGTATTTTCGTCTCGATGCGGCGCGCCCGGGACATTTGGGAGGAGGGCCGTGGGCCCAATGCCAGGGAAGCCGTATCTCTGGGTGAACGAATATTGCAAGCCGCCGGCGAGCCTGCCAAAGGGACCCTTGTAGATGTCGTCCCAGAAGCCGGCCGTGATTTGCCGGACCGATTGGGTGTTGCCGGTGCAGGCGAAGGTGCCGGTGCCGGTCCCGAAGTCTTCGACACTGCAACCGGTGTTTACGAAAGCTGGATTGCCCCAGCCAAATGGGGTGTGCTTGCCGGGGATTGAGGACCCGAACCTAGCACTCTGGACCTCTTCACCGGCATAGGTGTAAAAGTCCAACCCCGGCATGGCATGCCAAACCATTCCAGCGAGCAGGATGGTTTCATGGATCGGCGCGAGGCTGCCATCCGAGTTGAAGGTGACGTCGGGGAGCTGGGAGGCGCCATAGCGGCCGATACCCTGCCCGGTCATGCCGGAGAATCGCACCTCTAGCACCTTTGGAATTACCGGCACGAGGATCGAGCCGCCGGCGCCACCTCCGACAGTCTGTGCGTTGTGGTTTTGAATGGGAGCGCCGAATGGGTTCACGGTTCCAGCTCCAAACGGAAAGATGACTCTGTCGTTAAACTGGCGGAAAACACCGAAACCTTCCATATGGATGGTGCGGTCGCCAATCACCGGGTCCCAGGCGGCCTTGGCAACGATGTCCGGCATCTGATTGAGGGATAGCGCGTTACCGTTGTTGAACAGCGAACCGCCAACTATGCTGGATTGCGGGAACCCGGTGCCGGCGGCTCCGAGCGTGTTTACGATTGTCCCGCCAAACGGAAGCGCAGGGGTAGTGCCGCCGAAAGTCGTCGCTGGATTTTCGGCCGAAAGGGCGAACCACAAGGTGCGATCGAAATCTTTGGTGACCCGGATCTGCGGCTGACGTGACCAGACAAAGCCTGGGAGGTACTGGTCGTCGATGACCAGAGGCGTGGCTTCCGTCCGCGGCACGATGCCAATAGTATTCATTGTCACGAGGCTCCAGGCCTGACCGGCGAGGAGATGGGCGCCAAAGTCGTCTTGATCCACGGTCGCGTAGATCTGGCGCTGGCGCAAATTAAACGAATCGCTCTCGTTGGAATTGGCGGTCTGTGCGGCGCCGAGGAAATCAAACTCGCCGTAACCGGCCAAGTGCGTCGCGGGGTTCACGTCGCCCATTACGAGAACCGCGAAGCGGCTCCGGCGGGCGGAAAAGCGGAATTCGTCCGTATGGCTGCTGGGAACATTGGCGAAGGGAATGTTGCCAAAGGGCGTCGCGATATCGGCGCCGATGAAGTGGTCGCGGGTCACGCTTGCCAGCTCCAAAAAGCCTCCGGGGGTGATTGATATCCCGCCAAGGTAAAGAGTGGACGAGGGCGAGCCAACGTAAGAATACCCCCTGGAATGCGCCACTCTTTCGGCGAGCTCACTGCCAACTGGGGGCGGAAGGCCGATCCCGACGGGATAAGTATATGAGCCAGGCGCCGGGCCTGGGTGCGCCGCCGCCTGTCGCAGCTGGGCCTGCGTCTCCTTCTCCTTGCGGCCCTGCTCGGCGACGCGCTCTTCAAGCTGCTTCAGTCTCTGCTTGAGCAAGCGAATCTCGGCAGATGTGTCGTCCGCCCGTGCCGCTCCGCCCTGGAAGGCCATGAGAGCGCCCAGCGCCAGTGCGGCGACGGCCGGCTTATGGCGCCGCTTGCCGCGAAATTTATCGTCTTTGATTTTCATTTTCTTCACCCTCTCTCCCCTGCGAACTCGCTGCGGGTGAGGGCGTCGGTAGCAAGCACAGATGACGCTTCGGCGTCAGTGATATGACAGTCAGATGAATGCGATGACTCCGGATACTTTGTAACTTATTGACACTACAAGTATTTTTCCGGATTTGTAGGCTCCCGCGAAATGCCAAAGCGGAACAGATTGTGGCAATGGGTGGCAAATTTATCACACCGAATTTCGGCCCTAACCGAATGCCTTGAGAATGTATTGGGCGCATTCCCAGAAAAGAAAACCCGGCGCTTTCGCGCCGGGCGGGAGGAAACCCAAAGATTGGCCCAGTCAGGCTCCGAGCGGTTGGCTCCAGCTTATCGGCCCCAGACCGGGGACCGCGCTAAAACGCGCGCTGGATGCGCAAGCGGCCTTCATATTGGCTATTGTTGGGTTGGAATGAGGGCAAGCCCTTCGCTATGAGGGTCGAATCTGGAGCGAGACCAACGGGTCGCGTCTGGTTCAAATGTACATACATGAATTCGGCACCAATATCGAAGCCCTTAAGTGGGGTCCAAACGAGGTTGGTACCGACCCGCCCTTCCTTGAGGTTCGAGACGCCGACGGCGCCGCCAATCCCGTTGAGTGCGTTGCCAGGATAGTGCACTTCAAGATAAGAGCCAAAGACCGCCGAGCTCAAGATGGGGAGCCAATAATGCTTGTAGGCGCCAGTAATGTCCCAGCCCCATTGCTGCTCGCAGGTGTGACTGCCGGTGAAAACGCAGTCGGAATTGATCTGTGGGTTCCAGCCTTCGCCGTAATCGAGCGGAGTACCGCCCGAACCGGGAAACCGGTTTTGACTGACCGACCCGTAGCTGAAGGCATAGTTATTGCCCGCGATATAGCTAAAAGCACCTTTTTCGTAAGCGGCCTGCAACCAAAACTTATCGCCAGGCGAAAGATAGTCGGCATTCAACTGAATGCCGCCCTGGACCGCAAAACCGTAGGAATTGCTGGTCAAGGCCGGGAAGGCATAGCCGGTTGGCGGCGTGGCGAGGGCGGGAGCCGCGAAGAGGCTGGTGTCTAGCTGATGGGCGGCTGCCGAAACTTGCACCGCGCCCCAAGGCTGGTCGAGGCGAAGATTGCCGACGATCTCTGGCACCCGCGAGCCCTCCGGCTGGGCTTGGAAAGAGGTCCCCGAAATGCCCCCGATCGTGATCGGTGCCGCCGTCGTGCTTGCAATCGTGCTGCCGATGGCGGCGCGCCGGTCCGCCTGATCCTCAAACGAAAGAGTCGCGGAAAAACCGTTGCCGAAGGTCGCCGTATAAGCCAATAATACAACGTTCGCGTTGGAGCCGCGTAAAAAATGGTAATTATAGGCATCGGCATAGAAATCGAACATCGATTGTGCCCGCCCCGCGGTCAGGCCAGCGAACTGAATAAACGCCTTGTTCAGAATCGTCGTGTCGCGCGGCGCGCTCGTGCCAGCGGTGGTATTGAACGTATTCGGTATTTGCCCAAGACTGCCGAGAGCGGCGCTGCCATTCGACCCAAAGAACGAATCAACGCGAATAAACGTCCGCAAGGTGCCCCAGGGCGATTGGGTCCTAGCATCGAGTTCAACCCGGCCCAGGGCGGCGAAATCAGTCGCATCGCGCGAGCGGGCATTGGAATATTGGCTAAAGGACGGGACGAAACCGGTTTTGGGAACCGGCGTGCCCGTGCCGTAAAAGAGCGGGCCAACAATGCTGAAGGTTGGATCGAAGCCGCGCAGTTCAGCCAACGCCAGGCCGCCAACCCGCAAACAGGTTTCGGTGCCCGGAATATAAAAGAAGCCGGCGCCATAGGCGTCGCAAATACGGACATATTCAATCGGCGCCGCCTGGCGCACCGGCAGATCGGCGGCACGTGCGCCCGGAACAAGGGCCACTCCGGTCAAAGCCGCTGCTGAGCCTAGAAGAAACTGTTTGACCTGTTTCATTTTAAATCACCCGAGACCGAGCCACCCCACGTCAGCTACAGAGCTCCAGCTGGCTGCTCTAGCTTAGCAAGTCAAATGCCACCTTTCTCCGGCTCCTGCGCGCTACCGGCACGCCGTCCCGCCCAGCTTGCCTCCTGCGGAATTGTTCCGGGCCCACGTCAGATCGCACGAAGTCTGCTTATCAGCTTTCCTAGTCTATATTATGCGGCTACGGATGCCAATGGCGATGCGTTCTGGAACCACCCGCAACTTAGATTCGAACAGAACCTTAGTTATGACGCCAAATAAACACAATGGAGATTAGAAGATCATGCGGTTTCCCTACGAGGTGTGGCTTTGCTGCAACGAGGCCGGAGCAGCGCGCCGCCATGCCACCAGGGCGTGTGGGGCCTTGCTATCGCGCCAGTGCTCGGGCATACCTCGGCGAGCATAGGAGAACGCATCCAGAATGGGCCGTTTTCCGCATGCGTGGAGACGTGGCCGAGAGGCTGAAGGCGGCGGTTTGCTAAACCGTTATAGGGTGTTTAAGCCCTATCGAGGGTTCGAATCCCTCCGTCTCCGCCAGCCGCTCAAAACTCAATTCGCGATCCCGGGAACAGGCCGCCACTTATGTCCGGACGGACAAGACATGCGCCCACCGTCGCAGCGATTTAGACCTCGAAAGAGCAGAATGGATGATATGCAGTATGCTCATGCAGCAGGCTTATATTTTTCGGCGCGCCGGTTCGCCCGCCAAGGGTTGGATTAAGGACAATGGATTGATCATTGCGGTCGCGCCATGGGCGGCACTTTACTCTCAAGCAACGAGCCCCATGGCCGGCCGGCGCGGCCAAGGCGTTTGATTGACCAGCCGGAGGAGAGCACGGAAAGCGAACATGGCCATCCGGAATTCGGGACCACGAGAGTTCGAAAAGCGATGCGATTTGTATAAAACTGGGATTCGCGCAAAGTCGCTGTCGATTCGAACGGAATACCATGATCGCGGAAATGATTGGGGTCGCGACACGCAAGGGCACTCTTCTGGCATTGATCCATGCCTTGGCGTGGCTCGTATTTGCCGCCGCACTCCTCGCGTTGCGGCCAGCGTTGGCGCAAGATGCACCAAAAAAACCAATCGCCACGTTTATAGCGCCGCTGCCCCCGCCACGTCCAGCCGAGGTGCGCGAATCAATTGAATCGCCTCGGGCTCCGGCAATTCCCACCGCCCCAACCGACACCTCAGAGCCGCAGCCAAACCCGCCGCCGCAGTCGCCGCCGCGAATTTTGCCGCCGGCACCCCGTGCGCGGATGCACGCGTGTGGATTGGAATGGCAAAAGATGAAGGAGACGGGGGCTGCGGCGGACAAACTTTGGTTCGATTTCGCCCGGATCTGTCTGACGAAATGACCTTCCATTGCGTCCGGTGGACGCCAGCGGACGCTAGCGCGGACACAAGATACCTTTGCTCCCGCGCGGTTTGTCTCAGCAACCTGCCGTGAGCCAATCGCCGCCACAACCGTCGCGAAGATTTGGCCACGCTTGCGGAGAAACCATTAGCTCCCATCCGGCCGGATGAAACCTCTTGTAAGAGCAAGAGGGGACAACCGGCAACGCAATAAAACCCTCGCGCGCAACTAGGCGCAAGTGAGCAGCAGCCGGCCGTCTCCCTTCTTATTGTGAAGCCGTCAAACAGTCTCCGGGGGGCCCGGCGGTGGCGGGGGCGGGGGTCTGCGGGCCGGTTTGCGCACCACCTTCTTGGCGGTGGCCTTCCTTGCCGCACCCTTCCTGACCATCTTTTTCGCCGCCGACTTCTTGACGGATCCCTTCTTGGCCGCGGCCTTTTTCACCGGCCGTTTCTTAGCCATTGCCTTGCGCGCGGTTTTTTTGACGGCGCCCTTTTTTCCCGTGGCCTTCTTCGCGGCGCTCTTCTTCGCCGCGGCTTTCCTTGCTGGCTTTTTGGTGGTTGCCTTCACCATGTTCAAAATTCCTCTGCTGTTTTTAGCCGGCTGATTTGATGTTCCGGCTAGAGGCTCGCACAGCGTACCGTTGTTAATCAGCTGTGCAAGAGGCGTTGCTTCGTAACCAACGCAAAGGAGCGCGAATAACGCGCCGTTCGCGGGTCCAAAGTTGCTTTCGGGCGCGCTCATTTCGATGAAGTTGCCCCTAAATGATCAGCTGCAATCATCGCGCACAAAGCGCTGTTCGCGAGCGCATCATGGATACCAACAAGATGCAATCAAGCGCGCCGCACGCGCGCGACCTAACTTTTGTCAGTTACGTTCGCTGATTCAAAAACCTATGATATTTAAAGGCTCTATTCTGTCTCTTGATGCCTCCAAACACGCCGGCATCGAGGCCTCTCATCAACTGCTTCCGCAATTATTCGCGATGCTTTCGCAACGCACGATTGTGACCGGAAGAAGCGGTTTGGCAGGATCGGTTCAAGCCGCGGCAAGCAGTCTTCGCACAAATCGCACGGCGCTATTTGAACGTGTGGATCAGACGAAAAAAATTTTTGTTGGATGAAAAAAAATACGCCACGTAATGGCATTGCCGTCGCTCTAAACGGCGCACATCGCGCGAATCACCCGAATCAATTGGTGATTCGCGATCGCTTTTCAGAGTCCAAGTTTCGCTTTCAAAAGCTCATTGACGGTTCGCGGGTTGGCTTTGCCGCCAGTGCTTTTCATGACCTGACCGGCAAACCAGCCGAGCATCGAGGGCTTGTTCCGCGCCTGCGCAGCCTTGTCCGGATTCGCGGCGATGATCGCATCGACCGAGGCTGCGATCGCGCGCGCGTCGGTGACTTGCGTCATGCCACGGGCCTCGACTATGGCGCGCGGATCGCCATCCTTGTCCTCGGCAATGATAATCGCCAGCACATCCTTGGCGATCTTGCCTGAGATCGTGCCCTCGCTAATGAGATCGACGATTCCAGCGATCTGCCCAGGCTTAATGTGCGTCTGCGCGACGGACAGGCCGACCGAATTGGCGTAGGCCGCGACATCGCCGGTCATCCAATTGGCGACGAGCTTGGCATCGCGGAGTCCGCCACCGTGCTTGACCGCGGCTTCGTAATAGTCCGCGGTGTCCTTGTCGGCGGCGAGGACGCCCGCATCATAGGGCGGCAAACCGTAATCTTCGATGAAACGCGCCTTTTTCGCATCGGGGAGCTCGGGCAGACCAGCCGCCAGGGCGTCGATATAGGCCTGGTCGAATTCGAGCGGCAAAAGATCGGGGTCGGGAAAATAGCGGTAGTCGTGCGCTTCTTCCTTGGACCGCATCGAACGGGTTTCGCCGCGCGCGGGGTCGAATAGCCGGGTTTCCTGATCGATCTTGCCGCCATCCTCGATAATGCCGATTTGGCGGCGTGCCTCGGCCTCGATCGCCTGACCGATGAAGCGGATCGAATTGACGTTCTTGATTTCGCAACGGGTGCCGAGCGGGTCGCCGGGGCGGCGCACCGACACATTGACGTCTGCGCGCAGCGATCCCTCTTCCATGTTCCCGTCGCAAGTGCCGAGATAGCGCAGGATCGTGCGCAGCTTCGTTACATAGGCCTTGGCCTCGCCGGCGGAACGCAAATCCGGCTTCGACACGATCTCCATGAGAGCGACACCCGACCGGTTAAGATCGACAAAAGATTCCGCCGGCGACTGATCGTGGAGCGATTTGCCGGCATCCTGCTCGAGATGCAACCGCTCGATCCCGACCTCGATTTGCTCGGTTGGCGAGAGATCGACGGCGACAGTGCCCTCGCCTACGATCGGGCTCTTGTACTGCGAGATCTGATAGCCCTGCGGCAGATCGGGATAAAAATAATTCTTGCGGTCGAAGACCGAGCGCAGGTTGATCTTGGCCTTGAGGCCGAGTCCGGTGCGCACCGCCTGCGCAACGCATTCCGCGTTAATGACCGGAAGCATGCCGGGCATCGCGGCATCGACGAGCGAGACGTTGCTGTTTGGTGCATTGCCGAACCCGGTCGAGGCGCCGGAGAAAAGCTTCGACTTCGAGGTGACCTGGGCATGGACCTCCATCCCGATCACGACCTCGAAATCGCCGGTCGCGCCTGCAATGAATTTTCCAGACTTTTCGTGGGATTTCATCGCTTCGCCTCGCCTAGCTTCCAGCCAGCTCCATTGCGCATCATATCCGGATGCGTCGCCGAAGCGAAGGTTCGCCGACGAACGGTCTGCTTGGCCGCTGCAACGCCGTCTCTAATATAATAAAGCAGGAAGGAGGCGTTCCCCTGGGCTAAGCGTAACGCCACGCGTGTTTGCGCCCCGATTCGGACCTAACAGGCGCCCGACTGGAAGCAACCACGGGTGGGCGCTCAGTTTGCCACTGCAGGCACGCGAGAGCGCCGCCACGGAACCGTAGCGGCGCTCATAGCTGCCCATTGAGTTTGGCCTGGCCTCAGGGCCGGGCCTTTCGCCTGACAGCGTTACTCAGTATTTGGCGACCACTGGCGTGGACGGCCACGCGAATTTATAGGTCAGGCCAACTCGGCCGGTCTGCATGGTCTCTCTCGAAGTATGGTTGGGAATAGCGAAGGGAATGATTCCATTAACGGCCGACCCGAAGCCCGCAGTGTTGAAGCCCCGCGTGCCCCAATCGTAGTAACGGTATTCGGCCCGCGCAGTCCAATTGCCGTAGAAATTATATTCGATGCCGCCGCCGACATCAAACCCGTAGCGGTTGACGGAGAAGAAGTCGATCACGTTAGGCGCAAGGCCAGTTAGTTGAATTTGGTTGCGGATGTCGGCATAGGCAAAGCCGCCAATCGCATAGACGAGCACACGGTTGAAGGCGAAGCCGATGCGGCCGTCGGCCGATCCGAATTGGCGGATCGAGGTCTCCAAATAATTAAGAGGGGGATCCGAGGCGTTTCCGGTAATGCCCGCGAAACTGTATTCGAGCTGCGCCCCAACGACGAGTGGGCTCGCAAACTGATAATTGAAGCCGACGTGAACGCCGCCGAAAACGCCGGAACTCCCGTAACTAGCGGAAGACGTAAATGCTGGGAACACTGGCGCGGCACCGTCGACGTTGACCGAGGTCCGGCCTGCTCCGCCGCCAACCTGCACGCCAAGTTCGAAGCCGGTCCAAGTAAAGACTGGCGGAGGCGGAGGCGGGGGCGGTGCCACGCCAAGATCCGCCGCGAAGGCAGTTGTTCCGGTAACTAGAACGCCAGCCGCCGCGCCGGCCAAACACCGCAAGAAATCTCGCTTCATGGAATCGCTCCCCTCTATCGTTTCACCGTTAGCCGTCGTTGTCGGCATTGACTCTTACCACCAACGCAAAACGTAACAAGCGTACTGGAGCCACAATGGTCCGTTAATCGCCAAACTCGGTTGCAATTTCGTGGCGTGTTGCATTTTTGCTGCACTTCGGACAGCGGATTCTTTATGCGACCACCCAGCGACCTTGGGATATCGCGAGTCCCCCCGGTACAGCAGGGCATTGCCCGGCGGGAGACTATCTCTCCTAAGATCCAGAAGCGCTCCCCTTGTAAGGCGCTCCTTTTGATAAGAGACTATCAATAAGCCATGAGCTGCGAAGCGGCGGCGCCGGTACTGAATTGTCGTTGGTAAGGCCTACAGGAGTGTATTTCCCGTCTGCGCCGGACCGGCGAGGCCGCAAGAATTCCGGGCGGGCTACTTGACTCGTCCTTTTCGCAATGCCACTCGCTGCGCGCACGACAACGGCGGGATAAAAATGCGGGATGGAATGTCCAAGGCTTTCGTTTTTCCAGGGCAAGGTTCGCAAGCGCCCGGCATGGGCAAGGCCTTGGCGGAGGCTTTCCCGCAGGCCCGCGCGGTTCTGGCCGAGGTCGATGAGGCCTTAGGGCAAAATCTGTCTATGCTCATGTTCGAGGGCCCGCTCACCGAACTCACCCTGACCGCGAATGCGCAACCAGCCTTGCTTGCGGTGAGCCTCGCCGCCGTCCGCGTGCTCGAAGCGGAGGCCGGCCTCAATCTTGCGCGGGACGCCAGCTTTGTCGCGGGCCATTCGCTCGGCGAATATTCGGCGCTCGCCGCGGCGGGCTCTTTAGAAGTGGGAGCCGCCGCGAAACTGCTGCGCGTGCGCGGTCTCGCAATGCAAGGGGCGGTGCCGGTTGGCGCCGGTGCAATGGCGGCGCTGCTTGGGCTCGATTACGACGCGGCCCGCGCAATCGCCAAGCAAGCGGCCGAAGAGACGGGCGATGGCGCGGTCTGCGAGGTCGCCAACGACAATGGGGGTGGCCAAATTGTGGTGTCCGGGTCGTGCGCCGCGGTCCATCGGGCGATCGAAATCGCCAAAGGGTACGGCGCGCGCCGTTCGGTTCTGTTACCAGTATCCGCGCCGTTTCATTGCACCTTAATGCAACCCGCCGCCGAGGCCATGGCGGCGGCGCTTGCCACGGCCGCCATCAAGCCGCCCTGCGTTGCGCTTGTCTCGAATGTCCTGGCGGCTCCGGTCACCGAGCCAGAAGAGATCCGCAAGCTCCTTGTCGCCCAGGTGACCGGCGTGGTGCGCTGGCGCGAAAGCATCGCCTTTATGGCGAGCCGCGGAATTTCGCTTTTCGTCGAATGCGGCGCCGGACAAGTCTTGGCAGGACTTGTTAAAAGGATTACCGGGGCGGCACGCGGCGTTTCAGTTGGCATTCCGGCCGACATCGAGCTTTACCGGGCCATGGTTTAAATCCTGGCGGCGGGCACCGGAGTTTTATGTTTCATGTTCGATCTTAGTGGCAAGACGGCCCTCGTCACGGGCGCGAGTGGCGGCCTCGGCGGCGCCATCGCGCGGGCCTTGCATGAGCGGGGCGCTGCCGTCGCCCTTTCGGGCACCCGTTTTGATGCGCTCGCCGCGCTCGCCGCCGAACTTGTCACCAATGTTCATGTCTTGCCGTGCGATCTTGCCAGTCAAGCCGCGACAGAAGCGCTGGTTCCCGCCGCCGAAGCCGCCATGGGAAGCATCGACATCCTTGTCAACAACGCCGGCGTGACCAGGGACAATCTCTTCATGCGTATGAAGGACGAGGAATGGGACTGCGTTCTCGGCGTCAATCTGACCGCCGCCTTTCGTCTCTCACGCGCCTGCCTCAAGGGGATGCTGCGCAGGCGTTATGGGCGCATGATCGGGATCACCTCGATCGTTGGAGTGACCGGCAATGCGGGCCAGGGTAATTATGCGGCCGCGAAAGCCGGAATGATCGGCATGTATAAGAGTCTTGCCGCCGAAGTGGCGAGCCGCAACGTGACCGTCAATTGCATTGCGCCAGGGTTTATAGAGAGTCCGATGACCGATGCCTTGAACGAGAAACAGAAGGCGGCGATCCTCACCGCGGTGCCGATGGGCCGGCTCGGAACCGGCGCCGACGTCGCCGCTGCGGTTGTTTATCTGGCAAGTCCGGGAGCCTCCTATGTCACCGGCCAGACGCTCCATGTAAATGGCGGAATGGCTATGATTTAAATAGGATATGAGGCTTTTCGCTTGTATCTTGCGGGCTCTCGCCAACCGCCTTGAAGTATGTTACCAACCGATTCAAGCGATTAGGGAGGCAGTTCGCGTGTGCCCGCATCGCGCGGGTGCCTGCCGTTGGCGGCGAATTGGAAACAAAAAATGACGACGAGGAACAAACAACCATGAGCGATGTTGCCGAGCGCGTGAAAAAGATTGTAGTGGAGCACCTCGGTGTCGATGCCGACAAAGTCATAGACAGCGCCAATTTCATGGAAGACCTCGGCGCCGATTCTCTCGACACGGTCGAACTCGTCATGGCGTTCGAAGAGGAATTTGGCGTCGAGATTCCGGATGATGCCGCCGAAACCATCGTGACGGTCGGCGACGCGGTCAAGTTTCTTGAGAAAGCGTCCGCTGCTTGATTTATTTCAAGCTAGCACGGCCAAGCACTTAATGTGGCTTAGCGGGAACGGACGCTCCCAAGCGGCGGCGAAGCCACGCAAAACTCTCAACGTTTCTGTTTCTGCGGCGGACGCCGACGCTGCGGGCCAGTCCTCCAATGCACGCCGGTGGGATGGCGGGCGGCAACGCCGGCAAGAACAGCCGCAAGGTCGTTTAGATGCGCAGGGTAGTTGTCACGGGTCTCGGCATGGTTTCGCCGCTTGGTTGCGGAGTCGAGCCAAGCTGGAGCCGTTTGCTGCAGGGTCAAAGCGGGGCCCGCCACATCGAAGGGTTCGACGTCTCCGATCTCCCCTGCAAGATCGCGATGCCGGTGCCGCGCGGCGGCGGCAGCGATGGAAGCTTCAACCCCGACCAATGGATGGAGCCGAAAGAGCAGCGCAAAATCGATGACTTCATCCTTTATGCTGTCGCGGCGGCAGCGCAAGCGCTTGCCGACGCGGGCTGGAAGCCGTCCACCTATGAAGAACAGATCACGACCGGCGTTCTTATTGGAGCCGGAATAGGTGGCCTCGGCGGCATCGCGGAAACCGCGATCGTCTTGAAGGAAAAAGGCCCGCGCCGCGTTTCGCCTTTCTTCATTCCCGGCCGTTTGATTAATCTGGCGGGGGGCTATGTCTCGATCGCGCATGGTCTCAAAGGGCCGAACCATGCCGTTGTCACCGCTTGCTCATCGGGAACCCATGCGATTGGCGACGCGGCGCGCCTGGTTGCTTTGGAAGATGCCGAGGTCATGGTCGCGGGGGGCGCCGAATCGGCGATCAATCGCATCGGCATCGCCGGATTTGCTGCCTGCCGGGCGCTATCCACGCATTTCAACGACCGGCCGAAGCAAGCGTCGCGGCCCTACGATAAGGACCGCGACGGTTTTGTCATGGGCGAGGGTGCCGGCTGCGTCGTCCTCGAATCCTATGAACACGCCAAAGCGCGCGGCGCCAAAATTTATGCCGAACTCGTTGGTTACGGCATGTCGGGGGACGCCTACCACGTCACCGCGCCCCAGGAGAGCGGGGATGGCGCCTACCGGGCCATGGCGGCGGCGATCAAGCGCGCCGGGATTTCGGCGGGCGACATCGACTATATCAATGCGCACGGAACCTCGACGCCGCTCGGCGACGAAATCGAGATTCGGGCAGTCGAGCGTATGGCTGGCAACAGCGGCCAGTCCCTTTCCATGTCCTCGACGAAATCGGCGATCGGGCATCTTCTCGGCGCGGCGGGCGCTGTCGAAGCGATCTTTTCGATTTTGGCGATCAGGGATCAAATCGTGCCACCGACGCTCAACCTCGATAATGTGTCGGTAGCAACTGAGATCGATCTCGTGCCGCACAAGGCGCGCAAGCGCGAGGTGGAGTTCGTTTTGTCGAATTCGTTCGGATTTGGCGGCACCAACGCCTGCTTAGTCTTCAAGCGTCCAGAATGACTGCGCCGGGTCAAGGCACGGCATCGCGGCAATATTGGAAATTCCAGCTCTCGAACCCGATTTCGCCATATTTTCCGGGCGGGATACGTAATATTAGCCCGTTCGCGGTCAGTGCGTAGAGCAAACCGTTATAGCGGCAACCGTGGGAAACGGCCCAAGGCATTCTCGCGTTTTCCCATCCTCAAAGGCTCTCGTGGCGAAGTGGTGGGCTGAATTGATGGACGACAACCCCTCAAAACCGGACGGAAACGAGGCTCCGGACCGGCCGGATCAGACTCTTCGGGGCAAGTCCGATCCGGGTGGCCGGTTCGCCGGCCAAAGAGTAACGCCGCAAAGCCCCAACGAGGCATTGCAGCCTGCCGCCGCGCCCCCACCGCCACCTCCAATCCCCCCGAGTCGCAGGCGGCCCACGCTGTCCGCGTTTAGCGGATTCCTGTCGTTTCTGTTGATCGCGGCGATCGCCTCCATGTCCGGGCTCGTCTGGAGCCGCCACCGGATAGAAGAACCGGGTCCGCTCCCCGCCGACAAAATCCTTTACATCGCACCCGGCACCGAGGGTCCTGGCATTATTGCCGAACTTGATCGCGAGGGGGTCATCGATAGTCCATTCATGCTCAATGTCGCGCTCTTGCTTGAAGGCAATCGCACGAAGCTGAAGGCAGGTGAATATCTCTTTAAACAGAACGCCAGTTTGCGCGACGTGATCGACACGCTGATCAGCGGCAAGCAAGTGCTGCACGCCATTACAATACCCGAAGGACTGACAAGCGAGCAGATCGTCGAACGGCTCCGGAGCAACGACATCCTGCTTGGCGACATCATGGACATGCCAACGGAAGGGAGCCTGCTGCCCGAGACGTACAAGGTCGCCCGGGGAACCACCCGCGTGGATGTCATTAAGAAAATGCAGGAAGCTCAAAAGCGCGCCGTCGATCAAATTTGGTCGCGCCGGGCGAGCGGCCTTCCCTTGCATTCGCCCTACGAGCTCATCACCTTGGCCTCGATCGTCGAAAAGGAAACAGGCAAGGCAGACGAAAGGCCGCGGGTCGCTAGCGTTTTCCTGAATCGTCTAAGAAACAGGATGCGGCTGCAATCCGACCCGACAATTGTGTATGGCTTGGCCGGAGGCAAAGGATCGCTGGGCAGAGGGATCACCCGCGCCGAACTCGAAAAGCCTACTCCCTACAATACCTATTTGAACGACGGCTTGCCGCCGGGACCGATCGCTAATCCCGGCCGTGCCGCACTCGAAGCGGCGGCAAACCCATCCCGCACTCAAGATCTATATTTCGTCGCGGATGGCACTGGCGGCCATGTCTTTTCCGAAACGCTCGATCAGCATAGCCGCAACGTGCAACGTTGGCGCCAAATCGAAAAGGACGCGAAAGACAAACAGGAGCAACTACCGCCTGATGAGGACAAAACCGCGCCGGAAACGGCCCCGGCGCCAATTCAGCCGGGCGCGGGCCGGAAGAGCGACAACGGAGGGCCGCCGTCCGTCTATGGATCGCTGCCAGCGTCGCTCCACGCCCAGCGACGCGCAGCCCCCGCATCGCCCTCGCTTTCCTACGCGGGTGCGGCGTCGGCGATTGCGGGCGCAATGCGGTTTCCACCTTCCAAGACCGTCGCAGTGAAAACTACGGCTAATACAAATATAAGTGCCTTCACTTTTGGGCCGGGGCTCGACGAACTCGGTATTTCGGTGGGCGGACTCCATGATCCTGCCGGCGCGTCGCTCGACGGTCCGATCATTCAAGACGATACGGCGGATGTGGCTGGCCAACAGAATGCCGATTTTCCTAGCCCGGCCGGCCGCCGGGCTGGCCAGGAGGCAAGAGCGGCAGGCCTTGGCCTCCGTCTGGGCGCCGCCGATTTACCGGAGGAATCCGGCGGGCCGAGTTTTTTCGCCCCGCCGCGGCCGCAAATCGACGGACAGTCCGCGCATGCGCGGGCGTTCGATGTCTCCGAGGGCACTCCCCTCGACCCTCTCAAGAATAAGACCTACGATCTGAATTACGCCAAAACCGTGCCTTCAATTCAATAGGCGAAGCGGGGCGGCAAGCTATGGCTCAGGCGGGCCGCGGGGCTGCTCGGGTTCCGGTAACACCGCGGCCCAGCACAACGGCCCGCGCCAGGCGGAACTCTCGGGACGCTCCCACCACCACGCAACGCTCCCCACGCGTCCGTGCCGTCCCCCTTATAAATGTCAATAGGCCATAGTTCGATCTTAAAACTAGATTATATATCTCCAGAATTGCGTGTGCAATTTGTCGCTTGGGAAGACTCGCCGATCGCTCCACTGGGACGTCAGTTCATGCGCCGCCTTTGTCTTGTCTTGCTCGCCGCCGCCGCCGTCGTCGCCGCCATCCTAAACCTGACCGCCGCGACGGTTCTAACTTCAAAGGATTTGGACGCGAACACTTGCCATCGTCCGGTTGCGGGAAGCAAGGTGACGCCGCCACCCGATTTATATAGCCTCTACGGGGTGCTGAATGTCAGGCTCGAGTATCACACGTCCATCGATGACACCGGCCGGACGTTGTTCTGCTTCAAAACACCTCGGGGGGCAGAGTCGCCTACTCTGCACGTCAAACCCGGCGATACGCTCAATATTACACTGACGAACATGGTCCCGGCCCTACCGGCAGGCGCACCGAGCCGAGCGATGTCGGTCGAGTCGAACCTCGCGTGCGGATCACCCACGATGACTCAAACGTCGGTGAATATGCATTTCCACGGGACGAATACGCGACCGGTCTGCCACAGCGACGAGGTGATCCACACGCTCGTCAACTCCAGCCAGATCTTCAGATACAGCGTGACATTTCCGCGCGACGAGCCGCCTGGACTGTACTGGTATCACCCGCACGTTCATGGGATCGCGGAAGCCGCGGTGCAAGGCGGCGCCACGGGCCTGATCGTGGTCGAAGGCATCGAGAACCTGCAGCCCGCGGTGGCTCGTCTACCTCAGCGTTTCCTAGTCGTTCGTGACCAACTTGTCGAGGCGCCGCTCAATGCGCAGGTAACGCCGCCGTCATGGGACTTGACGCTCAACTATGTGCCGATCTCGTACCCCCAGTTGATTCCTGCCGTGATCGAAGTCCTGCCAGGCCGCAAGGAATTTTGGCGCGTTGCGAACACCTCCGCCGATACAATCGTCGATTTGCAACTCACCTACAACGAGGTGGTCCAGCCGGTGGAAGTCGTCGCGCTCGATGGCGTGGCGACGGGCTCGCAGGATGGAAAGCGGCGCGGAATCCTCGTGACGAAGACCGATATTTTGCTGCCGCCGGCTGCGCGCGCGGAGTTTATCGTGACGACGCCGCCAGCCAGCGTCAGCAGCGCCGTATTTAAGAGCTTGGCCATCGACACCGGCCCTTTGGGCGACACCGACACTGCCCGGACGCTCGCGGTGGTGAAAACCGTTGGCTCGAATTCGCCTTCGGGATCGGTGGCGGCGGCGCTGCCTACGATGCCTGAGCCCTCGGCCGCGCCCGGACGACAGCGCTTCGAAGGGATCTCCACCGCGCCGATTGCGGCAAAGCGCACGCTGTATTTTTCGGAGTTCAATTTTCTTCCATCATCCCGGAGGAACAAAGCCGTCCAGCCAGAATCGGAGGCCACCTCGGAATTTTACATAACAGTCGTCGGTCAAGGACTTGAATTATTCAGTCCGTCAAATCCGCCCGCGATCGTCACGACGCAAGGCAGCGTAGAGGAATGGACGATCGAGAACCAGACCGAAGAGGTGCATGAATTTCACATGCACCAGATCCACTTCCAGCTGCGCGAAATCAACCATGTCCCTGTCGCCGCGGAAGATCGGCAGTTTCTCGACACCGTTCAGGTTCCCTACTGGACCGGCCACGGGCCTTTTCCAAGCATAACCATCGCGATGGATTTTCGTGGCGATATCATTGGGGACTTCGTCTACCACTGCCACATTCTCGGACACGAAGATAACGGCATGATGGCGATCAATTGCGTCCTGCCGCGGAAATAGCCGCGAATATGCACTGCTTTGACTATTCCGCCGAAGTAGACGGCGCTTTGGCGGATGAACTCGGCGTGCCGGGAACGTCCCCCGCGCCGCAGCCGCAAAACGACGTACAGTCCGCGCATGCGCGGGCCTTCGATGCTCCGAGGGCACTCCCCTCGACCCTCTCAAGAATAAGACCTACGACCTGAATTACGCCAAAACCGTGCCTTCAATTCAATAGTCTGAGATTGCTTCCGAAACCCTGGCCGGCGCAAGACATCTTTCAGCAAAAGCAGCTTGCGAGAAATTCGGTTAAGGCGCCCAAAAAAGCGTGCCCGGACTGTCATGGTAATTTCCGGTATCGCGTCGTTCACATTGTCTATCATTGCAATGAATCCTGCGCACGCGCCGCTGGCCTTTATTAAGCCCGCAGCGAACTCGCCGCTTAGGCCGCGAGGGCCGCCGCGGGCGGCTTGAGCGCAAAACCGAGGCTTGCGGCAATCGCCGCGTGGGTCACATGGCCGCGATGCACGTTGAGGCCGCCGCGCAGGCCGGGGTTGCTGGCAATCGCGCCGAGCCCGCCAGCGGCAAGGGCAAGGCCATACGGAAGCGCCGCATT
>DATBQJ010000134.1:0-42837 GCA_036560885.1 Methylocella sp.
TCAGGTTGGTGTCAGCAACCCGACCCTACCGGCGAATAGCCGGTGGCCACCGCAAAGCCGTCCGCCCGCTCCGGCGCTATTGAGGGCGCGCGTGCGGACGGCTTTGCTCTACCGAGCTACACCACTACTGGGGACACGACCTTGGGGGAGCCTGACACGCAATTTGCTCCATCCGTTTCGTCGGGTCAAGCGGCGACACGAAATAGCCGATTCACAAAACGCACTTCTCCCGTCGAGCCAGATTCGAGCATAAGGCGTTGCCGCTTGCGGACCGTCCGCATGACTTCGAAGCCGTTGATCGTCGCGGACGCGGCGCATTTCCGTCAACAAAGATTCGTCTGAATAATCGGTGAGTGTTTTGAGTTCGAACACGTTGATCACTCCGAACGCTGAACGCGATTGAGGCGGCAGCGCAGATGAGATTGCAAAATCTTGTCGCGGATGTGGGTGAAAAATCGCGGCGGCAACATGCCATTCTCATAGCGGTATGGCTTTGTGCCGGGCAGAGGCCGCAGGTCAGGGCCGGGCCAAAGAAAATCATTGGTTTCCGTTACCACGATCCATGACGGCAGGTCATCAAGGCCAAGACGGGCTTTTAGGGCAGCGGGAATTTCATCGGTGTCATCGGGGTCGGTCGGCGGCGTGTACGCGACGGCACCACGGTGACGACTTCGCGGCCCTCAACGATCTGCCGGGCGGCGATAATAGCGCATGGCCGGTTCTTCCGGCCTTCTTCACTGCCGTTCCCGTATTCAGTGGCCCACAGGTACGAATAGCAAATAACCAGACCCGGACGCGGTGCAGGGATGCTCACAACTTCCTGTCTTTGACGATGTCATTCAAAGCCTCGTATCCGCCCGGCACTTCACTTTTGGAAATTGCTTTCAGGGTGCCGTCGTCAAGGTCTTCGACCGGGCGGGCAACACGCCCCTTCATAACCATCTCGAAAAACGCCGCAGATATTAAAACGCTGTGAGTGCGGCCATTTTTGGTGATTGCCACAGGGGCCAGTTGCGCGGCGTCCTGATACCGCCCGACATTCTGCTGAAATTCGGTTGATGTGATCTCTTTCATGGCAAAACCCCTCCTGTAACTTATCTATTATAGATAAAGTAGATATGTTTTGCGAGGAAAAGAACCCCCTAATGGAGTTGCGCCCCAATGGTGGGGCCGAAGTCCGTCTCGTCGAGAGCGCCGCGCCGGAGCCTGAAAAAATCAGCCCTGCGGCAGGACTGCCCGGCGTATGTTGCGCTCATGGACGATGCCAATAATCAGCGCCCCGTCCGGCTACTCGTCGTAAAAAATAACGTGATGTGCGTGTTCATGCCGCCGAGTAGCGTGCTACGCCGCGGCGGCGGCCGAAGAGGCCGGCCGTTCAAAAAGCGGAAATTTTGGAGTGGTGACGCCAACATCGAAGGAGGAGCGCCGTGTCCGATACATTGACGCCTGCCAATATATTCAATCTTGGACTCGGGTTCTGGGCATCGAAGACGCTGCTGAGCGCGGTGGAGCTTGGCTTGTTCACCGAGCTTGCCAAGGGTCCGGCCGATCTTACCACCTTGTCAAGCCGGCTTGGGCTGCACGATCGCTCGGCGCGCGATTTCCTCGACGCGCTTGTCGCGCTGAAAATGCTCGACCGCGAGGACGGGCGTTATAGCAACACGGCGGAGACGGCTCTTTTTCTCGATCGCGCGAAGCCCGGCTATGTGGGCGGCTTTTTGGAAATGGCCAACGCGCGCCTTTATGAGCATTGGGGCTCGCTGACCGAGGCCCTTAAGACAGGCCGGAACCAAAACGAGGCCAAGGGGTCGGGCGAAGTGTTCGCGGCGCTCTATGCCGATCCGGAGCGATTGCGCTTGTTCCTCGCCGCCATGAGCGGAGCGAGTCTCGGCGCGGCCCAGGCGATAGCCGCAAAATTTCCGTGGGCCAACTATAAGACTTTCGCCGATGTCGGAGCCGCGCAAGGCATGGTGCCAGTGACCATCGCCCGCGCGCATAACCATCTTTCGGGCGCCGGATACGACCTGCCAGAGGTCAAACCTATCTTTGAGGAATTCATCGCCCAGCAGGGCGTCGCGGACCAGGTGAAATTTCTTAGCGGAAACTTTTTCACGGACCCCCTGCCCTCAGCCGATGTCCTCATCATGGGCCACATTCTGCACGACTGGGATTTGGCGCAGAAGCGCATGCTGCTCGTAAAGGCGCATGCCGCGCTTCCCAAGGGCGGCGCGCTTATTGTCTATGAGGCGATCATCGACGACGAGCGGAGGGAGAACGTTTTCGGCTTGTTGCTCAGTTTGAACATGCTGATCGAGACGCCGGGCGGTTTCGATTTTACCGGCGCCGACTGCCAGGGTTGGATGCGCGAAGCGGGGTTCTCGCAAACGCGCGTCGAGCCGCTCGCGGGTGCGGACTCGATGGTTATAGCGATCAAATAGAGGCGGGTATCGTCAAGCTACTCAGAAGGTTCCTGGACTGCGCCCGCAAACCGTGGAAACATGCGGCGCCAATGCGCGTTCGACCAATGGCGGAACCGGTCGAGATAGAGATAAAGCACCGGCGTCGTGTAAAGCGTAAGCAGCTGGCTGACAATCAGCCCGCCGACGATCGCAATACCCAATGGACGGCGGATCTCGGCCCCCTCGCCAAAACTGAGCATCAGCGGAACGGCGCCGAAAATCGCAGCGAACGTCGTCATCATGATCGGACGAAAGCGCAACATGCAGGCGCGAAAAATCGCGTCGCGCGGCGAAAGTCCGGCCGTACGTTCCGCTTCGAGCGCGAAATCGATCATCAAAATCGCGTTTTTCTTGACAATGCCAATCAGCAAAATCACCCCGATCATGGCGATGATGCTGAACTCGGTGTGAAACAGCATCAGTGCCAGGACCGCGCCGACGCCGGCCGAAAACAAAGTCGAGAGAATGGTGATCGGATGGATGAAGCTTTCGTAAAGAATGCCGAGAACGATATAGACTGCGGCAAGTGCTGCGACGATCAACACGAACTCGTTCGCCAATGACTCTTGAAACAGGCGCGCGGTTCCTTGCTGGCTGCCGTGGATCGTGGCAGGAGCGTGGAGCGCCTTCATCGCGGCCTCGATCTCCGCGGTCGCGTCGCCAAGAGACGCGCCGGGCGCGAGATTGTATGAAATTGTGCTCGCCACGAATAGGCCCTGGTGGTTGACTGCCAAGGGCGTGTGGCCAGGCTCGAAATGGCTCACGGCGGCGAGCGGAACTATTGTCTCCTGGGTTGTGCTGACGGGCGAACCGGCGGAAGTGCCCTGTTTGCCGGTGTTGGCGAGCGCATTGGTTTGCGCGTTGCGCGCCGCGGCGCCCCCCGCATTCGCGGCCGCGCTCGAACTTCCGCTCGAAGGCCCCTGTGCGGGCAAGGCGGGGCTTTGCGTCACCGTCCCCGCCACGGCATTGGTGGTCGCGGTGCCGGGCGGACTCGCGCCCGACGTGCTGACATAAAGATCATTCAGGATCGAAGGATCTTGCCAATAGCGCGGGTCGACTTCCATCACCACGTGATATTGGTTGACCGCGCTGTAAATGACCGAAACTTGGCGCTGCCCGAACGCGTCGTAAAGCGTACTGTCGATCAGGCTTACGGCAAGGCCGAGACGAGAAGCGGTGTCGCGATCGATGACGATATCCGTCTCCAAGCCGGTTTGCTGCTGGTCGGAATTGACATCCGCCAGTACGGAGCTGTTTTGCAAGGCCTCGACGAGGCGTGGCACGAAGGCGTAGAGCTCGCTCGTGCTTTCGCCCTGCAAAGTGAACTGGTATTCGGCATTGCTCGCCCGCCCGCCCGAGCGGATATCTTGAACCGATTGCAGATAAAGACGCGCACCCGGCACCTTTATGAGCTCGCGGCGCAGTCGGGCAATCACCTCGTCGGCAGTGTCGCTGCGTTGGGACTTTGGCTTCAGGTCGATATAGACCGAGCCGGTATTGGTCCCCGAGCCCGAGCCGGTATAGCCCTTGACGCTGGCGATCGCCGGGTCGGCTTGCACGATCGCCTGAAGTTGCGCGAGCTTTAGACGCATTGCCTGGAACGAGATCGACTGGTCAGCTACGATAGAACCAATCAAACGGCCAGTGTCCTGCTGCGGAAACAAGCCCTTTGGCACGTACTTGAACAACACGAAATTGAGGACAACAGTCGAAAGCAAAACCACCATCACCAAGATGCCGTGGCGCAGGGCCCAGCCGAGCGTTCGCTCGTAGCCCCGCAGGATTTTGGCGAAAGGATCGAACCTGCGTCGACGAATCTCTCCAGGTGGCGGGCGCCGGAGAAACAGCGCGCACATCATCGGCGTCAGGGTCAACGATAAGGCGAGCGAAACAAGAATGGCGAGCGAAAGCGTGAGAGCGAATTCGCGAAACAACCGGCCGACAATCCCGCCCATCAGAAGAATCGGAAGGAACACCGCTATCAACGAGATGCTGATCGATAGCACGGTAAATCCAACTTCTCGTGCACCGGTCAGCGCCGCCTCGACGCGGCCCCTTCCGGCATCAGCGTGGCGGGATATATTTTCGAGCACCACGATCGCATCGTCGACCACGAAGCCGGTCGCAATCGTCAGGGCCATCAGCGATAAATTGTTCAAGCTAAAGTTCATGAGATACATCGCGCCGAAAGTCCCGACGATCGAAACCAGAACGGCGGTGCTCGGAATCATCGCGGCGCGAATATCGAACAGGAACAAGAAGACAATCAGTGTGACCAAGAGAATCGCGATGGCCAAAGTTAATTCAGTATCATGCAACGAGGCGCGGATCGTAATGCTGCGATCAGAGGCAGGCAGGAATTCGATGTCGTTTGGCATCGCCGCCTGGAGATGCGGCAATTCGGCCTTCACGCGCTCGACCGTGTCGATGATGTTGGCGCCGGGCTGACGGAAAATGACCGCGAAAACCGCGGGCCTTCCGTCGGAAAGGCCCAGGTTGCGCACGTCCTCGTCCGAATCCAGCACGTCGGCGACATCGACGAGCCGCACCGGAGCGCCATTGCGGTAGGCAATCACGAGAGGCGTATAATCGGCGGCCCGGACTGCTTGATCGTTGGTGTAAATTTGGAAGTGCCGTTCGCCATCCTCGATCGCGCCTTTTGGGCTATTGGCATTGGCGGACGCGAGCGCCGCGCGCACGTCCTCAAGCCCAATGCCATATTTGGCTAAGGCGTGCGGGTTCAGCTCGACGCGCACCGCGGGCAAGGCACCGCCGAAAATGTAAACTTGGCCGATGCCATCGAGCTGGGAAAGTCTTTGCTGGAGGATATTGCTGGCGAGATCATACATCTGACCACGCGTCTTCGTCTTCGAAGTCATGGTGAGGATAAGGATCGGCGCGTCGGCGGGGTTGATCTTGCGATAGGTCGGATTTGTGGGCAGATCCGTCGGGAGGTCGGCGCGCGCCGCGTTGATTGCCGCCTGGACGTCGCGCGCGGCGCCGTCGATGTCGCGGCCAACATCGAATTGGAGGATAATGCGGGTCTGGCCGAGGTTGCTTGCCGATGTCATTTCGGTGACATAGGCGATCTGGCCGAGGTAGCGTTCGAGAGGGCCCGCCAAGCTCGACGCCACTGTATCCGGGCTCGCGCCGGGAAGCTGCGCTTGCACCAGGATCGTCGGAAAATCGACTTGCGGCAGCGGCGAGACCGGCAGCTTCAGAAACGCAAGGCACCCGGCAAGCGCGATCCCCAGGGTGAGAAGCGTGGTCGCCACCGGGCGCGCGATGAAAGGCGCAGAGAGGTTCATAGTTGAGACTCGGCGGCGCGCATGATTGGGGCCAACAGGGGTGGCCGTGGGGCCAAGCGGAGACGGAAAGCCCACAAGGGGTAATGCGGTTTATTTAATACCTAATGACCGATTACGATAGGGTGCAGGTGAGCGATGGCGCGCGGCGCGAGTTTGCGCTATCGATAAGAACAAAGCCGCCGTTGGTGCCGCGCGGAGCGCCACGTGAACGTTAAAATGGCTATCTGGCGCCAGGGAGAGCGGGCAGCATGCACGAGGCAGAACCTGTAACAATCGAAACGTTTGACATTCTGCGCTTGTTGAACTCTTTGCCGCACCGCTATCCATTTCTGATGATCGACCGCGTGATCGAGGCGCGGGGCGACGAATCCGGCATCGGCATCAAGAATGTCAGCATCAACGAGCCGCAATTCCAGGGGCACTTCCCCGAGCACCCGGTCATGCCTGGAGTCCTCCTGATCGAGGGCATGGCCCAGACCGCCGGGGTTTTGTGCGTCAACGCGCATTCGCCCGGCCGCAAACCGCCGCTGGTTTATTTCATGAGTATCGACAAGGCCAAGTTTCGCAAGCCGGTCTTACCGGGCGACCGGGTCGAGTTTCACATGACCAAGACCAACCGGCGCCGCACCATGTGGTGGTATAAGGGCCGCGCCTTGGTGGATGGCGCGCTTGTCTGCGAGGCGGAAATCGCCGCCATGCTGGCCGCTGAGGGTAGATAGCTATACGTTGATGTGGAAACGCTCCGCGCGAGCAACCCGCTCAACTGTGAATGGGTGAGCGGGAAAGGGGAGCTCGTGAGGTTGGTTGAACGACAATCTATTGCCGCCTAGTACCGCGTAAGCCCCACATCGATCTACGCCTATCCTCATAGAGACGATGCAAGGCTTGTACATTGAAGCCATGTCGCCTCAGTAATTGGTGCGGCGATTTTGTACCTGATTTCTGCACCGAAAAGCTGTTTGAAATCGAGCCGCTTATTTTGTCTCGTTTTTCTTGATTTATGCACCGAACCACGTTGTCCCGGTCCGTCATTGGTTGGATCGCAGCCTCAATTTAGCGCTCGCGCGCTTTCTCTATCCGAGCTTTCGTGGATACAATGATTCGCGAAATATCCGATAGCCATTGCGATCCATGAACTGCGTTGAGTTTTCGGCACAACTCGTCATGGTTCAACAATTCGAGCCGTGCCGTACCTTTTGCAAACGCCGTGGCGGGAGGCGTAAATATTGAGGTGCTTATCAGCACTCCTTTCGTCGCTCTGTAGGTATCCAGAGTTCCCATTAGTGCTCGTGCAACGGTAACTCGTAACGGCAAACGCGTACATTTGCATTCAATAAGGATGCGCTCCGTCAAAGTTGGCAAGTTTTTTATTGCCAAAATATCGTATCCGCCATCTCTTGTTTGTTGAGTGACCTCCACCTGATACCCCTCTGCCAGATAAAGGCTAGCGACTAGAAATTCAAAATCTCGCGGGCTAATTGTATCTGCCAGATTTTGCTCAGTGATTATATCTAAATACTTTGCGCGAATTAGAACCACAGAATCCGATAGGCTATGAATTCGACCGTCTGGAAGAATGAAAAAATGAGAGAGATTATAAGCCTCTATTGCCGATATCGCTTCGGCGGGGAATCGGGGCAATAAGTCAATCACCCAGCTTAGTCCTTCCCAGACATGACGCCTTTTGCCGGCCGTCCCTTGGATAAGCCGCCTCACATATTCATACTTGTCGTACAGTTCGCTGAAATCTTCTCTCGCACTATATTCTTTAAGGCGGTCGCGATCTATGCCGAAGCTACCCCCCATAGGAAGAAAGTTACGGAGAAGTAATTTTATTTGGCGTTCGGTTCTTACTTTAATCGTATCGATGTACTCGCGTAAATGCTGGTCCGTAGGGAATCGATAACACTCGACCAGCGGCCTCTTTTCCTCGGGCATTTCTGCGTAAGTAAGCCACTCATCTAGCGACAAGATTCTACTTTCGACAAATCCCATTTCTCTATTACGGCGCACCTCTAAGCCTTTCTGCAACGGTCACACGATGTGAGTGGTGGAGTCTGACGTCTCACGCCCGTTGTTTGTCTTTTGAAATCGTGGGCGGTCGGATAATCGGCGACCAACGAATGGCTTGCAGCGTTACACCGCAGCGTCGTTCACAAGATGGCTCAGTTTCATTGGCGAGCCTGTGGTGCAATTTACCCATCCCATCTCGTCCTATCAAGCGGCGAGGCGGAAGAGCCAGTTTACAAAACGTGCCTCTCCCTCCGTGCCAGATTCAAGCATGAGGCACTGCTGCTTGCGGACCATTCGCACGACCTCGAAACCTTTGATCGTCGCCGAAGCCGCGGGCAAAGTTTCGTAACGCAGGCCCGCTCATCATCTCCTCGAAATCGCGATTGCTAAGCCCGTATTTGCAATCCGCCGATAAACGCAACAGTGCCCACAAAACTCAGTGCAATACACCACGGGCCGATTGTTGCGCCAAACTTGCTTTGCGGTGAAGTGCCGCCCCTTCCGGCGTCGCCGTTTCGTCAAAAAGTTCGGCAAGTTTCTCGGTCATCGCCCCGCCGAGTTCCTCGGCTTCGACGATCGTCACGGCGCGGCGATAATAGCGGGTCACGTCATGGCCGATTCCGATCGCGATGAGTTCGACCGGTGAGCGCATCTCGATCTCCGCGATGACGTGCCGCAAGTGCTTTTCGAGATAATTGCCAGGATTGACGGAGAGCGTCGAATCGTCGACCGGCGCGCCGTCGGAAATCATCATTAAAATACGCCGCTGCTCGGTCCGCGCGAGCAGCCGCTTGTGGGCCCAATCGAGCGCTTCGCCGTCGATGTTTTCCTTGAGTAGGCCTTCCCGCATCATCAGCCCGAGATGCTTGCGCGATCGCCGCCAGGGCGCGTCGGCAGATTTGTAAATGATATGGCGAAGGTCGTTGAGACGGCCGGGCGAAGCCGGCTTGTTTTCGTTTAGCCAGGCTTCGCGCGATTGGCCGCCCTTCCAGGCACGGGTCGTAAAACCAAGAATTTCGACCTTGACGCCGCAGCGCTCCAGCGTGCGGGCCAAAATATCGGCGCAGGTGGCAGCGACAGTAATCGGGCGCCCGCGCATCGAGCCGGAATTATCGATAAGCAGCGTCACCACTGTATCGCGAAACTCGGTGTCCTTCTCGCGTTTGAACGAAAGCGGCTGATGTGGATCGACGACGATGCGCGGAAGCCTCGCCGGATCGAGGATGCCCTCGTCCAGATCGAATTCCCAGGACCGGCTCTGTTGGGCCATCAGGCGCCGCTGGAGTCGATTGGCAAGCCGCGCGACAATCGAAGAAAGGTTATTCAATTGCTTGTCGAGATAGGAGCGCAGCCGTTCGAGTTCCTCGGGGTCGCAGAGATCTTGCGCCGCGACGACCTCGTCATATTTCTTGGTGAATGCCTTATACTCGGGGCCGCGAGGTTCGCCGTGCGAGTCCGGGAGCGGGCGGCCCGGATTGTCTCCTTCATCGGAGGGGTTGAGGTCCGCGTCTCCCTCAAATTCGCCGGTCGGCGCATCGCCGTCGTCGGTCTCGCCTTCGTCCATGGGATCTGCGGAAGTCTCGAACGTTTCGCTCCGGCTGACATCGCCAGTATGATCTTCGGCGCCTTCTTCTGGCGCATTTTTTCCGGCGCCGTCCGGTTTCTCCGCGCCGTCTCCTTCCTCTTCCGAATTGGTATCGAAGCTGCCCTCGTTGATCATTTCGAGCGCCGTCAATAGCTTGTGGACGGCACAGGCGAAGGCTCGTTGATCCTCGATCGCCCGCCCAAGCTTGTCGAGATCCGCGGCGGCGCGTTCTTCCACCCAGGGGCGCCAGAGATCAACGATCCGTTGCCCATTCTTGGGAGGTTTCCGCCCAGTCAAACGCTCGCGCACGATCATCGCGAGCGCGTCTTCGAGCGGCGCGTCGGCGCGGACCGCGATATCGGCATAGCGGGCACGCTGAAAGCGGTCGTCGAGCATCGCATCGAGATTGCCCGCGACGCCCAGCATCCGGCGCGACCCGATCGCCTCGACGCGCGCCTGCTCCACGGCATCGAACACCGCGCGCGCGGCTTGTGTTGGCGGGACGAGCCGCCGGTGCAAATCTTTATTGTGGCAGGCTAGCCGTAGCGCCATCGAATCGGCGTGGCCCCGCAGGATCGCGGCTTCCCGTGCGTCGAACTTGCGGGAAGGCTCCGGAAGCCGCGCCTTGGCGCTCGCACCTGTCCAAACCAGACTCGGCCGCTCGGCCGCGAACGCGACCTCTATCGCCGGCATTTTTGCGAGTGCGCGCATGCATCCGGCGACCGCCCGCTTGAACGGCTCGTTCGGGGCGTGCAATTTCGCGGGCGGCTTTTGGTTGGAACTCATCCCACTGGTTCCCGCCGCGACTTCAAAAAAATCCTGTCCCAGGGTGGCGGTCGCCCAGAGGCATGTTCAACTCATGACGACATTCACCGCGCTCTCCGGCAGCTCCTTGCCAAAACAGCGCTGATAGAATTCCGCGACGAGCGTACGTTCCAATTCGTCGCATTTGTTGAGAAAGGTCAGCCGGAACGCAAAGCCGGCGTCGCCGAAAATTTCCGTATTCTCGGCCCAGGTGATCACCGTGCGCGGACTCATCACGGTCGAAAGATCGCCGGCGATGAACGCATTGCGGGTAAGCTCGGCGACGCGCACCATCTTGCCGATCGTGTCGTGGCCGTCCTTGGTTGCCTGGAATCGCTTGACCTTGGCGAGCACAATATCGGCTTCCTTGTCGTGCGGCAGATAGTTCAAGGTCGCGACGATCGACCAGCGGTCCATCTGTCCCTGATTGATTTGCTGGGTTCCATGATAAAGCCCAGAGGTGTCGCCAAGGCCGATCGTATTTGCTGTCGAAAACAGGCGGAAGGCGGGATGCGGCCTTATCACCCGGCTCTGATCGAGGAGGGTGAGACGGCCCGACACTTCGAGGACGCGTTGGATCACGAACATCACGTCGGGGCGGCCCGCGTCATATTCATCGAAACAAAGCGCGACGTTGTTTTGCAGTGCCCAGGGCAGGATGCCATCCCTGAACTCGGTCACTTGCAGGCCGTCCTTGAGGACGATTGCGTCCTTGCCGATGAGATCGACGCGCGAGACATGACTGTCGAGATTGATCCGCACGCATGGCCAATTCAGCCGCGCTGCGACCTGCTCGATATGGGTCGATTTTCCGGTGCCGTGATAGCCGGTGATCATCACCCGGCGATTCCTGGCAAAGCCCGCCAGGATGGCGAGGGTGGTGTCGCGATCGAAAAGATAGTCCGGGTCAATGTCTGGAACATGCGGATCCGCGCTTGAATAGGCGGGCGCATCCATATCGCTGTCGATGCCGAACACTTGGCGCACCGAAATCTTCATGTCGGGCAGGCCGCCGGTAGCGGCGCTTTCGTCCACTATCATGCCAGCACTTGTCCTTCGTTCCTGGTCGCCACCATTTGTCTTCCAATTGGTGTTGGCCAAAAGGTTCGACGAGCGCCGGCAAATTCGCCGTCGCGCAGGCAAATAGCGTCAGACATGCTTCACCGATTTCAGGTAATTATAAGCGCGGATGATCTCGCACAATTTGTCCTCGTTCGACCGGTCGCCCGCGTTGGCGTCAGGATGGAGGCGCTTTACCAAATCCTTGTAGCGGGCCTTGATCACGGCCATATCCACGCTATCGTCGAGACCCAGTTGATCCAAGGCCTTTAAGGCGGCCAGCCCGTAACGCGGTCTGCCTGGCGCTTCGCGAGCAGGCCGCCGGATGTTCGTTTGAAACTTTCCCAGCGGGCCGCCCGGGCGTAGCGGATCGTTGCCATCCTCGCGAAAGCCTTTGCTCCCGCGGTTCACCCCCATCGACCAGGTCGGACGATGGCCGACCGAGGCCTCGCGCTGATAAAGGGCCATGGCTTCCGGGCTCATCCCGTTGAAATAATTATAGGTGGCATTGTATTCGCGGACATGGGCGAGACAGAAGCAAAAATATTGGCCCTCTCGAAAACGACCCATGGGCGCGCGGAACTCGCCTGCTTCGCCGCAGCCCGGATGCTGGCAGCGCGTGTGATCTTGGCGCGGCGCCTCGCTGGGTTCGGACTTAACCCTGATTCGGTCGAAGAGACGTGATTTTAAATTCATGGCGTGGGCATTATGTATGTCTTTGAGGTGGCCGCAAGCGGCGCGATACGGTAAAATGAAAATTACGCCGCCGGTTTGGCGGCCGTCCACGTTTTTTAAGGCTGGCTTGAAATGGGCGAACTAAGCGGGCTTGCCGCGGGCGATCGTATTAGGGTGAAATTACAGGTGGCTTTTGCCCCCGGCAGTATCGAAGTCATCGACGAATCCCACAAGCACGCGGGCCACGCTCATATCATGAAGCAGCCCGGCGCTGCAGCGAACGCGGGCGGAACCCATTTTCACGTCAAAGTAGTTTCGGAAGCCTTTAAGGGCAAGAGTCTGATTGAACGCCATCGTGCGATCAATCAACTCTTATTGGCCGAATTCGATGCCGGCGTGCATGCCTTGGCGATCGAGGCCAAGGCGCCAGGCGAATGACGTCCCGCACGGCGGCCGAACTGTGCCGCATGTTATCTTTTGACTATTATGATCCCGACCTGTCAGCGATATAAACACAACGAGCCCCGGTGCAATTAAGCAGCTGCGGGGCTCTGCTTCGGCTTTCCGAAGCGATCTGTGATGATGCAGAGACTATGTACGACCTCACAACCGCTTGGCCTTCGCGGGTGCTGTCGCACGACGAAATCAAATTGCCGGCGACGGTGTTTTGGCCCACGCGTCACTGCAGGCTTCCGCGCCGCCGTGACCCCGCCAATGACGGGGTCTGTTGCACTTCCCCGGTGGAGTCATCGCTCCTCCATTGCAGTGGAACCGATGAGTTAACGTAGGAGGCCACCTTCCGCTTCGCGCCGCTGCTTGTGAACAACGACAGAAGCGCTTTCATGCTGCGCTACTTTCGCGCATGTGTCAACGTTTTTTCGGCGTAGCTTTGTGGTGCTCCATAGGCTTTCGACTCGGCTGCGTTACCGCAATAATGGCGGCGCGAGAGCACAGCGCACGCACTTATCAACCGCACGTTGGCCTTGGGTTAACAGGCGCGGTACACATGGCATGGGCGCTTCGCTTAATCCAAGCGTAGGCCGCAATTCGGGGCCCACTATCCCGGCGCAGGTTCTGCCTTCAAACTGTCTGGATGCGGAAACAGAACGATGTTGTAGCCGGCATCCACGCAATGGATTTCGCCAGTGACGCCGCTCGAAAGATGGGACAGAAGATAAAGCGCCGCGCCGCCGATGTCGGAAAGATCGAGGCCGCGGCGCAGCGGCGACTGCGCCTTCTGGAAACTGTACATAACCCGCCCATCGGCGATCCCAGCCCCGGCCAAGGTGCGAATCAAACCGGCCGAAATCGCATTCACCCTTATGCCTTGGGGGCCGTAATCGGCGGCAAGATAGCGCACGCTCGCCTCTAGTGCCGCCTTGGCCACGCCCATCACATTGTAATGGGGCATCACCCGGTTCGCGCCATAAAAGGAAAGGGTGAGCAGAGAGCCACCAGACTGCATGAGGGCAGCCGCGCGCTTGGCAATCTCGGTGAAGGAGAAAGCGGAAATCAGCATCGTGCGCGAAAAATTTTCCCGCGTCGTATCGGCGTAGCGCCCCTTCAATTCGGCGCGATCGGAATAGGCAATGCAATGAACCGCGAAATCGAGGCCGCCCCATTTTTTTTCGATAGCGGCAAAAACCGCGTCGATCGAGGCGGCGTCCTCGACGTCGCAAGGCAAAACGAGCGCCGCACCGAGGCTTTCAGCCAGTGGCCGGACGCGCTTGCCGAGCGCCTCACCCTGATAGGTGAAGGCGAGTTCCGCGCCTTGCTCGTGCACAGTCTTGGCGATGCCCCAGGCAATCGAATGATCGTTCGCAACGCCCATGACGAGGCCGCGCTTGCCGCGCATTAAGCCTCCCGTGTCCCCTGCCCCCACCTCAGGCATCGACTTGTTTCAAAACGATGCTGGCGTTGGTGCCGCCGAAGCCGAAGGAGTTCGACAAGACAGCCCCCAATCGCACGCCGTCGCGGCGCTCGCGCACAATGTCCATATCCGCAAATGCAGGATCGAGCTCCTCGATGTTCGCACTTTCGCAAATGAAGCCGTTTTGCATCATCAACAGCGAGTAAATTGCTTCGTGCACCCCGGTGGCGCCGAGGGAATGGCCGGTCAAGGATTTTGTCGCGGCAATCGGCGGACACTTTGCGGCGGTTCCGAAAACGGTCCTAATCGCTTCGATCTCCTTAACATCGCCAATTTCCGTCGAAGTCGCATGGGGATTGATGTAATCGACCGGCGCCTTTACACCTTCAAGCGCCATCCGCATGCAGCGCACGGCTCCTTCGCCGGATGGCGCGACCATGTCATGGCCGTCCGAGGTCATGCCGTATCCGGCGACCTCGGCGTAAATTTTCGCGCCGCGCGCGCGGGCATGCTCTAATTCCTCGAGCACCAATACCCCCGCGCCGCCGGCGATGACGAATCCGTCCCGGTTCTTGTCGTAAGCGCGGGAGGCGCTCTTGGGACGGTCATTGAAGCCCGAGGACATCGCACCCATCGCATCGAACAGAACCGAGAGAGTCCAATCGAGCTCCTCGCATCCGCCCGCGAACATGATGTCCTGCTTGCCGTATTGGATCATCTCATAGGCATTGCCGATACAGTGGTTGGAGGTCGCGCAGGCCGACGAGATCGAATAATTGACGCCCTTGATCTTGAACCAGGTGGCCAGCGTCGCCGAGGCGGTCGAGGACATCGATTTTGGAACCGCGAAAGGCCCGACCTTTTTCGGTCCCTTGGTTCGGGCGATATCCGCGGCCTCGATGAGTGTGCGCGTAGAAGGACCGCCCGAACCCATGATGATACCAGTGCGCTCATGCGATATTTCATGCGGTGCAAGGCCCGCGTCCAGGATCGCCTGATCCATCGCGGCATGGTTCCAGGCCGTGCCGCCGGCATGGAAACGCATCGCGCGGCGATCGACGGTGCCGCTGGGGTCGAGCGTGGGCGCGCCGTGAACTTGGCTGCGAAAGCCAAGTTCGGCGTATTTGTCCGCCTTGACGATGCCGGATTTGGCCTCCCGCAAGGAGGCAAGCACCTCCTGGCTGTTGTTCCCGATCGAGGAGACAATCCCCATTCCGGTGACGGCGACACGTCTCATGCTGCACCACTCCTGCTTAACATCGTGGCCTCGGAGCCCAAGGCCGGGGGACCTTTCGGCAAGCTCGAAAGAAGGCCTGCCGAAGGTTCAGGCCACGGATGGAGTTGTGGCCTTGAACAAGCCGCACCTAATGTCCTTGGCCTCATATATCCGTGTCCCGTCGGCCTCGAGCCAGCCGTCGGCGATGCCGAGCACCAGTTTGGTCCTGAATACGCGTTTGACATCAACGCCGTAAATGATTTGTTTGACGGTGGGCAAGACCTGATCGGAAAATTTGACCTCGCCGACGCCGAGCGCCCGGCCGCGTCCGGTGAGGCCAAGCCAGCCGAGATAAAAGCCAAGAAGCTGCCACAGTGCGTCAAGCCCGAGGCAGCCGGGCATCACCGGATCGTTCGTGAAATGGCAGCCAAAAAACCAGAGGTCCGGCTTGACCGAAAATTCGGCCAAGATCACGCCCTTGCCATTGGCGCCGCCTTGTTCGGAAACTTCCGTGATGCGATCGAACATCAAAAGCGGCGGCAACGGCAACTGCGGATTGCCCGGCCCAAACAATTCTCCCCGCCCGCAGGCGATCAGGTCCTCATATTCAAATTTGGAAGGCCGCTCGTTCATGTCCGTTTCACTCTCGCGTCTCCGCCCGGCAGCCATGCAGGCTTTCTCCAGCGTAGTTTGCGGGTCTTCTAACACACAGATCGGCCAGCCGGAAGCCGTCGCCGCGCCGTCCGCGTCCACTTAACGTTAGGGCAAAACTTTGGCATTTCGCCACAAGTCATTGATTGTCCAACTCCGTCCTTGCTGTCGCAACATAAGCAGCAATTTGCGGCGAGGTACAGTCGAACGCGACCCAACCAGTCTGCAAAGTATCGCCGATTGCCCACAGCCCGGAGACCGGCGTCCAAGGACAGCACGGTGGAATGCACCAAGGCCATGCTTGGATGTTACCTTGGGTGAGCCGCACCGGATGCTGGACCCGGTCTTTCCGTTCTCGCGGAGGAGCCAAAATGGAGCGGCCTTTGCGGTGCCCGGGAATTCCGCCGCCGGTCCTTTTTGGCCAAAACCAGCGGTATTCCTGACCCATCGGCGCCAGGCCGGACCTTTGCCCTTACAGCGGCCGCAGTCTTCCGGGCCTGATCACGCTCGCCGTTGTCCGGGCGGTGGCTTTGCGGTGCTGGCCGCGCGAGCGCCTCTGCCCGCCGGGGCGGTGGCGGCGGAGCGCCGCGCCGGTCCACCATCGGCAAGTTGAGGCGGGTCAGCTTCTCGATGTTGCGCAACAGCGCCCTCTCGGTGCCGTCGCAGAGAGAAATTGCGATGCCCGCGGCGCCGGCCCGCGCGGTGCGGCCGATCCGGTGAACATAGGCTTCCGCCACTTCGGGAAGCTCGAAATTGACGACATGCGTGACGCCGTCGATGTCGAGGCCGCGTGCCGCGATATCAGTTGCGACGAGGGCGCGGACACGGCCGCCACGGAACGCCTCGAGCGAACGTTCCCGCTGGCTCTGGCTCTTGTTGCCGTGAATCGCACAAGCCGCGATTCCGCTGTGATCGAGATGCTGGGAGACCCTATCGGCGCCGCGTTTCGTCCTTGTGAAAATGAGTGTCCTGGTCATTCGCGCATCGCCGAAGAGCTCGACGAGAAGATCGCGCTTGCGGCTTGATTCAATGAGCATGACCTGGTGGTTGACGCGGCCCGCGGGTGTCGCGACTGGGGTCACGGCCACTTCGACTGGGTCGGCGAGAAGATCGCCCGCGAGCGTGGCGATTTCGGTGGGCATCGTCGCCGAGAAAAACAGGTTCTGCCGGCGTTTTGGAAGGGTGCCGATGATCCGGCGGATAGCCTTGACGAAGCCGAGATCGAGCATGCGATCGGCTTCGTCGAGGACGAAGAATTCGGTCTCGCCGAGGTGCGCCGTGCGCGCGTCGAGGTGATCCTCGAGGCGGCCTGGGGTCGCGACCAGCACGTCGAGGCCGCGGGCGAGCGCCTTGATCTGCGCGCCATGCGGCACGCCACCGAAGATGACGGCGACTGACAAGGGAAGACCCGCGCCAAGGCAGCGGAAGCTTTCGGCGATCTGGCTCGCCAATTCGCGGGTCGGGCTTAAAACCAGGACGCGGCAGCCTTTGTGGGGAGCGGCGCGCCTCTGGGTTGCAAGATAATGCAGGATTGGTAGGGCGAAGGCCGCTGTCTTGCCGGTGCCCGTCTGGGCAATGCCAATAAGATCGCGGCCCGCCATGATGGGTGGAATTGCTTGTGCCTGGATTGGCGTTGGATGCGCGTAACCTTGTTTTGTCAGAGCATGGAGAAGCGGCGCGGCGAGGCCGAGCCGGGAAAAATCAGTCAATTGTGGGTCTTTCTTTGAGCGAGGGCGCAACCCGGGAAATCCGGCGCGCCGGCAATGGAATTTTGGGGCGGCGCCCCACGTGGCCTGGGCGATCGAACGAAATCGGGTTGCACGAAAGGCAAGTAGACCCTTGCGGGTTCGTCACGCGGCCAAAACGTCAACATCCACATTAACGTGGATAATGCTACATGATGCCATTGACGCCGTAAGTCAAGCGCAATGCCCGGCTTAAGTATAATCGCAGGCAAGCGAAGCGGTCAATGCGCGGCGTTCGCGCGGGCCATCAAGATAAAAATCTTTCGTCCCGGAATACCGAAACGTAACGGCCTTCTGACACGGTATGTTCGTCTCTCGAATCGAGTGGCAGAGGCCGCAATGTCAACCTACGAAAATTGCAACCCGGAAAAGCCGGCGCATCAGCGCCAAAATGAAGTGCGCCACCGCGTTCTCAAAGGCGCGCGCATCGCCTTCAAGGATCGCGCCGCGACGATCGATTGTGTGATCCGCAACCTGTCGGTCCGGGGCGCCTGCCTCATCGTGGAAACTCCCGTCGGAATTCCCGACTCATTTGAGCTTCTGCTTGATCACGCGTCCGTCCGCAATTGCCGCGTGGCCTGGCGGAAAGCCACGCAGATCGGAGTTGAGTTCTCCTAGAACGCGCCCCACGGCCAACTCTTCATGCTCCAGGCAGAGCGCCAAACGCTTAGTCCGATGTCTACCAAATCGGGGAAGGGCGGTGATCGCACTCCCTATCCCGCCAGAACCTCCGGCCGCTGCTTGCCGCGCTTGACCATCAGCTTGTTGAGCGAGGCGATGTAGGCACGGGCTGACGCCACCAGCGTGTCGGGATCGGCACCCTTGGCGGTTACCGATTTGCCATCCTCGGCGAGCCGCACCGAGACTTCGGCTTGCGCGTCGGTGCCTTGCGTGACCGCATGCACCTGGTAGAGTTCGAGCACAGCCTTGTGCGGCACGAGGGCAAGGATCGCATTGAAAATCGCATCCACCGGGCCATTGCCCGTCGCCTGATGGGTTTTCTGCTCGCCGTCGATGTCGAGCGTCAAGACCGCCGATTGCGGCCCGTTGGTGCCGGCGATCACGGTGAGCGCAATTAGCTTGATGCGGTCATAAGCATGGGCGATCTCGTCGTCGACAAGCGCGGCGAGATCCTCATCGTAGACGATCTTCTTGCGGTCGGCGAGATCCTTGAAGCGGGCGAAGGCGTCCTCGAGGGCGTTTTCGCCGAGCTCGTAGCCCAATTCTTTGAGCTTTTCCTTGAATGCGTGACGGCCGGAATGCTTGCCCATGACGAGCGATGTCTTGGCCACGCCGACGCTCTCGGGGGTCATGATCTCATAGGTCCCGGCGTTCTTCAGCATGCCGTCCTGGTGAATCCCGCTCTCATGCGCGAAGGCGTTCCGGCCGACGATCGCTTTATTGTATTGCACCGGGAACGAACTCACTGCCGAGACGAGTTTCGAGGCCCTGGTCAGCATCGTCGCGTCGATATTGGTGTGGTACGGGAGTACGCTGCCCCGCACATGCAGCGCCATCACCACCTCTTCCATGGCGGCGTTGCCGGCCCGCTCGCCCATGCCGTTGATCGTGCATTCGACCTGCCGCGCGCCGCCTTCGATGCCGGCCAGCGTGTTGGCCACGGCGAGACCGAGATCGTTGTGGCAATGAACGGAAAAAACCGCCTTGTCCGAATTAGGTACTTTTTCGCGCACGGTCTCGAACAGCGCACGGTACTCATGCGGCACCGCGTAGCCGACGGTATCGGGGATATTTATGGTTGTGGCGCCCGCTTTGATTGCCGCCTCGACGCAGCGGCATAGAAAATCCATCTCACTACGGGTGCCGTCCTCGGCCGACCATTCGACATCGGCGACAAGATTGCGCGCCCGCGCGACGCTCGCCGCGACCATTTCAAGAACCTCGCCGGGCTCCTTTTGCAGCTTGTATTTCATGTGCAAGGGCGAAGTCGAAATAAACAAATGAATGCGCGGACGCAGCGCCGGGCGCACGGCTTCGGCACAGCGATCGATGTCTTTTGCGGCCGCGCGGGCAAGTCCCGCGACGCTCGCCCGCTTCATGCGTTTGGCGATGGCGGTAACCGCCTCGAAATCGCCATCCGAGGTCACTGGGAAACCGGCCTCGATGATGTCGACGCCCATCGCGTCGAGGAGGCCCGCGACTTGCAATTTCTCCTCGAAGGTCATCGAGGCGCCAGGCGATTGCTCGCCGTCGCGCAGGGTCGTGTCGAAAATGATGATCGCTTGCGAGTTTTGCCGCGCGGGTGACGGGGAGACGACGGTATCCAGGTTTGTCATGGCGGTTGTCCGGTCGATATTGGGCTCCAAAGGCGTTCGGCGTTCCCCTGAGCGCCCAGGCGCGTCGCCCGGCCGGCCCTCAGGGGCGGATAAGCCGAAGCAAAACCAAATTGCGCAATCGCGCGCACCAGGTGCCGGCACCTCTGCACAAAATATCGGAATCGAAAGCCAATTTGGCAACTCGCCTGACTAAGGTCCGGCGAGCCTAGCGGACGCACGGAACAAACGCAAGCGAAAGCGCGTTGGCAAGGCTGCGAACTCGGACCGATGGCCCTATGACTCAAAGGCGCGCGAATGAGGATATGTGGCGCAGTGCGTCCTATGGAGAGGGCCCAATGCCGCTGGCTGCCACCGGATCGGCTTCTCCTCGACGGCATCAGTGTGCCAAGGTGGGGTCGGCGGAGCGCCACAAAGGGTGGAGACCGTCTAAAGCAAAGTTTGGTACGGGTTCTCATTAAGGAGATTTGGTATTATTCATTATCGCGTACTACTCTCGGGAAACTATTTGGGTCCAAGCTTCTGCCGTGCCAAGATCATCCGTGGGTCTTGTCCCGCCGGGCCCAAAAAAAACAGGGATTAAATGGATAGGTTGGCTACAAGAATCGGCACCCTTCTTGGGCGTTTCAAACGTCCAGCTTCCGAGACACTTCCCGAGACACTTCCCGAGGTAATTCCCGAGGCAGTTCCCGAGGGATTCACGGCCATCACAAAATTCCTGCCCGAAGACATTTTCATTGTCGGCTACCCGAAATCGGGCAATACCTGGTTTCAAAATCTCGTCGCTGGCGTGTTTTACGGGGTCGATCCGCGTTTTGGGCCGTGCACGCTGGTGCACGATCTTGTCCCCGACCTTGGCTTCGGCAAGTTTTATCGCCGCTACGCGACCCCAATGTTCTTCAAATCGCACGCCCTCCCATGCGCGGAATATCGCCGGGTCGTTTACTTGCTGCGCGACGGGCGCGACGCAATGGTTTCCTATCGCCACTATCGCGAGGCAGTTGATGGCATCGACTACGACTTTCTAAAATTTGTCTCTCCCGAGACTGTCCTTCATCCTTGCCACTGGGCGGAGCATGTCAACGCCTGGATGCATAATCCGTATCATGCGCAAATGCTGGTCATTAAATATGAAAAGCTCCTCCGCGAGCCGGTGAGTGAACTAGAGCGCCTGTGCGAATTCGCCTGTATTTCGCGAGAACGCAGCCATTTGACTGCAGTCGCAAGCGCCGTGTCTTTCGGAAATTTGCGCGCCAGGGAAGTACAGACGGGCTTTGGCCGGCCTGACGTTACTTTACGGCCGAACAAATATTTCTTCCGCCGCGGCGTGGCTGGCAGCCATAAGGACGAAATGCCGCCGGAGGTTTTGAAAAAATTTCTTGAGCACGCAGGCGAAACGTTGCGGCGCTGCGGTTATGCCACCGGTGGTACTGAGGACAACGATGGCCGGTTAGCTGACAAAAGATATGATCATCAGCAGGCAAGCGAAGATGCTTCTTCAAGGCCATGATATGTTCTACACGTTCAAGAGACTTTTTACTCATCCCGCAAAGGATAAACTGGATGGTTTTCTTGGCCGCTGCAAGGGTGTAATCCATGTCGGCGCGAACGCTGGCCAGGAAAGGGACCTCTATGCTCGCCACGGGCTGCGGGTGGTCTGGATCGAGGCCTTGCCCAATGTCTTCGAGGAGCTGAAGACGAACATCGCTTCTTACCCCGGACAGATCGCGGTCCGCGGCCTGCTAACCGCGCATGACAACGAAACGCATGTCTTTCACGTCGCCAACAACAATGGCCAGTCGTCATCTATCCTCGATTTGAAATATCACAAGGATATTTGGCCCGAGGTTCATTTCGTCGGCAAGATAGAAATGCAATCCGTCACCCTGCCAACACTGCTTGCATCCAACAATATCGACGTCTCACGCTACGATGCGCTGGTCATGGACACCCAAGGCTCCGAGCTTTTGATTTTGCAAGGCGCGGGCAATCTCTTAGAGCGCTTCGCCTTCATCAAGACAGAAGCCGCCGATTTCGAATCCTACGAAAACTGCGCCACTGTCTCTTCTCTGTGCGATTTTGTTGCCGCGAAAGGCTTTCGCTTGGCCGGGCGCGAGAAATTCGCCGAGCATCCTAATTTGGGAGCTTATTACGACGTACTATTCGAGCGCACCGGAAAGCTAAACAAATGATCTCGTTCGCTGCCACTAGGCTCGGCCGGCAGCTATAAGGACGAAATGAGCAAGCGGGCGAAACGTTGCGGCGCTGCGGCTACGCCACGGACGCACCCAGCGAAGAACACGGCGGGCTGGCAGGTCAATGACAAGATCGCTCCGGCGCATAGACCCTTGGTCTGAAAAATCTTAAACAATCCTCCCGCAGGTGCAAATGGTAGACGTTACCAAGCTCATGATGTTGACGTCACTTCCGCCTTCTATGGGCAGGCGAATTCAAGGCGTAGAATTCGGCTCCGTCTGGCAGGCAGCATGCATCGATTCCTGGAAGGCTGAAAGATTTCATGTTGTCAGCCTGAATACGTCGGATGAAATTGCCGCCCTCGAAACGTTCGCATCGCGTGTGGACTTTGTCGAGATGCCCGCTAGCCATCAGCGGCCGCTCATTACGGATTTCTTTGACGCAATAGCAAAGTCGAGCTACGAACTCGCCGGCATCATCAATGCCGACTGCCTGCTGATTCCCGGAAACAAGTTGGGCGAACGCCTCGCAGGCAGTGTGGACGGCCTTGTCATGGCGGAACGTCTCAATATCAGCCAGACGACAATGCGGCCCACCGGACGACACTGCTTTGGGTTCGACGCTTTCTTTTTCAAGACGGCGTCCCTGGCTGCCGCCGAACGCGACGACAGTTGGCGAATCGGCGATACCTGGTGGGATTATTGGTTCCCGCTCTCCCTTCATCTCGCTGGAGTTAAACTGAAGACCCTTCCTGCCCCCATACTCGCGCACCTGGATCACGATCGGGCGTGGAGCGAGCAATCATGGAAAGAAAACGGTCAGAGACTAAACAAATTTTTACGTGCCCGGACACGTGGTTTCCGTCACCGTAAGCTGGCGGCGTTCGTAAAGGAACCACTGGAGACCGAGGCTGATATTCCCAAACTGGGGTTCAACATTTTCCATTGGTTGCGTTCTCACGAGCCGCTTTGGTGCCCAGAAGCGGGCAGCATGGACGATCTGTTGACGCGTTTCTTCCTGAGTCTCTCGATGCCGCCACCCGAAACGATTCAATGCCCCGTACCGGTAGAACCTACCCCGAGCAGCCGGTTGCGTAACGCGCTCGGTTTCTTCAAACGATCAAAGTGAATTCGAGCGAGCTACGCTCTCGTTTAGGCGCCTATTACAACCTACTTTTTGAATGCCCGGAAAACTAGGGTCCTCACATCCCCCGGCTCTAAGGGCGCGGCGTTTCGCCCATTGGCTCCCGGGCCCTTTGGTTTCAAAGAGGCTGTCCTGCGGCGGCTGTTGCTGTGGGGCGCGCGCCGCTATACAAAATGCGGAGAGGAGTACTAGAATTTTGGCTTCCCTGACAGGTTGGATGCTCGATAACGCGCCTCGAAAGCTTGTCGGGGAAAAGAGGGAACGCATATGAACCTGGTCGCTGACGCGCTGTCGTTGCTTACTCCTTTCGATATCGACAAGCCGAAAATACGTATAGGTCCTAATACCGACGGCGGGTATATATTTGCAGACTGTATTTCGCCAACTCAGGTGGTTATAAGCTATGGAATCGGCACGGAGTATCGCTTCGACGCCGAAATGGCCGGTCGCGGCCACGACGTATATATGTTCGATCACACTATTGAACCTCTCAAGTTCGAAAATACAAAACTTCATTTCTTTCAGGAAGGCGTTGCCGGCCGCACGGACGTTTCGCAAAATCTGTTCGCGATAAAGGATCATTTGCGCCGGCATCAAATCAATGGCGATAGGCTGATTTTGAAAATGGACGTGGAAGGTGCCGAATTCGATGCCCTCGAGGCGATCCCAGATGAAACTTTACACCGGTTTGAACAGATTATTTTGGAGGTCCATTGGTTAAACAACCTGGAGGACAGTGACTTTCGCGCCCGGTTTTGTAGAATTTTCCAGAAGCTCAACCGTATTTTCACGCTGTTTCATGTTCATGCTAATAATTGGGATGGACCAAACGGGTTCGCCGTCGTTTGCGGCATTCCCGTTTCTCCCCTGTTGGAGCTTTCCTACATCAGATCAACGAGCGTTCGGCGACGGCAGTCCCAGACCCTCTATCCGACCGCCTTGGACTACCCCAATATTACTGAGTCTAAGGATAAGCTATTGTGGTTTTATCCTTTTGTGCCAACAATGCTTACCCAAGAAAGCTTTGCAGCATGTGCGGAGCACGTCGAACGGTTTCATGGCCTTCAGCACGCCACGCCGCGGACCCAAGGAGTGAATCGTCTCCTTTCTTGGCTCCGATTAGCAAGGCAGGGACGCCCGGTTAAGGATGTCTAGGAAACCTGTGCGCGGCACCCCTACGAGGCGTTAATGACAAAGATTTCGCGCCGTCAGACCTTAGCTACAATGCTGGCCGCGGGCGCGGGCATTACCGTACCCGCCACGCGTGCTGCCCTCGCCGCTTCATCCGTGGCACGGCTGTCTTTTCTTCTTGTCAACGATGTCTACCGGATCGAGGAGAACAAGGACGGGCGCGGCGGGATGGCGCGCTTCGCTTCTGCCGTGAAGGCGGAACGCGCGAGGGCGCTCGCTGGAGACCGCCGTCTTATTTGCGTCCATGCGGGCGATACGCTGTCGCCAAGCCTTTTGTCGAGCTTCGATCAAGGCGCGCATATGATCGATCTCTTTAACGATGTGGGGCTCGATGCGTTTGTTCCCGGCAATCATGAGTTCGATTTCGGCAAGGATGTTTATTTAGAGCGGATGGGAGAGGCCCGTTTCCCGATCCTCGCGGCAAATCTTAAAAATAGCGATGGTGCGCCGCTGCCGAATCATCGCGAACAATTGCTGATCGAGGCGGACGGCCTCAAGCTCGCGCTTATCGGCGCCGCCTATGAAGACACGGCAAGCGCCTCTCGCCCCGGCGACTTCGTATTCGCGCCAACGATCCCGGCGGTGCTCGCGCCTGCCGCGCGCGCGCGCGCGGCAGGCGCCGATCTCGTCGTCGCCATCGTGCATGCCGACAAGGCGACAGGGGCCGCCTTGATGAATACGCATGCCGTCGATCTCATCCTGTCTGGCCATAATCATGATCTCCATATCGATTTCGATGGCCGCACAGCGCTCGTCGAATCCGAGCAGGACGCGAATTACGTCACAATTGTCGATATCGATGTCGAGAGGACGCGAGACGAAGCAAGTCGCAGGCTTCCTTGGTGGCCGGAATTCCGCGTCGTCGACACGGCGAAGATCGATCCGGATCCGTCGATGCTTGCCAAGGTCCGCGATTACCAGGCCGAGTTGGCGAAGCGTTTCGATGTCGAGATCGCGACTCTCGTCGCGCCGCTCGACAGCCGCAGCGAGGCCGTGCGCTCGGGCGAATCCGCGATTGGCAATCTCATCGCCGATGCCCTCCGCACGGCTGCGGCGGCCGAAATCGCGATCATCAATGGCGGCGCAATTAGAGGCAACAAATTCTATCCGGCGGGCACCAAACTCTCGAAGCGCGACATCCTCGACGAACTCCCTTTCGGCAACAAGACCATGCTGACGCTAGTTCCGGGCAAAGCCATTCTGGCCGCGCTGGAAAACGGATTTTCTCACGTCGAGGGCTTGCCGGGACGGTTTCCGCAAGTTTCCGGGCTCGCGGTCGTCGCAGATCCGGCGGCCGCGCCAGGTGCGCGGGTGAAGACGGTGATGGTCAATGGCGAAGCGCTTGACGCCTCCCGCGATTATAAGCTCGCGACCAATGATTTCTTAGCGCGCGGCGGCGATGGCTACGGAATGCTCGCGGGCAAGACGCATGTGACCACCGATTCCGGCACTAGGCTCGTCGCGCTCGATGTGATCGACTATATCGAGGAAATGAAATTTGTTGACGCAAAGGTGGGGGGCAGGATCGTCTTTCGATAGGCGCGCGCTAACGGGACTTTTTCCACGTATTGGAAGAAGAAGAAGCTTCCCCTTGAACGCGGACCGCGAAATAAATATAGTCATCATGACCATGCTGACTATGATTGGATTTCCGGATGCCTCATCCTAACACCAGCTGGACCGTCGCAACCGCCAAGGCGCGGCTTTCCGAGGTCGTCGAGAAGGCGCGCCGCGACGGCCCGCAGATCATCACCAAGAACGGCCGCTCGACAGCCGTCTTGGTCTCCATCGAGGAGTGGGAGAGGAAAACCGCCCGTTCCGGCTCTCTGGCCGAATTCCTTTTGTCCTCGCCCTTGAGAGGTGCCGGCCTTGATCTCGAACGATTGAAGGACGATGCGCGCGAGATCGAGTCTTGAGCTATCTCGTCGACACCAACGTGATTTCCGAAGCCGCCAAACCGCATCCACATCCACGAGTCATGGCTTTTCTGCATGAAACCGACGAGGATCGCCTTTTCATCAGCGTCATCACTTTGGGGGAACTCCGGCGGGGGGTCGCTTTAAAGACCGACGGAAGAGTCAAATCGGTGCTCGACGCCTGGCTTCGCATCGATCTCCGTGAACGATTTTCGGGCAGAATCGTCGATATCACGGCCCCTATCGCCGAGCTGTGGGGAGAATTGATGGCCGATTCCAAACAGCGTGGAATTGCCCTAAACGCAATGGATGGATTCCTGGCCGCCACCGCACGCGCGCACAACCAAATGCTCGTGACCCGCAACGTCAAGGACTTCGCGCCTTTCGGGTTGCCGCTTCTCAATCCCTGGGATGGCGGATGAATTTCGTCCTTTGAAATCCATTTTCGCATGGTTTCATACGGGGGACCGGCTGGGCGTCGCATGATAGGATAGGCCGCCCGGCATTCCCTTCCTTGCATTGAGCTTGTCGCAACGAACGGCTAGAAGGCGCGCGGGTTGATTTTGGGACGAGAGCCGATGAACGAACCAAATCCTAGTTCGCAAGAACAAGCGCAGCAACAGGCAGCGATCTTGATGCAGGCGCTGCCGCATATGTTGCGCTACGACGATGCGATCGTCGTCGTCAAATATGGCGGCCATGCGATGGGTGACGACAAAGTCGCGCGGGCTTTCGCGCGCGACATGGTTTTGCTCGAACAGTCCGGGGTCAATCCCGTCGTTGTCCATGGCGGCGGGCCGCAAATCGGCGCGATGCTCGCCAAGCTCGGCATCAAATCGGAATTTTCCGACGGCCTGCGGATCACCGGACGGGCCACCATGGACATTGTCGAGATGGTGCTGGCAGGTTCGATCAACAAGCAGATCGTCGGCTACATCAATGCCGAGGGTGGGCGGGCGATCGGCCTTTGCGGCAAGGACGGAAATATGGTGACGGCAAACAAGGTGTCGCCAACGAGCAACGGCGTCGATCTAGGCTTTGTCGGCGAGCCGGCCAAGGTCGATAAGACCGTGCTCGACCAAGTGCTCGGGCGCGAACTCATCCCCGTCCTTGCGCCAGTCGCGCAAGGCGAGGACGGCGAGACCTATAATGTCAACGCCGATACATTCGCGGGCGCGATCGCCGGCGCGCTGAAGGCGAAGCGGCTGGTGCTGCTCACCGATGTGCAGGGCGTTCTCGACCGCGGCAAGAATTTGATCAAGCAGTTGCGCGTCGATGAAATTCATGCCCTCATCGCCGATGGCACGATCACCGGCGGCATGATTCCAAAGGTCGAAACCTGCATCGATGCGCTCGCACAAGGCGTCGAAGGCGCCGTCATCCTCGACGGCAAGATGCCACATGCGGTGCTCGTTGAGCTTTTGACCGATCACGGCGCCGGGACTCTCATTACACGGTGAAAGACACGAAACCCTTCTTGAATGACTCCTCCACTGTGTCGCGCGCCTTTGCCGGCGAAGCCTTGCCGCTCACCGGAACCCTGTCTCATATCGATACTTGGGTTTTCGATCTCGACAACACGCTTTATCCCGCCGACTGCGATGTCTGGCCGAAGATCGATCAGCGGATCACGCTGTACCTCGGCAATCTCTTTGGGCTGGACGGCATATCGTCGCGGGCGCTTCAAAAATATTATTATGAGCGCTACGGCACGACCCTGCGCGGCCTGATGGAGGAACATGGCATCGGCCCGGACGATTTTCTCGATTTCACGCATGACATCGACCGATCCTCGCTTCTCCCTGACTTTGCTCTCGCCGCAGCGATCACCGCCTTGCCCGGACGCAAGCTCATTTTGACGAACGGGTCGCGTGAACATGCCTTGTTGACCGCCGGGGCGCTTGGGCTGGAGGCGATGTTTGAGGACATTTTCGACATCGCCGACGCCAATTTCGTGCCGAAGCCCGCGGCTGCCACCTACAAACGATTCTTCGACAGGCACGCGGTCGACCCAGCGCGAGCGGTCATGTTCGAGGATCTCGCAAAAAATCTCATTATTCCCCATGAAAAAGGAATGGCGACCGTGCTCGTCGTTCCCAAGCCGGGCCAAATGGATTATCGCGAAGCTTTCGAGATCGCGCGGGGAGAGGCGACATCGTTTATCGATTTCGTGACGAGCGACCTCGCCCGGTTCTTGATGGGCCTCGCCCCGGAGGCCCCGGAGACTGCGGGCGTTTAGGGGCTATTGACATTGGCGGGAGGTGTATCGAAACCTCGCGCGCGTTTTGCAAAATTCCCCTCTCGCCGGAGACCCAGATGCATGAGCTCGAGACGATTATCAATGCCGCTTTCGAAGACCTTGCCCATATCAACCCGCAAACGCAAGGTGAAGTCCGCAATGCCGTCGAAGAAGCGTTGAACCTGCTCGATTGTGGAAAGCTCCGCGTCGCGGAAAAGTTCGAAGGCGCATCCGGGCCAGGTTCATGGAAGGTCAATGAATGGCTGAAAAAGGCCGTGCTTTTATCGTTTCGCTTGAACGACATGGCGGCAATTGCGGGCGGGCCCGGCGGTTCCACCTGGTGGGATAAGGTTCCATCCAAATTCGTGGGTTGGGGCCCGGAACAACATGCGGCCGCGGGGTTCCGCTCGGTCCCGAATTGCGTGGTACGGCGCGGCGCTTACATCGCGCCGGGGGTGATCTTGATGCCGTCGTTTGTCAATCTCGGTGCCTATGTCGACCGCGGCACGATGGTTGATACTTGGGTCACTGTCGGCTCCTGCGCGCAAATCGGCAAGAATGTGCATCTTTCCGGCGGAGTTGGCATCGGCGGGGTGCTCGAACCTTTGCAAGCCAATCCCACCATCATCGAGGACGATTGTTTCATCGGCGCCCGTTCGGAAATTGTCGAAGGGGTCATCGTGGGCCAAGGCTCGGTGATCGCGATGGGAACTTTCATTTCCGCCTCGACGAAAATTGTCGACCGGATAACCGGCGAGGTCCGCCTGGGCTTCGTGCCGCCCTATTCGGTAGTGGTCTCGGGCAATCTGCCGGGCAAGCCCCTGCCAGACGGCACGCCTGGCCCTTCGCTCTATTGTGCCGTGATCGTCAAAACCGTGGATGCAAGGACCCGCTCGAAAACCTCCATCAACGAGCTTTTGCGGGAGTGATGGCGGCGTCTTTGCCGATCCCGCCGCCCGAATCTCGTATTTTCTTGCCGCGAACTGGTTCCCACTTCGCGGCAAAATGCTCTAAGACAGGCGGCCAAACCCGCGAGCCCTGCGATCATGACCACGCCGCCCCGTCTCGAGACCCTCGCAGATCTCAGAATCGAGATCGATCACATCGACGCGGCGCTGCACCGGCTGTTGATGGAGCGCGGCGAAATCATCCACCGGCTGATCGAAGCGAAGTCGAGGGCCGGCGGCGGCTCGGCGTTTCGGCCCGGCCGCGAGGCCGACATGATGCGCGGCCTCGTTTCCCGCCACCAGGGCCTGCTGCCCCTCGACACCGTCGAAGGCATCTGGCGGATCATCATCTCGACCTTTACCTTCGTCCAGTCGAATTACAGCGTCCACGCCGATATTTCCGGCGGCGATGCCGCGATGCGCGATTGCTGCCGGTTTCATTTCGGCTTCACGGTTCCCTATGTGACGCATCAGGACGCCGCGCAGGTCATCGCGGCAGTGGCGCGATCGGGTGGCGATCTCGGCATGGTTCGGGCGGGAGCGCCTGCCAGTCCATGGTGGCGCGGGCTAGCTGCGCCGGATGCGCCAAAGATCATCGCCAGGCTGCCTTTTGTCGAACGCCCGGATCATCCGGCCGGAATGCCCGTGTTCGTCATCGCCCAGCCTCTCGCTGAGGCGGCGGCACGCGATGTTGTTCTCTACGACGTGACAATAGCGGACGGCGCCGCCGAATTAGCTCCGGAGTTTGGCACGCGCGGGCTTGAGATACTTGGCCATTTTAAAGTTGAGTCCGGGCTTACTTTGATGATCGCGACAGAGGCTGGGCTTGACGATTTGCGCGAGACCCTTGTTGGCGCCGGCGCGGCCGGACCAAGGATCATCGAAATTGGCAGCCACGCGGCGCGGTTCGATTTGAGCGAAGTCCAAAACCTGGCGGCGCAATGAATTTATTCGGGAGTTTGCTCAGATGACAAAAATCGCCATGTCCGGAGTAAAGGCAGTGCCGCGCCCGCGCGCGGCTATTTTTGACATCGACCCTTATGTTCCGGGCCAAAGCGCCGCGCCTGGCGCCGCCAAAGTATTCAAGCTTTCGGCGAATGAGACACCGCTCGGACCATCGCCGCGCGCGCGCGAGGCATTTCGTGGTTTTGCCGATCGCCTCCAGGATTATCCGGATGGCAACGCAACCGCCTTGCGCGAGGCGCTCGGTGCCAAGCACGGTCTCGATCCGGCCAGAATCGTCTGCGGCACTGGCTCGGACGAAATTCTCCACCTTCTCGCCGCCGCCTACATCGGTCCGGGCGAGGAAGGTATATTCACGCAACATGGTTTTCTCGTTTACAAGATCGCCATTCTCGCGGCGGGCGGGGTTCCGGTCGTCGCGGCGGAAAAGAATCTGACCGCCAGCGCCGATAATATCCTCGCCAAAATTGGCCCAAGGACCAAGATGGTCTTCCTCGCCAATCCGAACAATCCGACTGGCACCTATCTGCCCTTTGCCGAAGTCAAGCGGCTCGCCCAAAACCTGCCCGCCCACGTCCTCCTCGTTCTCGATGCCGCCTATGCCGAGTATGTGACGCGCGACGATTATTCGTCCGGCCTGGAGCTTGTCTCAAATAGCGAAAATGTCGTGATGACCCGCACTTTCTCGAAGATTTACGGTCTTGCCGGGATAAGGCTTGGCTGGTGTTATGCGCCGCCCGGCGTGTGCGACGCAATCAATCGCATTCGCGGGCCTTTCAATACCAATGGCGCGGCCAGCGCGGCCGGGGTCGCGGCGCTGGACGACCCCGGCCATATCGAAAAGGCCGTCGCCCATAACGAGACTTGGCTCCCTTGGCTCGCCCGGGAAATCGCCGCGCTGGGAATCAAGATCACGCCAAGCGTTTGCAACTTCTTGCTTTTGCATTTCGACGGCGTGACGCAAGCGCGGGCAGCGGACCGCTTCCTGTTGGACCGGGGGTTGATCCTGCGCGCTGTCGGCGCCTACGGGCTGCCGCATTGCCTGCGCCTCACGGTCGGCACAGAGGAAGCGAACCATCTCGTTGTCGAGGCCCTCAACGACTTCGTCAAGCTTGAAGGTCCGCCGCGTGCCTGACGGTCTCGGGGCTCCCTTGAACGAGCCTCTGTTCCAACGCCTCGCTCTCATTGGCATGGGGCTCATCGGCTCTTCGCTGGCGCGGGTCTGCCGGCGCAAGGGGCTCGCGCGCGAGATCGTTGCAGCGGACTCATCAAGCGCCGTTCGCGAGAAAGTAACCGAACTCGCGCTTGCCGATTACATCGTGGAGAAGGCGGCGGCCGCGGTCGAGGGGGCTGGTGTCGTTATACTGTGCGCTCCCGTGGGTGCGATGGGCGCGATCGCAAAAGAAATTGGGCCGCACCTTTTGCCCGGCGCGATCGTGTCGGATGTTGGATCGGTCAAGACCTCGATCGTCAAGGCGGTCGCGCCGTATCTGCCGGAAAACGTCCAATTTATCCCCGCGCATCCCGTGGCGGGAACCGAGGAATCGGGACCGGCGGCAGGATTTTCGACGCTTTTCCTGAATCGCTGGACCATATTGACGCCGCCAGACGGGACTGATCCCAAGGCAGTGGCTAGACTCGCTTCGTTTTGGACCGCTGCTGGCGCCAATGTCGAAATCATGCCGCCCGCCCATCACGATCTGGTGTTGGCGATCACCAGTCATGTGCCGCATCTCATTGCCTACAATATCGTCGGCACTGCCGCCGATCTCGAGGAAGTCACGCGGTCCGAAGTCATCAAATTTTCCGCCGGAGGATTTCGCGACTTCACCCGGATTGCCGCCTCGGATCCCACGATGTGGCGCGATATTTTCCTCAACAACAAGGAGGCGGTGCTCGAAATGCTCGGCCGCTTTAACGAGGATCTCTCCGCGCTTCAACGCATGATCCGCAACGGTGACGCCGAAGGGCTGTTCGATCTCTTCACGAGAACCCGGGCGATCCGGCGCGGCATTATCGAGCAAGGCCAGGAAACCGCTGCGCCGGATTTCGGGCGCAGGGCGGGCGAGACATGACGCATTGTTCCGCCCGGAGGCACAGTTGGCTTGTCAATAGAGCGGCGGAATTTGGATTTGCGTTCGGACCGGGCCGATCGACAGAAAGCCTTCGGAGAAGGTCAACGGCAGATTTATGCGCCCCGAGCCGCCGCGTTGGCCGCCGCCGAGCAGCCCCGACAGAACATGGCCAGCCATGATGAGCGCCGGATCGACACCCAAATGGCGCAGAGCCTTGTCGAGCCCCTTGAAACTGGCGTCGAGTTTGCCGTTCACGCGGTGCTCTTCGTCGAGATCGAGGCCACCCTTGGCATCGAAGATCATAGGGCCGCTCGTCAGCGACCCGGCCGTGATTTCGACATGACCGTTTGCCGAGCGCCAATTTTCAAGAATGTCCTGGAACGTTTCCGCCCCGCGTAAATCAACCTGCGATATTGTTCCTCTTAAATTCATGTCAACGGGAAGTTGCGTGTCCAAAACATTGCTGAGCGCCGGAATCGAGCCCTGGTTGATAGAAACCATGAAATCATAGACCTGGCCGTGCTGGTCCCGCGCAAGGACAATATTGACATCGCCGAGCGCGCCTTCCACCGCGCCCACACCTCCAGCCATGCCTTGCAGCCGGACCTCTTTGCCATTGAGAGCGACGCGATTGAGCGTGCCCGGCTTGCCTTCGAGATTGAGGGAAAGCGCTCCCCATTGCATTGTAATATCGGCTGTGCCGCCACTGGTTTTCATCGCAAACGGCGGGTCCAGCCGCGCCAGCACTTTGCCAGTCCGCAGCAGCGGCGAAGTGGCGCGGAAACCGCGCAAGGTTCCGCTCAGTGGCTCGCCAAGAAATTCGCCTTGAAAGAGGAAGTTGGCGCAGGAAATCTCAACCGAAAACGGAAAGCCGCCGGTTTTCTGATTGGGGCAGGACCACGTGCGGCCGAGCTGCGCCTCATGCGCCGTCCAGGCTGCCAAGATGGCCACGGTCTCGCGCGACTTGACGTACCAGAATACTGGCCAGCCGATCGCCACTGCCATGACAACGGCGACGGGCGGCAGCACCCGGGAATAGGCGGTGCCGCGCCGCTTTGTCTTGAGGCCTTTGGGCTGCATCAGGCGTTTTCTCCTACGATTTCGATCAACTGACCGGTTTTCTTATTGGCTGCGTTCATTGGCGTGACGCCGCTGACGCCGGATGGTCGCCACGATTTCCGGCTTTGGCCGGTTTGGCTGTGCGGTCACGGCGGACAGTTTGACAAGGGGATCATCGCGCAAAGGCGCCCTGGTTTCCAGCCTCGCGGGACGGCCGCACTGCCGTGCCCTGCGCATTTGTCCGGCCAGGGTTGCGCCGAAAAAAGCTGTATGTTAGGTGATCCTCGCTTCGTGGCGGCGCCGCTTTTCGTGACGCCTTTCCTCGTTTACCTATTCCGGACCGCGTCTCGATTTTCCGCCGCGAAAAGGCGGACCTTTGGAAAGCGGCTTCAGCGGCCGTTTGAATTGTGGGGATTTCGCTTTGGCGGCGCAAGAGACAATCGTGTCCGGAATGGCGGGGCGTTACGCCCAGGCGCTCTTCGCGCTCTGTCAGGAAAGCGGGTCGACGGAACAGGCCGCCGCCGGTCTTGCCGCCTTCGCGGAATTGGCACGCTCAAGTGCGGATATGCAACGTTTTATCAAAAGCCCGATCTTCTCCGCCGAAGAACAAATTAAGGCTCTCGATGCGCTTCTCACCAAGGCCGAAATCGGCGGAATCGCTGCCAAATTCATCAAGCTCGTCGTGGCCAAGCGCAGGCTCTTCGCGATTTTTGACATGATCCGCGATTTCAATTTGCTCGATGACGCGCGAAAAGGCGTCACGCGGGCGCATGTGACGGTCGCCGAGCCGCTCAAGCCCGAGCATGTCGAGGCGTTGCGGAATGCCCTTACCGGTATTTCCGGGGGCCGCGAGGTCGACATCGCGGTCAAAGTGGAGCCGGCGATCATCGGCGGCCTTATCGTCAAACTGGGCTCGCGCATGGTTGACAGTTCCCTCAAAACCAAACTCAATACGATTCGCTTACGCATGAAAGAGTCCGGCTAATGGAGATCCGCGCCGCGGAAATTTCCGCGATCCTGAAGAACGAGATCGCGAACTTCGGCAATGAAGCTGAGGTGACCGAGGTAGGCCAAGTCCTCTCGGTCGGGGATGGTATTGCCCGCGTCTATGGCCTCGACAACGTCCAGGCCGGCGAAATGGTCGAGTTCGAGAACGGCGTGCGCGGCATGGCCCTCAATCTTGAGAGCGATAACGTCGGCATTGTTATCTTCGGCAGCGACCGTGATATCAAGGAAGGCCAGACGGTCAAGCGGACCGGCGCCATCGTCGACGTTCCCATCGGCAAGGGACTGCTCGGCCGCGTCGTTGACGCGCTTGGCAATCCGATTGATGGCAAGGGCCCGATTCATGCTGAAAAGCGCGCCCGCGTCGATGTCAAGGCACCGGGCATCATCCCGCGCAAATCCGTGCACGAGCCGATGGCGACGGGCCTCAAGGCGATCGACGCCCTGATCCCGATTGGGCGCGGCCAGCGCGAGCTGATCATCGGCGACCGCCAGACCGGCAAGACTGCGGTGGCGCTCGATACGATCCTTAATCAGAAGCCGCTGAACCAGGGCAGCGACGAAAGCCTCAAACTCTATTGCGTCTATGTCGCGGTCGGACAGAAACGCTCGACCGTCGCGCAATTCGTGAAAGTATTGGAAGAACAAGGCGCCCTGCCCTATTCGATCATCGTCGCGGCGACCGCGTCCGATCCGGCGCCGATGCAATTTCTGGCACCTTTCGCCGGTTGCGCAATGGGCGAATATTTCCGCGACAACGCGATGCACGCGCTGATCATCTACGACGATCTCTCGAAGCAAGCCGTCGCCTACCGCCAGATGTCGCTCTTGCTGCGCCGTCCGCCGGGACGCGAGGCCTATCCGGGCGATGTGTTTTATCTGCATTCCCGGCTGCTCGAACGCGCGGCGAAACTCAATGAGGCCAAAGGCGCGGGCTCACTCACCGCGCTCCCGGTGATCGAAACCCAGGCCAACGACGTGTCCGCCTATATACCGACGAATGTCATTTCGATCACTGACGGCCAGATCTTTCTTGAAACAGATCTCTTCTATCAAGGCATTAGGCCGGCCGTGAATGTCGGCCTTTCGGTGTCGCGCGTTGGCTCCTCGGCGCAAACCAAGGCGATGAAGAAGGTCGCGGGCAAGATCAAGGGCGAACTCGCGCAATATCGCGAAATGGCGGCTTTCGCGCAGTTCGGCTCCGATCTCGACGCGACGACGCAGCGTCTGCTCGCGCGCGGCGCCCGCCTGACCGAGCTTTTAAAGCAGGCGCAGTTCTCGCCCTTGAAGATGGAGGAGCAGGTTTGCGTGATCTATGCAGGGGTCAACGGTTATCTCGATGCGTTTCCGGTTGACCGGGTGCGAGCCTTCGAAGAAGGGCTCCTCGCGCTTCTGCGCGCGAGCCACAGCGGTCTCCTCGATACGATTCGCAGCTCGAAAGATCTTTCCGAAGAGTCGAATGCCAAACTCAAATCGATCGTCGATGCCTACGCCAAGAATTTTGCTTGAGTTGACGGCGCAGGGACAAAGGCGACGCGGATAGACCATGCCCTCGCTAAAGGATCTGCGCAACCGGATCGCCTCCGTCAAGGCGACCCAAAAGATCACCAAAGCCATGCAGATGGTTGCGGCGGCAAAGTTGCGGCGCGCGCAGTCGGCGGCCGAATCGGCACGGCCCTACGCCGCGCGGATGGAGAAGGTTTTGGCCAATCTTGCTGCCTCGATCGCGACGAGGGGCCACGTTCCGGCCCTGCTCGGGGGAGGCGGCGACAGCGTTCATCTCTTGGTCGTCTGTACTGCCGAACGCGGTCTTTGCGGCGCTTTCAATGCTTCGATCGCGCGCCTCGCGCGGGAGACGGCGCTGTCGCTCATGGGACAAGGCAAGACAGTTAAGATCTTATGCGTCGGCAAGAAAGGTCATGACATTTTGCGCCGGCAATTCGGACGCCAAATCATCGAAGTGATCGATTTGCGCTCGGTGCGAACGCTTGGGTTCACCGATGCCGACGCGATCGGCCGCAAGATCGTTGCCTTGCATCAGGCGGGCGCGTTCGACGTATGCACATTGTTTTTTTCGCGGTTCAAATCGGTTATCGCGCAGATCCCAACTGCGCAACAGCTTATTCCTGTCGCTCTCGCACCGGAGGAGAAAGCGGGGCAACCGCGGGCGGCTTACGAGTATGAGCCAGACGAGGAAGAAATTCTCGCGGCGCTGCTGCCGCGCAACATTTCGATTCAGATCCTGCGGGCGCTGCTTGAAAATGCCGCGTCCGAACAAGGCGCGCGGATGAGCGCGATGGATAACGCCTCGCGCAATGCCGGCGAGATGATCAAGAAGCAAACCATGAAATATAACCGCTCGCGCCAGGCGATGATCACCAAGGAGCTGATCGAGATCATCTCCGGCGCCGAAGCGCTTTAAGCATTCAACCTGCCAAGGGAACCAAGAGGACATAGCATGACTTACGCCGCACCCAACACGCGCACGGGCCGGGTCACGCAGGTCATCGGCGCCGTCGTCGATGTGAAATTCGACGGCGACTTGCCGGAAATCCTCAACGCGCTTGAAACCGACAATCACGGCAATCGGCTGGTTCTTGAAGTCGCACAGCATCTTGGCGAGAATTCCGTGCGCTGCATCGCGATGGATATTTCCGAAGGCCTTGTCCGCGGCCAGCCGGTGCGAGATACCGGAGCTCCGATCACGGTGCCGGTCGGCGACGCCTGCCTTGGCCGCATCATCAATGTCATTGGCGAGCCGGTGGACGAACTGGGTCCGGTCGAAACCACGGCGCGGCGCGCGATCCATCAGCAAGCACCCAGCTATTCCGAACAATCGACCGAGGCGCAGATCCTGGTGACCGGCATCAAGGTCGTTGACCTGCTGGCGCCTTACGCGAAAGGCGGCAAGATCGGACTCTTCGGCGGCGCCGGGGTCGGCAAAACAGTTTTGATCATGGAACTCATCAATAATATCGCCAAGGCGCACGGCGGATATTCCGTGTTCGCAGGGGTCGGCGAGCGGACCCGCGAAGGCAACGACCTTTATCACGAAATGATCGAATCCAAGGTGAATGTTGATCCGCGCGAGCATGGCGGCTCCGCCAAGGGCTCCAAATGCGCCCTGGTGTATGGCCAAATGAACGAGCCGCCTGGGGCGCGCGCCCGCGTCGGGTTGACCGGCCTCACCGTCGCCGAGGATTTCCGCGACAAGGGCCAGGACGTGCTGTTCTTTATCGACAATATTTTCCGCTTCACCCAGGCGGGCTCGGAAGTCTCGGCGCTTCTTGGCCGCATTCCCTCGGCGGTCGGCTATCAGCCGACGCTCGCGACCGACATGGGAGATTTACAGGAACGGATCACCACCACGACCAAAGGTTCCATCACCTCGGTGCAAGCAATCTATGTGCCCGCCGACGATCTGACGGACCCGGCGCCCGCCACCTCATTCGCGCACCTCGATGCGACAACCGTCTTGTCGCGCGCGATCGCCGAGAAAGGCATTTATCCGGCGGTCGATCCACTCGATTCGACATCGCGCATGTTGTCGCCGCTCGTCGTCGGGGAGGAGCATTATGCCGTCGCGCGCCAGGTTCAGCAGATTTTGCAGCGCTACAAAGCGCTACAGGACATCATCGCCATTCTTGGCATGGACGAACTCTCCGAGGAAGACAAAGTGACGGTCGCCCGCGCGCGCAAGATCGAGCGCTTTCTCTCGCAGCCTTTCCATGTCGCCGAAGTGTTTACCGGTTCGCCCGGAAAACTTGTTTCGCTTGCCGACACCATCAAGGGTTTCAAGGGGCTTATCGAAGGCAATTACGATCATTTGCCGGAAGCCGCATTCTATATGGTCGGCGCCATCGAAGAGGCCGTCGAAAAGGCGCAAAAGCTCGCGGCGGAGGCGGCGTAGCGCCGGCCTGGACCGCTGGCGCGAAGCGAACCTCCGTGGCGCGGGCACATCACTGAAACAACTTCCCAGGGCATGCAATGGCGGCTTTTCATTTCGAACTTGTTTCTCCCGAAAAGCTCGTCTATTCGGGAGATGTCGAAAGCGTAGTGGTTCCCGGTACGGAAGGCGAATTCACCGTCCTCAAGGATCATGCCCCCTTGATCTCGACGATGAAGCCAGGCGTTGTCGTTATCGACGAAACGCCGTCAAAAAAACTGCGTCTCTTCGTGCGTGGCGGTTTTGCCGAGGTTGCTCCCTCTGGCCTTACTATCCTCGCGGAGCAAACGATTCCCCTGGCGGAACTCGATGCCGCCGGGCTCGATGCGGAGCTTGAAAATTTCCAAGAAGAACTTGCTGGCGCCAACACGGACGAAGCGCGCCGAATGGCGGCAGAGAAGCGCGATCAACTGCTAGAATTGAGGGCCGCGCTTAAGATCTGACCGGCCTCGTGCGCGGTACGGTTGAAGAACTGCGCAGACTCCCGGGAGGCTGCCGGCAACGAGCCATATTAGCAAAATTTCAAGTAGCGTCATGATTATGATCTCCTAAATGCATGGGTAGCTTGAGGCTTCGTTCCTGCTCATCCAATGTTGACATTTCCACTGCTTGCGGCCGCGTCGTAAGAGGCAGTGTCGCCAACATCGCCATCGCCTTCGGCCACGGCACCGGCAAAAGGCGTGTCAGATAGGAAAAACACATACACAAAAAGCGCGGCCTTTAGAGAACCGAAAAGTGCGATCCTAAAAGAACCAAGAAGTGCGCGCTTGAGAATAGTCATTGTCGCTCTCCGCTAGTCTGCCATTGAAATGAAACGATAGGATCGCGGTTCCTAATATCACGCGGAAGTGAATGTCTCCTGCGCTCACGGCGTGACCACAACCTTGCCTTGCATTTGGGGATGAAGGCCACAAGAATAGCGGTAGGTCCCAGTTTTTTCGAAGGTGAACAAAAAACTGTCGTCCGTATCGAGCGCCTTGGAATGAAACTCGCCCTTGGCTCCGACGACGCTGTGCGGAATGTCATCGCGATTGCGGAAGATGATGGTCGTCCCGGCCGTCACTGTGAGCTCGCTTGGCGTGAAGGCGAAATTGTCGATTTTCACTTCTATATCCGCTGCGCAAACGGGCATGGACAACATGGCGCATAAAGTAATAACCGCGATATAGAACGCGCGCCAATGGAGCCCGGCGCCGGCGTGGCGTCGTGTGCTATATCTCAGCATGTTAGGTTTCCTCTATTTCGACAGTTTCAACTGCCGGCAAGCGGTGTATCGGTGATCGCGAGGGTGTGTTTTCCGTGCCGGACCTCAACGCTCGTTAGTCCCAGCAAAGTGCGCAGCTTTTCGGCAGGCACCCGCATCGGTCCGGGGGACGCGGCGGTTCCGGGCGCGGGCTGCGGAAAGGCGGTCGACATCGCGGTATGGAAGGTGACGTTGCCTTCCACTTTCTGCATCAATTGATGGATATGGCCATTGAGCACGGTGACCGAGCCGAACCGCTTGAGAAGCGCGAGGGCACGCACCGAATCCTCCGTTCCCCAGCCCCATTCCGGATAAACGGTCCAGAGCGGAATATGCGCGAAGACGACGATCGGCGTTGAGGCCGGCTTGCCCTTGAGGTCGGCGGCAAGCCAAGCCAATTGCTCATCGCCGAGCGAGCCCATGCCGCCCGCTTTGAGATTGGCGACGTTGACGAGGCCGATGAAGTGCACGCCGTTTTGATCGAAGGCAAACCAGCCGGTTCCCTTGGTGTTTTTGCCATAACGTTCGACATAGGCTTGGCCATTGTTCTCGTCGATAATATCGTGCTCGCCCGGCACGTAATGAACATCGAGCTTGGCGTCTCCGATGACTCTTTCCGCATCGTCGAATTGCCCGGGCTTTGAAAGGTGCGTGATGTCGCCGGTGTGAATGATAAAGTCCGGCTTGACGGACAAGCCGTTCACCTTATCGATCGCATCCTTCAAGGTCCCGAGCGCATCGGGATTGGCCGGCTTGTTGAAACCGACATGGCTATCCGAAATCTGCAGGAAGCTGAAGCCGGTGGCCGCCTTTGCGGCGCCTTGCGCCGTTCCAATGCCGAGGAGTTGCGAGGATTTGGGGACGCCACCCCCGAGCGTCCAGATGACGCCGGTCCCGGCCCAGATCATGCATTCGAGCGCGCCGCGCCGGTCGATACCTTGCTTGTTGTCTAACATGTTTGGTCTCCATCCATGGCGGCTTAACGCCATTGCTAGAAAGGAGACTTCGCGGCGCGCCAGTTTATTCCCGCTGCCTTGCGAATTTTTCGCGGCCCTCGCCGCTTTGCCCTGGTGCATTTCCGTTGGCGCGCCCACGCCGCGAACTGGCCTGGTTTTGCGCCGCCACTTGAGATCTAGATGGCATGCGCCTTGCGGCCGCCGCGTTCGATCGATGCAGGGGCTTTGTCGCTTGTGATGAGACGACCCGCGAGATCGAGACAGCGGCTCGCGAGCATGGCCACGCCCTCGGCGAGCTCCTTCGACGCGCGCACGATCTCGACGTTGCGTTCCATGTCCTCGTGCGACCAGCCACGCGAGTGGGCGATATAGGGAAACTGCGGAAAGATGAACCCCAGTTCGGCGAAGAAACCGAGCATCTGGCCCGCAACCGCCTGAATGTTGTCCTGCCCGCCAACGATGATGAATCCCGCGACCTTGTTGCGAATGAGAACCTGATTGCGGATCGTCACCGCGTTCTGCACGCAGTTCAGCCGCTCGGCCATCTTGAAATAGAGCGATGACGCAGCTCCCCACCGTATCGGCGACGAGACGATGACCACGTCGGACCAATGCACCAAAGCCTCGTAAACTTGGTCCATCTCGTCCTTCGCATCCATCTGGGTGATCGAGCAGGGCCACGTGCAGGCGCGCGCGGCCTTAGAGTAGTAGCCCTCGCAGGCGCGGAAATTGAGTTCGTTCAGCTTGATCATCTGCGTCTCGGCGCCAAGTTCGCGGCCAGCCTTTAATGCATGATCAAGCAGATGGTCTGACCCCGAGAAGCGCGGATTCGCGGCATCCATCGCCGTCGTCGCGATCCCGGCAAGGCGCAAGGGTCCAGCCGTGCGCTCGACCTTGCGCGCCAGCGGGTGCGGTTCGTGGGGGCTCTTGGCACGCTTGCTACCGGCGGCAAGGTTGACGAAAACGCGGCCGCTGTCGACCTTCACCGGGTAGGCCGGAACGCGGTCCTGCTCGAAACCTGGCTCGCCGGCGCCGCTGCAGCGGTGGAACTTCCAATTGTGCCAGGGGCAGACGATATAATCGCCATCGAGCCGGCCCTCGCCAAGCGGCCCACCGGCGTGGTTGCAAATATTCGAAACAGCGCCGTATTGCCCATCCTTGAAGGAGAGTGCAAGCTCGCGGTTCCCTGCCTTAATGCGTCTGAGAGGCGGCCCGGTAAGTTCTTCCCTAGAGCCGATGTCGACCCAGTTTACATCTCCGGCCATGACGTTCCCTGCTCCCAATTGTTTTCATCGAAGCGCAAGCCTATCGTTGCGTCGAAATAGTAGCAGCAAAGCAAGACGGACAGGAGCGCGGCGATTATGGGTGGATCGGATTGGCGGCCACTTCGAGACATTGACCAGCGCCGGCTGAGCGCAGCCCGCCGGCAAGCCCATCATGCAGTGCAATGGCTCGCACGCGCGGCGCGCGCCTACGTTCCATCGCAGCCAGACGACGGCCATACGAATCTCGGTTGGGACGACACCTTCGACAGCTTTACCACCCACCGGTTGAAAAACGGCACGCGTCTAAGCTTGAAAATTGCCGACCTCACGCTCCTACTGCAGGGCGACGAAGGAACGGCGCGCATCCAATCATTTTCGCTTAACGGCCGCACAGATGCGCAGGCGCGCCAATGGCTGGGCGAGCAACTCGGCGCGAAGGGCCTCGACCCGAATGCTCTCGATGCGCCCTCCCCTTATGAGATGCCCGCGCACGCAATCGCCGAAGGTGCCGCCTACGGCGTGGCGGATTTGGCAGATCCCTCGGCCGAGCTTGCCGCCTGGTTCGCCAATGCCGAATTGTCGCTCGTCCGCGTCCACGGACAAATGATTGAGCGCAAAATGGCGGCCTCGGATGTGCGCTGCTGGCCGCACCACTTCGATCTCGCCACTTTGGCCTCGTTTCCGGCGCGGAATGCCGGCGCCACAGGGTATGTAGGGGCTGGGCTTTCCCCCGGAGATGAATATTATGACGAGCCCTATTTTTATGTGTCGGTCTATCCCCGGCCAGACAGTGCGGCGCTGCCGCGCCTTTCGACGCTGGGCCATTGGCATACGCACGAATTCACGGCGGCCATTGCGCCCGCTCATCGGATCATCGCGGCAAACAATCAAAAAGCCGCGGCCGATGAATTTCTCGAGACCGCAATCGACGTTGCGATCAAAATCTTGAGGTGAGGCGAGGCTCTTCTCGAGCGGGCGGGCAACTATCGCGGCCATCGCCGTCTCGCCGCGGTG
>DATBQJ010000135.1:0-2225 GCA_036560885.1 Methylocella sp.
TTCTTCGGGATCGAACGGATTGGCTAGACCACGCTCGTCAGCCGTCCTCGGCATGAATTGTGCAATCCCTTGCGCGCCGGCGGGACTGATCGAGTTGGGTCGAAAGCTGCTTTCCTGCCATATCAGCCGCGTCATGAATGCGATCGGCAGACTCTGAGTTCGAGCCGACGATTCGATAAGGCGGCAGACGGATGTTTCGACGGGTTCAACCTTGCCCGTCGCTGCGCTTTCCGATCCTGCGAGCGCAGAGCTGCCACAAGAAAGGGCAAGCAAGCCCAAGGATAGAAGGACCGATACTGCGCATGGTTTCCCCATATGCTTGCTATCGCAACTCGGAAAGGGCTTGGGGGTGATCATCACGCATTATACCAAAAAGGCTTCCTGGTTCTCGCGCTAAATGTGAGCGTCGGCACGGCTCGCTTCCAACAGTCATCCGAGGCACTCCGAAAATATTTGTCCGCCGTGCGCTTTTCTTAAAGTGACCGATGTTGTCAAAAATAGCCGTGCGGAATCTTATGCTGCTGTCGCGTGCAAAGGGGCGACCGGAAATTTTTTTTTCGTTAGCATTTGAACCCAATTTTCGAGCGCTATTTAAGGATTAGTCATCGACAAGGGAGGGTCAAGCATGAAGATCGTCGTGATCGGCGGCACAGGCCTGATCGGCTCGAAGACCGTCGCTATTCTGCGCCGGGGCGGCCACGAGGTCATTGCCGCTGCGCCCGAAAGCGGCATCAACATCATCACCGGCGAGGGGCTCAAAGAGGCCATGGCCGGCGCGCAGGTGGTGATCGACCTCGCCAATTCGCCCTCATTTGAAGACAAGGCGGTGCTGGACTTCTTCGAGACCTCCGGCCGCAACCTTCTCGCGGCGGAGGCCGCAGCGGGCGTCCGGCACCATGTCGCGCTATCCATCGTCGGAACCGACCGGACGCCCGACAACGGCTACTTCCGCGCCAAGGTCGCCCAAGAGAAACTAATCGAGGCCTCCGGCATCCCCTACACCATCATTCGCTCGACCCAGTTCCTGGAATTCCTCGGCGCCATCGCTGCTTCAAGTGCGGATGGAAATATGATCAGGCTGTCGCCCGGGCTGTTCCAGCCCATTGCGGCGGACGACGTTGCTGCCATCGTTGCCGATGTGGCGCTCGCGGCGCCGCGAAACAGCATTGTCGAGATCGCTGGCCCCGAACGAGCGCCGTTCAACGAAATCATTGGCCGCTATTTGAGAGCGGTCGGCGACCCGCGTGAAGTCGTGAGCGATCCCGAGGCCCGATATTGGGGCGGCCGGGTCGAGGAGCGCTCGCTCGTACCGTTGGGGGAAGCGCGCCTCGGCCGCATCGGTTTCGACGAATGGCTCCGCCACTCGCAGGCACGAACTTGATCCGCAACCGCCAACTGAAGGATAGCGCTCCATGAAACGCATCCTCTGTTCTCTGTTTGCCGCAACCCTGCCGTTCGGCAGCGTCCTCGCCGATGCGCCGAAAGATAAGAACGCCAAGGCGACACTTGTCTACCAGCACGAGCTGCCGAACGTTCCCGGCAAGAGCATCAAGGGCGTGCTCGTCGAATACGGCCCGGGCGGCTACTCGCCTGGTCACACGCATCCAAAATCCGCCTTCATCTACGCGACCGTGCTTGAGGGTGCGATCCGCAGTCAGGTCAACGACGGACCGGTGACGATCTACAATGCCGGGCAGAGTTTCTCGGAGCTGCCCGGGGACCGCCACGGCGTCAGCGCCAATGCCAGCGAGACGCAGCCGGCCAAGCTCCTCGCGGTGTTCGTGGTGGACACGAACGAGACGGACCTGACGATCTGGAACTGAGGTTTGATACTTTTCGGCAGGCGGTAGCCTCGCGAGATCATCCGGGCATAGCAGCAGACATCGCCCGCGCCGCATCCTGCGCGTTCACAACGCCGCCATACGCCGCAGGGCCAATTCCAGGTTCGCAACAAACAAAATCTCAAATAGAGCATGTTTCGGCGCTATCGAGATAGGTCCCGCCGAGCTCCGCCACCGTCAAAAAAGGTTTTACGCAACCAAGAACCATTGCGGACATCAGGTCTGCAATTCACCTGACTGCGGGACGCGGCCCGACAGCCGAAAGAACATGTGCGACGTTACCAGCACCTCGGGATCGGATAGGTGGCGTTCGAGGACGGTCACGTACCTCGCGAGGTCCTTGCGCCGGATAAAGCCTTCGTCGATCAGCTTCTCGCGAACATT
>DATBQJ010000136.1:0-4644 GCA_036560885.1 Methylocella sp.
CACTTTGACGGACACGACCGCACCGCGCACATGGTCGACCACATCGGCAAATGAGACCGGAGAAACAACCGGCGACACTTGGTTCTGAACCACGTCGGCGTGCGCTTGAAAACCACCATCGTTCATGCAAGCGAGGGCTAGTGCGGCCACCGTCGCTAGCAGCGCGGTCCGGACCTCGTGACGCCGGCGCACGATCAAAGGCGGCGAACTCAGGGCACCAGGGCGGGGAGACGAGACATTAGCCATTGACTACTCCATTGGAAAAATAACGACGGCGCACCGTCTTTCGCGTTCAATATAGGAGCCCCCAGCTTACACCGCCATTTCGGCTGCATGAATGTTTAGTAAGGCTGGCTCAAGCTCACCCCACGGGCCCGCAAGACGAAAATGGCGCGAACCCGCACGAAAGCAAGAGGTTTGGAACGATCGCGGAATCCACGCCGCCGCCCGCGCTTCGCCGGCTCCCTGCCTTGAGCTATTCGTACCGAACGAGCGCCGCTCGATCTAACTAGATTGGATCACGCTCGAATCCTCGCCAGCCAATAGCGCGGCGGGAGAAGTGCCTGGCCAATCGATCACATCGATTGCGCACCAATGCGCCCGTGCGCCGCCACATTGGCGCCGGGGCCTGCGACTTGGCGCATCATGCGAATATTTAATCCAGCCGCTTAGCGGTGGCCAAAAATGCGCCTTGAACGTAATATGCAATGTTAACAATCCGTTTTATTATGTCAATAGCTATCAGTTAAACGAGCCGGGTGAAGGGGCTTTTCGTTGCGCATCCCGCGTTTTCCCCTCGCGCTCGTTACCGCTGCCAGCGGGTTCGCGTGTGGCGGTTTCGAGGCGGCGTGGGGCGGCGCCTGGCTGATGCCTCCCGGCGAAGGGCAGGTCATTGCCGATACGTTCTTTTCGGAGTCGACGCGTGCGTTCGATGCGCAAGGGCATCTCATTCCGGTTCCGTCCTTTCGAAAGTTCGAACTTGGAACCTACATCGAATATGGGCTGACAAATTGGCTGACCCTGGTCGCCGCGCCTTCCTACGATCGCATTCACAATCCTCCTCCGGGGCAGTCCTACAATGGACTGGGCGAGAGTGAGGTCGCGGCGAGAGTCGGGCTCTACCGCACGGATACGAGCGTCCTTTCGTTGCAAGCGGGCTTAAGCTCGCCCGGCGGCTCGTTTGCCGATTCGCTTGGGCCGTTCGAGGTGCGCCGCGCCGCTTCCCTCGATGTCCGGGGTCTGGCCGGGCGCAATGTCGTCGTCGCGGGGATGGAGGGTTTCGCCGAGGCGCAGGCGGGCTATCGCTTTTACGCAGCCGGTCAGCCGGGCGAATGGCGGATCGATCTGACCATAGGACTGCACCCCTTTCCGAAAGTTCTCGTGATGCTGCAGAGCTTCACGTCGATTATAAACGGCTCCCTCCAGTTCGGTCACGTATCTTGGACCAAGCTGCAACCAAGCCTGGTTTACGACATCGCGCCAAACTGGTCGGTGCAAATCGGTGGCTTTATAACGGTCGCGGGGGTCAATGCCGGACGCGAGCTGGGTCCGACAGCGGGGATCTGGTATAGGTTTTAGCGGCATGCGTGATGCTCCCACGCCGCGCGGGGCAGCGCGTGCGAAAAGGCGCAAAATGCGATGCGGACCGGAACGTGTGTTGGCATCCTGCTCGCGGGCGGGCTTGCGCGCCGGATGGGCGGCGGCGACAAGGCGTTGCGAAAAACCGGCGGAATTTCCCTTCTCGCCCATGCGATCGCGGCGTTGCGCCCGCAATGCGAAAGCCTCGTGTTGAGCGCCAATGGCGATCCGGCAAGATTCGCCGGGTTCGATGTGCCTGTCGTCGCCGATGACGTGCCGGGTTTCAAGGGTCCGCTCGCGGGCATTCTCGCCGGACTCGATTGGATCGCGGTGCATTGCCCGGATGTCCGCTTGGCGATCAGCGCGCCGGCCGACACGCCGTTTTTGCCGGGCGATCTCGCCGCCCGCTTCATGGAAGCGAGGGCGAAATACAATGCCGCGATCGCCTGCGCGCGTTCGGGCGGCAAGACGCATCCAGCCGTCGCGCTCTGGCCGGTCTCGATCAGAAACGATCTCCGCCACGTCCTCGTTGTCGAGGATATGCGAAAGGTCGAGACTTTCTCGCAACGCTACCGGCGCGCCATTGTGGAGTGGCCAATTGAGCCCTACGATCCGTTCTTCAACGCCAACGATCCAAGCGATCTCGCGGCGGCCGAAACAATTTTATCCCGGCGCGGCAATCATCTTGCGTGAGGGCGCCGCTTTTGCGAAATTGCCGCGCGGGGAGTGTAGGAGAAAACTGGGAGCTTGTTCATGGCCACAACGGAAGTGGAAAACGTCCCGATAGACGAATTGAAAAAAGGATTGGCCGAGGGCTCGATCCTGCTTGTCGATGTGCGCGAGCCCAATGAATATGCGGCTGGCCGCATCCCGGGAGCGATCCTCAACCCTCTCCAGCATTTCGACCCTGCGGCCCTGCCCCGCGCGCCGGGCAAGCGGGTGGTTTTGTCCTGCCGTTCCGGCAAACGCTCGCTCACCGCACTGGCGCTGGCGCAAGAAGCCGGGCGCGCCGATGTCCGCGCGCATTACCCCGGCGGCTTTCAGGAATGGGCGAATGCCGGCGAAAAGGTCGAACTGTAGGGATTAATTTGTAACCGCAAAACGATTGAGATGCTTGAATTACTGAGCCGCTTCCTGGGCTTTAGGCGGCTCTTCTCCGCCGGTCACTAGGAACCCAATATACCAAGACAATGTGTTCGTCTCCTTGGCGTGCTGGATCCCTTTTCCAGCCGAGAAAAGGAAATGATAGCGATCGGAAAAATCGTAAATTCCGCCGAGGTTGAAACCCGTCGACTGCATGCCGCCGATCGTGTCGGGTGTCTGGTGGAACAATTCCACTCCGAGCGTAAGGTTGTCAGTTATCTTGCGCTGCAGTACCCAACCCATGAACCAGTGATTCTTATTGCCGGGGCCGGGGTTGATCCAATAGCCGCCGCCGCCAAAGGTCGTCCAATCGCCGAAGTCCTTTTGAACCCAGAGCGGCACGAAGGCATGGGTCCTGCCGGTGCCGAGACCGCGAGCGGCATCGCCGGTCGGCGCCTCCAGCAAAGGGTAGATGGCTACGTCCGGGACCCAGCCCGCCTTGTCCTGTTCGACGAAGCGATACTTTATGCCAAATTCCGTGTCGCCCGGCCCAAACTGGAGGGGAGTGCCGTTTTCGCGGGCGACCGCCATGCCCGGTTGGACATGCAATTGAACGTTAGGCAGAGCGCCATAGTTACAGTCGCATGAGGGCGGTACTACGCCGCTTATCTCCCCAGTTGCACGCATCCCCTGTGAGAAGGTGTATACTTCCCAGTGTAGATAATCGGTGGGCTCCGGATCGTCGGTGATAAAGGGCGGTCCCGCCAAGGTCGGGGACGAAAGAAGAAGCAGCGCCGCGAGGCTCGCACCCCGCAAATGCCGCGCTTGCACTCGTCCGGCGAGTTTGATCACGTCATCATTCGTCCAGACGTGCCTGTAGAAAAGACGCGGCGCATCGTTGAGCAAATGATTGTGCACGGCCGTGACCTCGATGGCGTTGGCGAGCAGGACCCGCAGGACCGTATCCGGCGTTGCTTAAAAGTGACTGCCAAGCACGTGCTGGCTCACATCGAGCTTCGTTCGGGTTGTAACGTGTGTTGCATGAAAATGCAATACCTATTACAAATGCGTTATGAGCTGGCTGGTATTTACCTACTCCCTGCCGTCGCGGGGAAATTCAAGTACCCGCGTTTCCTTATGGCGCAGACTGAAGCGCATCGGCGCGGTGTCGCCGAAAGGCGGCATGTTCATCCTACCTGATCGGGACGATTGCCTGGAATCCTTCCAATGGATGGCGCAGGAAATCCAGCAGTCCAAGGGCGAAGCTCTGGTGATGAAGGTCGAGCGCTTCGAGGGACTCAGCGAAGAGCACGTGATCGAGTTTTTCCGTTCCGCTCGCAAGAAGGATTACGACGAACTGCTACCCGAAGTAAAAACGCTTCATAAGGCAGTCGGAAAAGCAAAGATACAAGACCAAGACGGACATGACCGTCTGGACAAGCTGCGCACGCGCTTTACGGAAATTACCGAGGTGGATTTTTTCCGTTCGTCCCATGCGGCAAAAATCAATGAATTGCTCGGCGAGATCGAAGCGGCATTACATCCTGTTGCCGAGGAAGCACTGTCATTTACGGCACTGAATATCAGCGATTATAAGGGGCGTGTATGGGTGACCCGCCCGCGTCCGTATGTGGACAGGCTGGCCTGCGCTTGGCTGATACGGCGATTTGTCGATGCCAAGGCACAAATCCGTTACAGCGACACGCCGAGAAAAGACGAGCTTTCCTTCGACATGAAAGAAGCGGTGTTCGGTCATCGCGGCAATTTCTGCTCGTTTGAAGTGATGATGCGCTCCTTTGGCATCACATGTGACGCGGTGAAATCGTTGGCAGAAATCATCCACGAGATCGACCTACGCGACGGCAGATACCACCGCTCGGAAATTGAGGGCATAGAACTGGTGCTCAAAGGCTGGCGGCATTCGGATCTCGCTGATGCTGATTTGGAAGCCCGCGGAATATTGTTCTTCGACGGATTGTATGT
>DATBQJ010000137.1:0-24665 GCA_036560885.1 Methylocella sp.
GCGCGCCGTCAAAAGGCCGTTTAGCACGCCCTCGCCGAGACGGGCCGACAATCTCGCGGCGATCCCATGGCCAACGAATTGTTGTAGCAGGCTGTCGCCCGCCGCCATGCCGCCGGTGATCGCGATATGCGCCCCGATCGAACGCAGGAGCTTGAGAAAGCCGAGCAAGCCAGGCCGGCCGCCATAGATCACCGCGATGCGCCGGATGAGCCTTGTCGCCTGCGCCCCGACGAAGACGACGTCGATGATCGCCCGCGGGGCAAGCGCCGTCACCATGGAAACCCTTTTGGCCGCGCTAGCGATTTCGCGCCGCACTTCCCCGTCGAGGGGCAGAATGAGCGTGCGTTCGGCGATGTCGATCAGATCGCGCCCATCGACAATGTCGCGCCCAAGGCGGCGAAGCTGACCCCGCGTGCGGGCGGTCTCGGGCCGCGTGGCGTAGAGAGAGGAAAGCTGGCCTACGAGGCGCCGTGCCTCTTTAAAATCGTCTTTTTCGCGCGCGCGGGCGAGCCCGGCATGCAGTTCGGCGATATGGCGCTGTCGCAGAATACCGCCGATTTCCCGCGCCCCGAGAACGAAAAGCGCAGTCCCGGCCGCGCCCGCGAGTGCGAGACCAACGACGCCAAAGGCCGGCGACCAAGTAAAAAGATCGTCGATGAGGCGGGTCAGCCAAAGCCCGAAGGCAAGCGAAACGAGGCCGCCCGCCGCCGACCAAAAGAGACCGCCCCAAGACAAAAGCGAGCGAGCGGCGACGCCTTGCTTCTGCGCCGCCTCGATCGCCTCTTCGCCGACATCGCGGCCGGCCAAAAAAGCCTCGGCCTCGTAGGGATCGGCCGTGGTTTCGATCACCACGGCCTCTTGCGGGGCTGCGGCGCCGGGCGCTGGACCCAACGCACCGAGGCGAAACGCACGCGGACGGGGTTTTTGTTCAAATGCCACGCAATACCTCTTTAGACCATGATCGCTTCAAGGTGAATTCTGCCCTGTGACTTTTGGGATCGTGCTTTCATCTTTCGCACCGTTTCCTGGTCGCGCGGAACCGGCGCGGCGGACGGCCTCGTCAATCATTATAGCGCGCTTATGTCGAGGCAAAAAATTGCTCAACCTTTTCGATTTTGACATGCCCCAATTATTTAATTTCCCAAAATAATTCAGAAAGTATTGCAATTCTAAGTCCGGTCAAAAAAATGGGAGCTCGGCCGCAAAACCCGCCCACGCTTGCGGGGCGCCCTCGTGCTCGCGCGAGTTCCCTTTGACCATGCGAAAAGCAATGCTTGCTTTGACTTGGCCTCGTCAAGCCGCTAATCCGACAAATTGCGGGCGGAATGGGTTCCTTCTCTAAGATTTCTATTTCCCCGCGGCACGCGCCGCGAAGCCGGTTCCCGCTTTCGCCAAACAGGCGCCCGCGTATTCCTCCGTGTTGGACTGCACTTCGGGGATGTCCATGCCAACTTACAGGTTTGATGTGTTGGGCCTTGGCAACGCCATCGTCGATGTCATCAGTCTGACCGGCGATGATTTCCTTCCCGCACACGGACTGCGCAAGGGCGCGATGACGTTGATTGACGGGGCGCGCGCCGAGGCCCTGTATGCGGCCATGGGTCCGGCAACCTTCGTGTCGGGAGGGTCGGCGGCGAACACGATCATCGGCACGGCGAGCCTTGGTTGCCGCGCGGCCTTCATAGGCAAGCTTAAGGATGACGAAACTGGCTTGGCTTTCGCGCACGATATCCGGGCGGCGAAGGTCGATTATTCGACCGCTTTCGCAACGGACGGGCCAGCCAGTGCCCGCTGCCTCGTGCTCGTGACGCCGGATGGCCAGCGCACCATGAACACCTTTTTGGGCGCCAGCCAGAACCTGACTGAAGCGGATGTGGATGAAGACGCTGTCAAGCAAGCGGCAATCATTTATCTTGAAGGCTACCTTTGGGATCCTCCGGCCGCGAAAGCCGCTTTCGTCAAGACTGCAAAAATCGCGCGGGGAGCTGGGCGGAGAGTGGCTCTTACATTGTCCGATTCCTTTTGTGTCGATCGTTATCGTGAGGAGTTTCTCGGGCTCATTCGCTCTGGCTCGGTAAACATCGTTTTTGCCAATGAGAGTGAGCTGCATTCGCTTTATCAGACCGGCGATTTCGACACCGCCGCCGCCCAGCTGCGCGCCGAAAATATCCTCGGCGTCGTCACCCGCTCCGAGCGGGGATCGATCGTTGTAACGCGCGACGAGGTTCTCGCCGTGCCCGCGTTCCCGGTCGACAGGGTTGTCGATACGACGGGAGCCGGTGATCTCTTCGCGGCGGGATTTCTTGCCGGGCTCACCAAAGGCAAGAACCTCGAAACCTGCGCGCGGCTGGGTGCCCTTGCCGCGGCCGAGATCATCCAGCATATCGGCGCGCGGCCGCTCGCGGACCTCGGTCAGCTCGCCGAGCAGAACGGGATTGCGATCTAAGTTCGAGCCCGCGTATGACGGTGCTCCCGCGCGGCAATTCCTTTATTTCAATGCGAGGGAGCCAAAATTAATCGAGAACATCAAGGGGCTAACCGCAGGGAGGATGCCATGGACCTCATTTCACGCCGCAACATCTTGTCTATTGCTGCTTCCGGCGGCCTCCTGACCGCTGCGGGAGCAAATGCCCAAACTGCGCTGCCGCAGCCGGAGCGGCCCGGTCACGGTGGTACCGAGCCGGGTCCTCGCAACCTTGAACGGGATCGGCAAAATCAGGATATGCTGGCTCCGCCTTCCACCGATCACGGCACACTGCCGAACTTGCGCTTTTCATTTTCCGACGCGCACATGCGGCTTGAGACGGGCGGCTGGACAAGGCAAGTGACCGCCCGCGAGCTTGGCGTTTCCAAGGATATCGCGGGCGTCAACATGCGTCTGAACGCGGGCGGCGTGCGTGAACTGCATTGGCATAAGGCCGCCGAGTGGGCTTATATGCTTTATGGGACCGCGCGCATTACCGCGGTGGACGCGCAGGGGCGAAACTTCGCCGACGACGTGGGAGTTGGCGATCTGTGGTATTTTCCAGCGGGGATTCCGCATTCGATCCAGGGGCTCAACCCAGACGGATGCGAATTTCTGCTCGTATTCGACGATGGCGACTTCGACGAGGACAACACGTTTCTCATCACGGATTGGTTCAAGCATACCCCGAGCGAGGTGTTGGCCAAGAATTTCGGGGTCGCGGCGTCGTTCTTCGGACACACGCCTGATCCCGGTGAACGATACATTTTTCCGGCCCTGGTTCCGGGACCACTGCACAGTACTACCGCAGGCGCAACCGCCTCGCCTCGGGGCTTCAGCCATAGAATGATGGCGCAGCAGCCGGTCAAGACCAAGAGCGGGACGGTACGAATCACCGACTCCAGCGTGTTTCCTATTGCCACCACGATTGCCGCGGCGCTGGTCGAAATCGATCCGGGCGGGATGCGAGAACTGCATTGGCATCCCAACACCAATGAATGGCAATATTACATCGAGGGCCAGGCCCGCATGGGCGTGTTCGGCGCATCCGGTCAGGCGCGCACGTTCGATTTCCAAGCCGGCGATGTCGGCTACGTGCCCTTCGCGATGGGGCATTATATAGAGAATACCGGCACCACGCCTGTGCGCTTTCTGGAAGTGTTCAAAAGCAGCACGTACGCCGATGTGTCACTCCATCAGTGGATGGCTTTGACGCCCCCCGAGCTTGTGGAGGCGCATTTGCAGCTCGGTCCAGAAGTGATGGCGGCCCTGCGCAAAGATAAGACGCCCGTCGTTCCGGCCTAGAGCCTTTCCGGAGCAAGCTTGGCGTCCAGCCTTCCTCTCCGTCAAAAAACCGTAAAGGCGGCAATCTCATAATGGAACCATCACGCCCGGCTGGCGTCTCATAGAAAAGCCGGTGCCTCCGGTCGCATCCTGATCGAATGGCGAAACAGGCGGGCTGGTGCCAGAAAATAACAGCGCGAGGGAGGTTTGCATGAGTTCGGAATCTGCCCCACCAAACGGCCCGGACTTGGGCCAAGGAATAGCGCTTCGCGATCTCCCGGACGGCGGCACGCTGGCCGGCCATGCCGGCGGTGAGGCCGTGCTGCTCGTCCGCCGCGGCGAAGAATTTTTTGCCGTCGGCGCCGTATGCACCCACTATGGCGCGCCGCTTGCCGACGGGCTCGTTGTTGGAGAAACGGTTCGCTGCCCCTGGCACCATGCGTGTTTCAGCTTGCGCACCGGCGAGGCGCTTCGCGCGCCCGCGCTCAATCCGGTATCCTGCTTCCGCATCGAACACCGCAACGGGTCCGTATATGTTCGAGAAAAATTGGAAAGGGCGGCGCCGCGGGCGCTGACCTCGCCCACTCCGCGATCCATTGTCATCGTGGGCGGCGGCGCGGCGGGCAACGCCGCCGCCGAAACGCTCCGTAACGAGGGCTATCGTGGCGGCATAACCATGGTGAGCGACGATGATAGCGCTCCCTACGACCGCCCAAATCTGTCGAAGGGCTTTCTCGCCGGTACGGCCGAAGAAGACTGGATCCCCTTGCGATCGCCGGACTTCTACAAAGAGAAAAATATCGATCTGAAACTTGCCACAAGGGTCGCCGCCATCGATCCGGCGAGCCGCAGGCTGCGGCTCGCCGGCGGCGGCGAATTGTCGTATGATGCGCTTCTCCTCGCCACCGGCGCCGAACCGGTGCGCCTAAACCTTCCCGGCGGCGATCTCGCGCATGTGCATTATCTGCGCACGCTGGCCGACAGCCGCGCTCTTGTCGCCAAAGCTCAAGTATCGCGGCGGGCGGTTGTCATTGGTGCAAGCTTTATTGGCCTTGAAGTTGCAGCATCGCTTCGCGCACGAAACATCGAGGTCGATGTCGTGGCGCCAGAGACGATCCCGATGGAGCGGATTCTTGGCCCGGATGCCGGAAATTTCCTTCGCCGGCTACACGAAGAGCATGGCGTAAAGTTCCATCTCGGCACCACCGCCGCATCGATCACCGCGCGAAGCGTTACGTTGGAAAATGGCGAAAACCTCGAAGCCGATCTTGTTGTGATCGGCGTCGGCGTGCGGCCCTCGACGTCGTTGGCGGAGCACGCAGGGCTTTCGATCGACCGCGGCGTTGCGGTGAACGAATATCTTGAGACGAGCGCTCCGGGCATTTTCGCGGCCGGCGATATCGCACGCTGGCCAGACCGGCTCACCGGCGAATCGATACGAGTCGAACATTTTGTTGTCGCCGAGAGGCAAGGCCAGACGGCCGCGCGCAACATCCTCGGCGCGCGGGAACGATTCGATGCGGTCCCCTTCTTTTGGACCGAACAATATGACCTGCAAATTGCCTACGTGGGGCATGCCGAACGCTGGGACAAGGCGGACATCGAGGGCAATCTCGAGGCGCGCGACTGCACGATAAGCTATCTCCGCGGTGGGAAAAAATTGGCGGTCGCAACAATCGGTCGCGATCTTGCAGGCCTTGAAGCCGAGGTCGCGTTCGAACGTGCCATCGCTTCCGGATAAAGGTAAGCGGTGCGCAACTATGTTTTCTGGAAAGCGTTGCCGGCGGTCTTGAGTGACTCAGCACCGAGATGGCACCAATCCAGGGAGGTAGGCGCGGGGTCTAGACCCGACCATAACGGCGCAAGCGGCCAACAATGAGACTTAGTTTTTAAGAGTCCGCTATGCGGTGAGACGCTATTCAGCGGCTTGTTGGCAGTCGCGGCGCGAACTCAGCAAAGCAGCGATTTCGCTGGCCGGAACCGGCCTGCTAAACAAATAGCCCTGCATTTCTGAGCAGCCGGCTTCGCGCAAACTTGCAAGTTGCTGTTCTGTCTCGGCGCCTTCCGCCAGCGTCGGAATGCCGAGGTTCGATCCAAGCTGGATGATAGCCTGGATGATCGCCATGCAATCCCCGCTCTCGCCAAGCCCGGAAATGAAGGACCGGTCGATCTTGATCTTGTCGAAGGGAAATGCGCGCAGATAGCTCAGGCCGGAATAGCCGGTGCCAAAATCATCCATCGCAATGCCGACGCCGAGCGCGCGCAAGCTGCGCAAAGCGGCAAGGTTGGTTTCGCTGTTCGCCAGAAAAATCGACTCCGTGATCTCGAGTTCGAGCCGCGCCGCAGGCAGTCCCGCGCTCGCGAGCGTCGCGAAAACCACCTGCGGTAAATTGCCTCTCTTGAACTGAACCGGCGAAAGATTCACCGCCACTTTCAAATCGCCCGGCCATCCCACCGCCTCGCAGCAGGCTTGATGCAGCACCCATTCGCCGATCGGGACAATCAAGCCGGTCTCCTCGGCGAGCGGAATGAAGTCCGCCGGGGTCATCATTCCGCGTTTGGGATGATGCCAGCGCAGTAGCGCCTCGAAGCCGGAAATGACGCCGGTCTCAAGCGTGATGAGTGGCTGATAGTAGAGTTCAAATTCTCCCGCTGCGAGCGCATTGCGCAAATCGAATTCCAGCGTGCGGCGGGCGCGAAGGCGAGCGTCCATGCTGGGCTCGAAAAAGCGAAAGAGGCGCCGTCCGTCTTCCTTGGCCTGGTAGAGCGCCATGTCGGCATTCCTCAGAAGTTGCTCGGAGGTCTCGCCGTCGGCTGGCGCGAACGAAATGCCGATGCTGGCTCCGATTACGCTCTGTTGACCGTCGATCTCGTAAGGCTCGCTCAAGAGCGTCACGATGCGTTCGGCCAAGGCGCCCGCCTCATGCGGTCCGGCGAGACCTATTTGCAGAACCGCGAATTCGTCGCCGCCGAGGCGGGCAATCATGTCGCATTCGCGCAAGCATGTGCGGAGACGATCGGCCACCGCCACCAAGAGCTTGTCGCCTGCGGGGTGACCTAAGGTGTCGTTGACGGTCTTGAATTGATCGAGATCGAGATAAAGCACGGCGAAATTTTCCGCATTCCGGTGCACCCGCAAGAGCGTTTCGTCCAGGCGCTCGTGAAACAACACCCTGTTCGGCAAGCCGGTCAGCGCATCGTGATGCGCCATATGCTCGATGCGTTCCTCGGCCTGGCGCTTCGCTGTCACATCCATGATCGCGATAAGCTGCGCGCGCCGGTCGCTAAACATGGTGTTGCGCGAAAAAGTGATGACGTCGATTTCCGTTCCATCCGCCTTGACGTGTTGCCAAACACGGCTGGGGCTTGCGCCCGCACTGGGTTTGTATCGAATCGCATCCTTGAGGTTTTGCCTATCCTCCTGTGGCACCAAATGGAGCAAGGTCATTTGCAAGAACGACGCCCTTTCATAACCGTAATGGACGACCGACGCGTCGTTCACGGCCAAAAAATTTAGGGTGTCCGGATCGAAGAGCCACATCGGCACGGGATTGCCCTCGAAAAGCAATCTGAACGATTCTTCCGCCACAACCCCCTCGGTCACGTCCTTGTATGTCCCGATCCAGCGGATTGCCGCGCCAGTTTGATCTAAAACCAATTCGGATTCGTGATGAACCAATCTCACTTCGCCGCCAGGCTGGACGACACGAAACCGGAGTGCAACGCGCGGTTTGTCACGAAGCTGGCCCGCGGCGGCGGCTTGGTGAGCGGGTCCCTGAGTTTCACACGCGGCGCGATCGTCGGGATGGAAGAGAGCGAGGAACGCTTTCCCCACGGGCGGCGGCAGATTCGGATCGAGACCAAAGATCCGATAGGTTTCGCCAAACCATTCGATGTCGCCGGTCCGCAAATCCTGTTCGATGCTGCCGGTATGGGCGATCCTCTGAGCGCGCCCCAGATGGTCCGCGCTGCGCCGCAGCCGCTCCGCTTCGCGGGCGGCCAGCAATGCCAAATGGTCATCCACGATCAGGTCCAGCAGGCCGAGCGCGCCGATGAGAGCCGTCACCGTAGCGATCAGCACGGCGAGGACGGTTGTGGTGAGGGCATGCTCGGGCACCGCGATAAGCGGATCGGGCACAAGCGTTACGGCCGCCATGGACGTGAGATGTAGCCCGGCAATCGCCACGACAAGCAGCTCCGCGGCCATGAGGCGGCCCTGCATGGCCGGTCCCCATGACGAGACACGCATTGCCGCGGCGGCGACAGTCATGGCAATGGCGATCGACGCCAGGACATAGCCGGCGTCCCAGTGCAATTGGGCGGGCGCCCGCAACGCCGCCAACCCTATGTAGTGCATCACGGCGATGCCCACCCCGATCATGGCACCGCCGAGCACGGGAGCGGCAAATCGATACGCGACAAACATCGCGAGCCAGACCGCTCCTATTACGGCCACCAATGAAATTGCGGTCAAAGTGGCATCGTAGCCTACGGGAAAACCGGGTTCATAGGCCAACGCGGCAATGAAATGGAATGCCCACACGCCCGCGCCGAAGACCGTTGCCGCCCCCAACAACCATGAAAGAGGCCGGCCCCTCTCCGCGCCATTGGCATGAACGAGAAGATTCATGGATATCAAACAAGCGGCCACACCTATTAATCCAGCGACGAAGACGAGCCGGAGATCATGTTGTTCGGTCAGACAGGCATATACGCGCAGCATCGCTCAACTTTATTCGGTTCGAAACATGGTTCCGCGGCGCCGCCTGCGCTCGACTAGGAAAATCGCTTAGACAATGGATCGAGCAAGCCGCCGGCACTCCCGGCTCTTCTCGCTTAATTCATCCGCAAATGTGGCACACGGCGGTTGCGTATTGCTGTTCAGGAAAGCGCAAAGTTTACCTGGTTGGCCGTCGCGACCGCCTTCGCGTTGAGCGCTTCGATTACAGGTTCGCAACGGCCAATCCAAGCCGCCTTCAGGCTGAAAGCCCACTTATCGCCCTGTCCAAATTTGCCAAGCCGGCTCCTTTGAAGCTTCGGAATGACGATGCGTTAACATTGATTCCGAAGTCCGGGCTCGGCGTAACCGCCGCTGGACAACCGGAGCGCCACTCCTCTATAAGCGCCCGGACCGTGGTAAATTCTTGCGGCGCCCAGGTAGCTCAGTTGGTAGAGCACGTGACTGAAAATCACGGTGTCGGTGGTTCGATTCCGCCCCTGGGCACCAGTAACATCAAGTATTTAGACAAAATTTTCGTTCAAGTTGTGGCTCCTAAAAACTGAGGTATCGCCACCATGACGCCACGGCATTAGATATCGGGCAGCGCAGCCAGCCGCTCGGCAGGGCGAGTGCACTGCCGGTTTCCAATCGTTCGCGCGGGGTTCAGTTCAACCGTTGCCGTGACTGGGCTGCGCCAGCCGCCTCGGCTTTGGCGGACGCGGCCGTCATGCGGCGGGGCTTTGGCAATATGCGACTAGCGCTTGGCAAGCGGCCATCAACTTGGCGAGCTGCGCGGAAGGTATTAACGCAGCTTCAAAGGACTTCAACGAGCCGGGATCATGAAGCGCTACGAATTCCGCAAGAAATTGCGCGATGTTTGCCATACACCATGCGGCTGATCCGGACCGCACTCGGCGCGGCGGCCAATCCCGGAGTTGCTGACCTGCGCCGAAAAGCTTCAACATGAACCCTACCTTCGCCGCGAAGAGGCCAATGCCGCAATACTGGAACTCTGGCCAAGGCACGAGCAGGATGATGCGGCTCAAGCCCGCTCCTGAGCTTGCCGAAGGAGGCCTTCTACGCGAAGGTTTCAAGCAGGCCCACAAAAATTCTTTCGACGCACCGTTGGAAAGATACCAGAAGATTGCGCCCGTGGCCGGTGATACGAACGGCGTGACAGAGAGCCAATCAAACCGGTGATGGCCAGGCGCGACCGGACGGCACAGGATGGCGTTCATCTGGGCAGGGCGGAGCTATCTTGTTAGCGGCGTGCACTGGTCGGCCGACGGCTCACCAAACGGACGGTCGCTCTGCAGGTGGGATCCTCCTGGCCAATGTGATGATGCGTCGGTCGAAGACTGTACGTTGGTGGAGCAGTTCAGAACGCGCGATCAAGAGGGGTTCGATCGTGGCCACGATCTCAGCATAATCGCCGACTCGTTCCCGCACCTGTGCTTCAAACTCGCTCGCCAGAGAGGCAATCTGATTCCGCCACACCGGAACAGCCCCCGAATCACATTCTCTATACGGATGAGTTGATCCTGCAATGAGTTACGCGCAGTGAATAAAGCGCCGAGTCGTTGCAGGTTTTCCTACTTTACCCATACCGGGCGATACGCATTCATACGCCATGCTGATATGGTGTCAGCCTAGCGCTTGGTATGTTTGCGCCAAGATGCTGTAATTAAGAGCTATGCTAACAGCCAAACCAACACACCAGCTAACCCGCATGTGAACCCGGCAAGACCGCGATTGCCAGGACTGCGTCCAGCTTGAGTCTGTGTTTAACCTTCCCCCTCAACGTGAACGTTCATCGCCAGCCGCAAGGGGAGGCCTTCCAGAGACGGGCTACTGGGCGGCCACTCAATTTCATGGCTCACCTTCAGGTGGCAGCGCAGTACTCCCGCCGAGACGGACGCTCTTCATCGGATTGGCCAGTTTATCATTGCAGCAGATGCGACGGAACAGTGCAACCCTTCCTCGACAAGCGTGTTCAGTTCTCAACAAACTCTCTGCGGTTCGTTCAGGCGGCGATGTCCCGCTTCTCTCGCGGAGAAGACAACCACGTTTCGCAAGTCGCAGCATGACCAGCCCCACTACGTTGCATGCTGTCGCATTGGAGTAGCCAGACATGAATTTAGGGCATCGAATGTGGGCCATAGCTGAAGGTTATATTCCGTCGCAAAGCGTTAGCGAAGATCGCGCTCTTGTTTCTCATGAAGCAGCCTGCATCCTTAATGCGGGAGACGACGCGGCTGAGGTGACGATCATGCTTTACTTCACGGACAGAGAGCCCGTAGGTCCTTACCGGGTGCGAGTGCCGGCAAGGAGAACGCTTCATATGCGCTTCAATGACTTAACCGATCCAGAAGTAGTCCCCCGCGACACCGACTATGCGTCCGTGTTCCTTTCAACCGCTCCGATCGTGGTGCAACACACGCGCCTTGATAGCCGTAACCCAAACATAGCTCTTCTATCGACTCTCGCCTTCAGTGAACAGCAAGGATAACGCCGGCCATGCCGGAGACGTGGCTGAGGCTGGGATCGCGATCTTGTGAGAGAATGATGCATTCAAAAATGCTTGTCGTGACTGGAGCGAGTGCGGGCGTTGGCCGAGCCATCGCGGTTTGCTTTGGAGCGCGGGGCTGGCGGGTGGCACTCATCGCGCGTGGGCAACAAGGACTTGAAAGCGCTAAGAGGGAGATCGAAGCGGCTGGTGGCCAAGCGCTTGTAATCAGAGCAGACGTGGGCGACGCGGAAGCGATGTTCCGCGCGGCCGAAAAGATTGAAGCCGAATTCGGTCCTATCGATGTGTGGGTCAACAGTGCCATGGTGACAATCTACGCCAGTGTTGCTGACATTTCGCCAGACGAGTTTCACCAGGTCACGCAGGTTACGTATCTCGGCCAAGTTCATGGAACGTTGGCGGCCTTAAAACATATGCGTACCCGCAACCAAGGCCTAATCGTCTTTGTGGGGTCCGCGCTGGCTTATCGCTCTATTCCCTTTCAAGCACCGTATTGCGCTGCCAAGGCTGCAATTCGTTGATTTGTCGATTCACTCCGAAGCGAGCTTCTCAATGAAGGAAGCAAGGTTAGGCTTACGATGATTCATTTGCCGGCGGTAAATACCCCGCAGTTTGATTGGGCCCGCAACAAGCTCGATCGCAAGGCCGCACCCGTGCCGCCAATTTTTCAGCCTGAAACCGTCGCCCACGCTGTTGTCCGAGCTGTCGACACGAAACCACGCGAGTATTGGCTGGGCGCGTCAACGGTAAAGGCAATTCTGGTCCAAATGCTGATGCCGTCCCTGATAGATCACATTTTAGCGAAGCGGGGCGAGGCAAATGAAACCACAAACAAGCCTATGCCGCCGGGACGCCCGGACAATTTGTTTGAGGCGGGTCGAGGCGATCCAGGGGCGCATGGCCGCTTCGATGATCGTGCAAGCCCACATGCGTTTCCTTTCAATCCATCCTGGTTGCGTGCCGCCTTTGTCCTTGGCGTCCTTATTTTTCTAAGCGTTTGTATATTGCGGTGAGATAGGAACCCTAAAAGTCAGTGGCTGGAGGAACGGCTTTAAAGGCTAGGAGTTTTGGTCACGCGCTTCCTCTGATTAACCGAGTGCAACCATGGCCCAAACTGTCGGAGATTTCTTCTGGTCGCGACTGAAAGAGTGGGGAATTCGAACGATCTTCGGCTATCCAGGCGACGGTATCAATGGACTGCTCGGAGCGTTGAACAGGGCAGGAAATGACTTTGATTTCGTCCAGGTTCGGCACGAGGAAATGGCTGCCTTCATGGCATGCGCTGTCGGGCGGGCTTGCCTCGATGGGCGCCGGCGTGCCTTATGCGATCGCGGCGAAGTTCGCCCATCCAGACCGGCCGGTGATTGCCATGGTCGGCGATGGGGCCATGCAGATGAACAACATGGCCGAACTCATCACGGTCGCAAAATATCATCATCGTTGGACGAACAAAACCTGGATCTGCTGCGTCTGGAACAATGAAGACCTGAACCAAGTGACTTGGGAGCAGCGTGTGATGGAGGGAGATCCGCGCTTCATCGCATCCCAATCCATTCCAAATGTACCCTATCATAAATTCGCTGAGCTGATTGGGCTCAAAGGTATTTATGTCGACGATGCCAGCGCAATGGGTCCCGCATGGGAGGAAGCGCTCGCCTCCGAGGTTCCGGTTGTTCTGGAGGTTAAAACCGACCCAGAAGTTCCGCCGCTTCCCCCCATATCACGCTGGAGCAGGCGAAAAAATTCACGTCCATGCTTATGAAGGGCGACCCGGAAGAGGGACGGCTTCTTTCTGGCACCGCCAAGCAAGTCCTTGCCTCGGTATTGCCTGGTGGCGACTGAAGGGGACTGTGTGATGTTTTCCCAATGCACGAATGAAGCAAAGGTGACGTCGGTTCGTGCTGCCGCTTATCGTATCCCGACCGACATGCCGGAGGCGGATGGGAGTTTCGCGTGGACCTCGACCACGCTCATTTTGTGCGAGGTCGAAGCTGCAGACGAGACAGGCCTCGGCTATACATACTCAGATAAAGTGAATGCAGGGGTCATCACGGGTTTGCTCGCAAACGCGATCGAAGGACGGGATGCCATGAATGTTGCCGGATGCACCGAAGCGATGCGAGCGCTTGTCCGCAACAATGGGCGCGAGGGAATCGCCGCGACCGCGATCTCGGCCGTCGATTTAGCGCTTTGGGACCTTAAGGCCAAACTCCTTGGTGTCTCCCTTGTCACCTTACTGGGAGGGTTACGGGAAGCGGTGCCAATCTATGGCAGCGGTGGTTTTACAACTTATTCGGACTCTGTACTGCGCGACCAACTCGGCGATTTCATCCATAAAGACGGTTGCCGGTGGGTCAAAATAAAGATTGGCACCGATGCAGCTCATGATGCGCACCGAATGAAGGTTGCTAAAGAAGCGATCGGGGACGCTGCGCTCTTCATCGACGCCAATGGCGCCTTTGCTCCGCGAGAAGCACTTTCGATGGCGGCGCACGCAGCGGCTTACGGTGTTACATGGTTCGAAGAACCGGTTTCGAGCGATGACCTTGATGGCTTAAGCGTTCGCGACCGAGCGCCAGCTGGCATGGATATTGCGGCTGGAGAATATGGCTACGACCTTGATTATTTCCGCCGCATGCTTGCCGTTGGCGCAACCGATGTTCAACAGGTGGACGCGACGCGTTGCGGTGGATTGACGGGTTTTCTCGCCGCCGCGACGCTGTGCGAGGCCTATCACGTGCCCCTGTCCGGACATTGCGCCCCGGCGATCCACTTACACGTCGCCTGCGCGGCACCGCGTTTGCGCCATCTTGAATGGTTTCATGATCACGTTCGCATTGAAAGCATGCTCTTCGATGGCGCCCCAATCCCGCATGAAGGATTGATCCGTCCGGATTTGACTCGGCCTGGCCACGGCCTTGCCTTTAAACGAAAGGATGCGGAAAGCTATGCCGTCTGAGCTGCGGTCACGCCAACAACGTGTGAGACCGATGGGTGCGATCCTCGTCGCTTGCGGCGCCGGGCTTGGCCTTGCGGCCTTGGCGATCGCTACGAAAAAGCGCAAGCACGCAGTTTACAGCGGGCCGCCATCTCTGGCACACGACTCGTCCTCTGTGACAGCCGCCCGCGAACTCAATCAGGGCTCGGGCATGCTCGCCTTGTCCGTCTTATGCGACAGCGCTAGAGCATTACAGGGCCAATTTCTTCAATAAAGCGATGTATGCGCCGCTTATCTCGTCAAGCCTTTCACTGGCGGCCAGTCTGCACGGCACTGCGGATGCTCGGCAAGGATCGCACCGGTTGCGGCACGCCATTTTTACCGCTGCGGCATTCATTGGCCTCATCGGCGGCGGCTTTCATCTCTACAATGTGATAAAACGCGAGGGCGGATTCGTTTTTCAGAATCTTTTCTATGCCGCTCCGATTGGTGCACCTTATGCTTTGATTCTTTCTGGTGTGCTTGGCGCCGCGGCCGAATGGGTTCGCGATGCGGAGCCCAGCGATCCTAAGCTGTTTGGGGTCAAGGCCGACCGGATCCTGTCCGCGTTAACAAGCGCCGGACTTCTCGGCACGGTAGGGGAAGCCGGGCTCTTACACTTCCGCGGTGCGTTTCAAAATCCGGCTATGCTAAATCCCTCGCCTTTAGGCGACCGGGATGCCATTGGCGCAATCGTGAAGTGTTGGAAGACGATTCCAGTGCAACCGCCGCAGTGCAAGGTCCACTGGCGACTGATATGAGAAAAGGTACCCCCTTCCCGCTCGAAAGATCACTATGCCGCGGCTTCGACGTATGAGGTTATTGACGGCTGCCAAGACGTCCGTAGGCGGAGTATTGCCAAAGGATCCAGGCTGAGCCGAACAGCGACGTCACCGGCCAGACGATATTCATGATTCATATAGGCTGCGGGTGCGCGATCGCGTCCGGGACGAGGATGACCGTGCACCCGGTATTAAGGAGCAGATAAGCGATCGAAAGGCTATGGAGCAAAGTTGGAATCATCGTTGAGCCGTCTCACTGGTTCATCAGGAAATAAATTTTTGGAGCGTAAGCCAGAGGCTCGGTTTTGACCCGAAGCCCAGCTCCCGCCGAGCCGATCCTTCACGTAGAGCTCTTCAATGAGGACCTTCCGAGCCGCCGCAAAGGGCAGCGCGAAGGCAACACCCATTAATCCAAAAAGCAACCAGGAAATAAACTGAATTGCGAGACCGATGGCCGGTGGAATCCGAACCGTGCGCCTCTGGACCATGGGCGTGATTAAATTCGATTCCAGCAATTGGATTAATGCGTAAGTGCCGAGTCCATAAAGAGCCATCGTGGGGCTCACCGAAAATCCTGCCAGAATGATCACCACTCCGGCAACGAAGGGTCCAACTGTCGGGATAAAGGTGAGCAATCCCGCCTGCAGCGCAAGCAAAATAGGATAGGGCATCCCTACTGCAGCCAATGCCGCCAACCCAACCATGAAAATGATCGCCATACTGACGCTCTGGCCGACCATCCATTGCCGCATAGCATGTGCGGATAGGTCCAGCACTTCGTTGACTCTCGGACGCGAATTTCGCGGCAACAGGCTCAGGACCGCCTCCTTGTAGATTTCAGGCTCCCATGAGAAGAAAGCCCCGAGGAAGATAATCGCAATGGCTTTGAGAACCGAATCAGCAATGGCGGAGACCATTGTCGTCGCATCGCCAAACAAAGTGCTGCCATTTGGAAGGAATTGAAGAATTCTTTCCGGTCCACCCGGCATAAAGCTCAGATTGCTCGCAATAAAATCCATAAGCTTTTTCGGGAGCTCTTCCATGGAGGTGATAAACTGCCCAACCTCGTCGCCAATCCTAGTACCGCTCCACCAGAACAACAGCACGATCAGCTGCGCGACCAAAAGAAATACGATGATGAGTCGGATGTGGCGCCGCCACGAAACCAATAGGGCGAGACCGCGGGCGCCGGCATCGAAGAGAACGGAAATGAAAATTCCAACCAGCAAGACGAGAATCGCGCTCGACGCCTCCCAGAGGACGAAGAGAGCGACGACGAAGGTTATGAGGATAGTCGTGATGAGCACCACATTACGGGCGAGATTAGGGGGGCTCTCGTTGATCCTGGCAGGGCTAACCACGGTTTCCCCCTTCGGCCGGCGTCACTGGGTCAGAAGAAAAAGACAATTCGGCATATTCCATGTCGGTGTAACAGCGTAGGCAATGCTGCGAATTTCGGAGAGCATTTCATACTGGTTCGCTTGTCAGCGCCGACAGTTCCTCGATGTAGGCATAACCCAATGCGTGTCCTTCGAATTCATTGAATGTGGCGGGATGCGTATAGATTTCAATAACGCCTGGCGGAAGGTGCGCGACGAGCGCCGCGAGACGCTTCGTCGTCATCGCGCTGGACCAGTTCAAACCGAACACCGCATCTGATGTAATCAGATTCGCTTTCCTCGCCCGTGTCCGCAACCAATTCTGTCAAGGGCGTAAACATGGCGAGAAAGACGCAAGCTGGTCCTCATCCGCTTGGCGGAGAATCGAGGCCGGCTCAAAGGGCACACGCAAAGCCCGCATGCCATATCTTATTCCGATCGCGATGAGCTTTGCGGCAATGACTGGATGAAGATGGAAGTGCTTGTGGGCATTGACGTGATCGAGTTTTAGTCCAGTCGCTTGGAACGCCACGAATTGCGCCATAATCTCGGCGGTGATCTGCGAGCAGACGCCCGGCTTTAGACAAATGTCGGACCCGAGGCGGATCATGTCAGTCCGGAAATGCCCGCAGCTATCGACAAGATCGGCGGCGGATCACTGCCTAGACGCATTTGAGGATGGTGAAAGAGACGGCGGCGAAGGGGCTGGATTATAACCGAGGCTCGGGTAGGCATTTGTGGCCTTTCATGTCGGACGAAAGCAGACAGGTCTACCTTTAGGCGGAAAGGTTCCTTTTCCTTGGAGGCTGGTCTGCTTCGTTGAGGGGCTCTGCGTAGAGTGTAGCCAAAACAACCTTGATCGTGAGAGCCGTGGGCACCGCCAGAATGACCCCGGGGATGCCGAACAGAACGCCACCCGCAAGAAAGCAAAAAATGATCTGCACAGGGTGCAGCTGCGCTGCATGACCGAGCACCAAAGGGGCGATCAGCTGATCGATTGAAAGCCGCAAAGCGATTGCGTAAATCGTGTAGGCAACGATATTTCCAATGCCCGTCGCCGTTTGGATGGCTATCAGGCCAGCAAGCCCTGCGGAAAGAGCCGGGCCGGCCACCGGGACTATCTCAAGCACGCCTGTCGTCAAGGCCAAAAAGACCGCGTGGTTGAGACCAAGTACGAGGCCAAGGCCCACATAGGCGGCGGCCGCGGCATAGGTGACCACAACCGCGATTCCAATGAAATAGCGCCTCAAGATCGGCTCGAGCGCGGCCCGGATGCTTCGGGCCAATGACCGTTGGTTCGGCGGGACCAGCCACAGCATTCCGTTCGCAAGTCGTGGACCCCCTAGAAGAAAATAGAGAAGCAGCACAAACAGAAGGATGACGCCGAAAAATCCCTTAAAGCTCATCCTCGCCAAACTGATGAATTCGCCGTTTTGCCCGAGCCAGCCTCGAATCCCGTCGACGGCCGCTTGGCCCAATTGGGAGGCATTCATAGTGTGACCGAGGATGCTTACCGTCCGGTCGCCGATTACATGTCGTGCGGCACGGGTGAGGGATCCGCCAAGGTCACTGATCAAAGGAATGAACTCGTCCAACAAGACCGGCCCCGCAATGCTTCCGGTTAGGATTGCAAGTCCAAGGAGCAGTACGAACATGGCCGATGCAGAGACCCAGCGCGGAACCGACAGGCGTGCGGCAAGCCAATCGACGGCGGGCGCACAAACGAACGCGACCGCGCCCGCGATCACGAAAGGGAGCAGGATGACGCGCACCAAATAAAGAAAAACCGCAATTGTAATGAGGACAATCATCTCGGTACGCGGCGAAATGCTCTTCACAGACTTTCCGGATTTCTCTTCCAAGACCGGTTCGTTTCCAACAGGCTTGTTCATGAATAGATGCGTCCTTTCCAGACCGTGCGTCCGCTCAGCCACCGCCGCACACTATCCAGGGCCATCAACGCACGCGCAATGAGCCCATTTGCTATCGGAAGCCAAACGATGGAGAAGAGCAGTGCCATTGAAATCTCTGGGTTTCGGCCGCTGAGCGAACAAACCAATCGAGCGCGCATCAAGCGAGACGGATGAGAATTCAGACTCGATTGAACTGCCAGATACGATGCCGTACGAACGGTCAGCGCGGGGAATAGTTTCAGCCGGCGTCAAGGACTGCCCAAGTCTTCCGCCAGCACGCGCGGCTCTGCGCCAACGTGCGGAGCGCAATCGGATGCAAGTCCCTCGTCTGTCGCGCGAACTTTGGGCGTCACTGCATGCCGAATTGATGGCTAGGGTTAAGAACTTGATTCAGTGCCTTGGTCAGCGGCCTGGAGGGCCAAGGACATGGATGCGAACTTGTTCTGATTTAGTGGCGAGCAATGGGCGAAGATTGTTCCGCATCTGTCTTCGAACCAGCCTGGCCCCAAGCGCCACGACGATCGCCGCATCTTAAGCGGCATCATGCACGTGCTGAAGATAGGTTGCCGCTGGCAGGATTGCCCCAAGGAATGCGGTCCGCACAAGATCATCTACAACCGCTTCTCCGATGGAGCAGGAAAGGCATTTAGCGAAAGATAGTTGAATGTGTTGCTGGCCCCTGCGAGCCGCCCGAACAAGCCGCGCTGGATAGTAGCCATGTCAAAATCCACCACTGCGCCAATGGCGAAAAAGGGGCTGATTTTGAGGCGATTGGGCCGACGAAAGGCGGACACAACAGCAAAATTCGTGCGATCGATGAACTTTGCCGACCCTGGGCGTTCATTGTCAGCCAGGCAATACCGCCGATTGCGTGATGGCGGAGGAGTGCGTCAGTCTGATCCTAGGGCTCAAACAACTCCTCGCCGATAAAGGCTACGATAGCGATGCACTGACAGCCCGGGTGACGCGATCCTATAGGCGCTGATGACAGCTATCGCCTAACTAGGGCGAGCCGGGAGCAGAGGGCGCGGTTTATATGGAATTTTTATATCTTGAGCCGTTGAGCACGCTCGAATTTATATGCGCCATTTGCGATATCGCAACCGACATAGCTCGCCTGCAATATTTTCAGGCGTAGCGTCAATCGGTTCGACGAAACGTTGCGACAAATCAAAGCATTCGACCGCCGTCACGATAGCATCTTATCGAAAGTACTCTCGTACGTGGCCAGCAATGCACCAAAAAGGATCACCCAATGCCCGTCTTTCTCCTCGACGTGATCTATGTCGCGATTGGCGTTGCCGCCTTTGCGATCACTGCGCTGTACCTTGGCGCTTGCGACAAATTGTGAGGGCTAATCCATGATATTCGAGTACATCCTCGGCGCATTCGCAATCGCCGTCATCATGATCTACCTCGTCATCGCCTTGATACGCCCAGAGCGTTTTTGAGAGGGACATTCCATGACCGCCAATGGTTTCGTTCAGATCGCGCTTTATTGCGTGGTCGTCACCCTCCTCGTAAAGCCGTTCGGCTTCTATATGACCCGCGTCTTCAACGGCGAACGCACGTTCCTGTCGCCAATCCTGCGTCCGGTCGAGCGCATCATCTATTCTCTGAGCCGCGTCAACGAGCGTGAGGAGCAGAGTTGGGTCGGCTATGGCCTTGCCATGCTCACCTTCAGCCTTGCTGGCTTTCTCGCTCTTTACGCCTTGCAGCGCCTGCAGGCAGTTCTGCCATTCAACCCGCAGCATCTCGACCCGGTCGGCCCCGATCTCGCCTTCAACACCTCGGTCAGCTTTGTCACCAATACCAATTGGCAGTCCTATACGCCTGAAACCACCATGAGCTATCTGACCCAGATGGCCGGGCTCACCATGCATAATTTCGTGTCCGCCGCGACCGGCATCGCCCTCGCCATCGCGCTCGTCAGGGGCTTTGCCCGCCGCTCCGTCCAGACGATCGGCAATTTTTGGGTCGATATGACCCGCACTGTTCTGTACGTGCTTTTGCCAATTTCGATTGTGGTCGGGCTCTTTTTCGTCTGGCAAGGCATGCCGCAAAACCTGGACGCCTATACCGAGGTGACGACACTCGAAGGTGGCAAGCAGCTCATCGCTCAAGGACAAGTGGCGAGCCAAGAAGTCATCAAAATGATGGGCACCAATGGCGGCGGCTTTTTCAATGCTAATTCAGCGCATCCTTACGAGAACCCCAACGCACTGACCAATTTCGTCCAAATCGTTCTGATCTTCTCGATAGGCGCGGCGCTCACCAATGTGTTCGGCCGGATGGTCGGCAAAGAGCGCCAGGGCTGGGCGATCTTCGCCGTTATGGGCTTTTTGTTTTTGGCTGGCACGTTCACTGTCTATGCCGTCGAAAGCGGCGGCAATCCGGCCTTTGTGAGCCTACCCATCGACGCCACGCCGGGCGCACTTCAGCCCGGCGGCAATATGGAAGGCAAGGAGGTGCGATTCGGTATCGCCAATTCCTCTCTGTTCACAACCGTCACCACCGACGCCTCCTGCGGTGCCGTCAACACCATGCACGACAGTTTGCTGCCGCTTGCGGGAATGGTTCCTATGGTCAACATCATGCTCGGCGAGATTATCTTCGGCGGTGTCGGGTCGGGCCTCTATGGCATGCTGCTCTTCGCGATCGTCGCGGTCTTTGTCGCTGGCCTGATGGTCGGCCGCACGCCGGAATATCTTGGCAAGAAGATCGAGGCTAAAGAGGTCAAGATGGCTATGCTCGCCATTCTCATCCTGCCCTTGTCGATCCTCGGCTTCACGGCTCTCGCAGTGGTCGTCACCCCAGGCCTTGCCGGGATGGCGAATTCCGGCCCGCATGGCTTCAGCGAAGCGCTTTACGCCTATGCATCGGCGACGGGCAACAATGGCAGCGCCTTCGCGGGCCTTTCCGCCAACACGCCCTTCTATAATACGACGCTTGGCCTCGCGATGTGGATCGGCCGCTTCCTGTTCATTGTCCCTATGCTGGCTGTCGCCGGTTCACTTGCGGGGAAGAAGATCGTGCCGGCTTCGGCTGGAACCTTCCCGACGGATGGCGGGCTTTTCGTCGGTCTTTTGATCGGCGTGATCGTGATCATCGGCGGCCTGACCTTCTTTCCCGCCCTGGCCCTAGGGCCGATCGTAGAGCATCTCGCCATGTATGGCGGTACCCTTTTTTGATCGCTGTAAGCGAAGTTTGGGACAGAACCAATGAAAGACAGAACCAATCCACGTCGCAGCGTGAGCTCCCTGTTTGATCCGGCGATCATCATGCCGTCGATTGGGGATTCATTCCGCAAGCTTCATCCTCGGAGCCTTGTCCGTAACCCGGTTATGTTCGTGGTCGAGATCGTGACCGTGCTCACGACGATCCTGTACCTCCGCGATCTTCTCACCGGCGGTGAAAATTTAAAGTTCACGTTCCAGATCATTGTCTGGCTGTGGATCACCTTGCTGTTTGCGAATTTTGCCGAGGCCGTGGCTGAGGGCCGCGGCAAGGCGCAGGCAGCGACCTTGCGCAAGGCGCGGACCGACACACGGGCGAAACGGTTGATCGATCCGAATGGCAAGAGTGGGATGAAGGACGTCTTCGAGGGCGTGTCCGCGATTGATTTGGAGCCCGGCGACATCGTTCTTGTCGAGCCCGGCGATCTCATTCCGAGTGACGGCGATGTAATCGAAGGCGTCGCCTCGGTCAACGAATCGGCGATCACCGGTGAATCCGCGCCGGTCATTCGCGAGGCCGGCGGCGATCGTTCTGCGGTCACCGGCGGCACGGTGGTCCTTTCTGACTGGATCAAGGTGCGCATCACCGCGGGGCAAGGATCGACATTCCTCGATCGGATGATCGCCCTTGTTGAAGGCGCGGAGCGGCAGAAAACGCCGAACGAAATCGCGCTCAACATTCTCCTCGCTGGACTGACTATCATTTTTGTCTTCGCGGTTGCGACCATCCCTAGCTTTGCGAATTATGCAGGCGGCAGCGTCAGCGTGGTCGTGCTCGTTGCGCTTTTTGTGACCCTTATTCCAACTACGATCGGCGCGCTCTTGTCGGCGATTGGAATCGCCGGAATGGACCGTCTCGTGCGATTCAATGTTTTGGCTATGTCCGGCCGCGCGGTCGAAGCCGCTGGCGACGTGGATACGCTGCTTCTCGACAAGACCGGGACGATCACGCTGGGCAACCGCCAGGCCACGGAATTTATTCCGCTGCCCGGCGTAAGCGAAAAAGAACTCGCGGACGCGGCACAACTCGCCTCTCTCCCGGATGAGACGCCGGAAGGCCGTTCAATTGTCGTACTCGCAAAGGAGAAATACGGCATTCGTGGCCGCGAGATGCATGAGCTTCATGCGAAGTTTGTCCCTTTTTCCGCGTACACGAGATTGAGCGGTGTCGATACGGAGACAACGGTTATCCGCAAAGGAGCCGTAGATGCGATTTTGGCTTTCGTCCGCTCCGCCTCTGCCCTTCCCAAAAGTGATACAAGCGCTGGCGCACCGGCAACGGTCCCCTTGGTCTCGGATGCGCAGGTCCAAGCTTTGACCGCAAGCGGCGATAGGGTCGCAAAATCCGGAGGAACGCCGCTGGCCGTCGCGAAAGATGGGCGGCTGCTCGGGATCATCCATCTGAAGGATATCATCAAGGGCGGCATCAGGGAGCGGTTCACCGCTCTGCGCCACATGGGTATTAGGACCGTGATGATTACCGGCGACAATCCGCTGACCGCGGCCGCGATCGCAGCCGAGGCGGGAGTCGACGATTTTCTCGCCCAAGCGACGCCGGAGACGAAATTGAAGCTCATTCGCAATGAACAGGCGCAGGGAAAGCTTGTCGCGATGTGCGGCGATGGGACCAACGACGCGCCTGCCCTCGCTCAAGCCGATGTCGGCGTTGCCATGAACACCGGGACTATGGCTGCACGGGAAGCGGGCAATATGGTCGATCTCGACAGCGATCCTACGAAGCTCATCGAGATCGTCGAAATCGGCAAGCAGCTCCTGATGACGCGCGGCGCGCTTACGACCTTCTCGATCGCCAATGACGTCGCCAAATATTTCGCGATCATCCCGGCGGCGTTCGTCGTCTTCTATCCGCAGCTGCAGAGCCTCAATATCATGCATCTCGCGACGCCGCAGAGCGCTATTTTGTCGGCGATCATCTTCAACGCCCTGATCATCGTCGCGCTCATCCCCCTTGCGCTGAGAGGGGTCGCCTACCGGCCCATCGGCGCGGCAAGTGTCTTGCGGCGTAATCTCCTCGTTTATGGGCTCGGCGGGATTATCGTTCCGTTCATCGGAATCAAGCTTATCGACGTTGCGGTTCGCGTCGCTGGCTTGGCTTGAAGAACTCAAGGAAATGCAAAGATGACTAAGCATCTGCTCCCGGCGATCATGCTGACCATTTTGATGACAGTCGTGACCGGACTTGCCTATCCCCTCGCAATGACAGGATTGGCAGGCTTCCTCTTCCCCCATCAAGCCAAGGGCAGTCTCATCGAACGCGACGGAAAGATCATCGGCTCTGAACTCATTGGTCAGAATTTTGCTGCCGAGGGCTATTTTCACGGTCGGCCGTCCGCCACGACCGATACCGATCCGAACGATTCAACCAAAACCGTGCCCGCGCCCTATAATGCGAGCAATTCCGGGGGTTCGAATCTTGGGCCCACGTCAAAAGCGCTGGTTGAACGTGTAAAGGGCGATTCCGATTTGCTGGCGGCATCAAACCCTTCCGCCAAGGTTCCGGTCGATCTCGTCACCACTTCGGCGAGCGGCCTCGACCCTGACATTACGCCCGCCGCCGCCTTGTTCCAGGTTCCGCGTGTCGCGAAATCCCGCAGTATATCCGAGGACCAGCTTCGCCGTGTCGTCGCCGAAAACACGGCCGGCCGGGTACTCGGTATTTTGGGCGAGCCGCATGTCAACGTGCTGAAACTCAATCTCGCCATCGATAAGGCCTTTCCAGCGCAGGAGCGTCGCGAAACCAAGGAGAACCCGTCTACGTCAGAGGCAACGCCGGCTCCTCCTGCGCCCGCGGCCGGCGCGCCCGTTGCGGCTGCACCTGCGCCTGCCGTAGAGCCGCCGGCGGCGGCGCCCACTCCTCCCGTCGCCGAGGTGCCAGCAACGCCCACGATCGTGTCGCCGTCGGTCAATCCGCCTGAGAAACCGACACCGAAATCCGAGGCAGCAGCCACGGGAGCCGCGGCGGCCGTTTTTCCCCCCGAAATTTCTCCTGCACATGCTGGCGAAAAGCCCGAAAGGGCGCGCCTCAAGTCCTGTTCCGATCAATATCATGCGAACACCGCAACCAACTCCAATGGCGGCCTGAAAAGGAACGCCTATTTGAAAGAATGCAAAAAACGTTTGAAGGGCTAACTCGCCGTATCCCATTCGACCGGCGGGAAAAGTTGGCTTTCAGAGCAGATTTATTCTCGCGTTGAGGTGTTTTTTCCTCAAACAAGGTGTTGGGTATTCGCGCCGGGTTAGCGCGAAGAACTCAAGCGAGAGCACTGCCAAATATGGAGAACCGCGACAACTGCGAGCGGCGCCCTTCACCAGACGCCCTCTTGCGTGAGGCACTGCAGGCCGAACAAGGCCGCCTAAAAATC
>DATBQJ010000138.1:0-9020 GCA_036560885.1 Methylocella sp.
TTCTCGCAGCACACGGTCGGCCTGATCGCGATCGTCTATAATATTGGCGCGATCCTTGGCGGACTCTTGTTTGGCGCGCTTTCGCAACGGATCGGGCGGCGCCGGGCGATTGTTATCGCGGCGCTTCTCACTCTCCCGCTCATTCCCGTTTGGGCTTATGGCGTGAGCCCGGTCACGCTGGCGGTTGGCGCATTCCTCATGCAGTTCGCCGTTCAAGGAGCCTGGGGCGTTGTCCCGGCGCATCTCAACGAACTTTCCCCCGAGGACGTGCGCGGGACGTTTCCTGGTTTCGCCTATCAGCTTGGCAATTTGCTGGCCTCGGCGACCGCCACCCTGCAAGCGGGCATTGCGGAAGCCAATGGCGGAAACTATGCTTTCGCGCTCGCGACGGTCGCCGCGATTGTCGCCGTGACCCTTGCGGTCCTCGCCCATTTCGGGATCGAAGCGCATGGCGTCAAATTCGCCGGCGCCCCGGTCCATCCAGACGACTGCTCAACGTGGCCATGACCGTCGAGGAAAGGATCATCCGGGTCAAGATCAGCGGCTATGTCCAAGGCGTCGGCTACCGCGCCTGGATGGAAAGGCAAGCCCGAGCGGCCGGCGTTAGGGGCTGGGTGCGGAACCGCTTGAACGGCGATGTCGAAGCCCTCCTCGCCGGTCCGCCGGACGCCGTCGAGGCGCTCTGCGCGGCCTGCTGGCGTGGGCCTTTGCAGGCGCGCGTGGACAAGGTGGAGGCCGTGGAAGCGGACCCGGCGGCGCTCGGGCCCGTCGCGGGGTTTCGCCAGCTCGCCACGCGATAGGGCTGATCGCCAATGGGACTTTTCGGGAAGGGCTGCGGAAAGGCATTCCTATCCTCGATTGATATCTCGACGCGCCTTGCGCGCCTGCATTTGCGCAAACCTATGGTAATGTCAGTTTGAATTTCTGGTTCCGACCCAAAGCGGCCCTTCGGCCTTGTGCAGAAATCAAGCAGACCGTGTAGTCGGTTGCGCCGCTATGACAAACCCCTGTTCCCAATAACTCTGTTTTTGTCACGAGTCCGGACGAAAATCCGGTTCCCACCTTTTGCCCGGCACGCTTTAACCTGGCTCAGTTTCGCGGTGTTTGAACTTACCGATTCTAACACATAATCGCCCAGCTAAGGCGGACGCTAAACGCGGGGAAGTTCAACGGCACCCTAGAAGATGTCTGCGTCCTGTGACTGAATCACGACACCCTTGTAACCGAACTTCTTGATCTCTTTGACACCTCGCTCTTGGTCGGTCGCATTCGCGGGCGTGAATGTTACGTAATGGTACAGCACAGTCACCTTGGGATTCACCTTCTTGAGAACGCCTGCCAGCTGTTCTGTCGAAGTATGAAATGCGTTCATGTAGTCCACGGTCACAGGTGCCTTGGCGTCGTACGGGTTGGTCTTCGGATCGAAGCTGTATGCCTCGTGGAACAGAATGTCTGCGCCAGCGTAGACCTCTTCCATACCATCAAAGAGTGCCGTGTCGCCGCTGAAGACAATCGTCCGGTCCACGGTTCCATCCGGTTTGTAGGTGACGACGCGGTAAGCATACGAGTAATCCCAACTGCCGTGCTTGTTCTGGTAGGCGGTGATCCGGACGTTATTGTCCTTGTAGACCTCACCGGGCAGCACTTCTTTCGCTAGAAATTTCCAGCCCGTGGCATTCGTCCGTTCTAGGCCAAACATCTGGATGTAAATATCTTTCGTGTAGGCCTGCATGAGGTGGTTAACCATGTTCTCCGTACCCGGCGGTCCATAGACCCGAGGCGCCCCTTCGCGTTCAAGGGTCCAGGGCGCGAGCATAAATTCCGCCAGGCCTTCAGTGTGGTCAAAGTGCAAATGGGTGAGAAATAGGAGGGTCAGCTTCTTCGGTTCGAGGGCAGCGATCTTTCCACCGTAGGCCGGAGTGCTCGCTTGCGAGTCTCGCCAAAAGCCTGGGCCACAGTCGATAATGTAAGGCTGACCGTTGACGACAACCGCGACGGAGATTCCGCTGTGACGAGTGTCGGCCGCAGGCGTCCCGCTGCCAATTACGACGACCTTGGTTACGTCGGATGTCGAATAGTCCCGCCCGTACGCTTGACCGAGCGGCGCCCATTCGGCGCGGCTGGGAGTCGGCTTGTTCTTGATTATCTCCTGCGCAATTGCCGTATTGAGCAGGAGAAAAGTTGCTGTCAACACTAGTGTCCCACTTGTACGTCTTTTCATTCTTCGCCTCTATTTAATATCCGTCTAGAAACGCCAGCGCGTGATCACTTCTTCTACTACCTGAACGCCGCCATATTAGCGGGCATCCGCGCAGCGCGACTAGGCGACTTCACGGTCAAAGTGGCTCCTGAGCATCCTACCACTTCGCGAGTGGATGGTTGACACCATCTTCGTCGGCGAAGGAGACTTGTGGCGCTAACGTTATGGCCGCGGTGAAAAGCGCCGCTGCCGCCACGAGCGGCCGGGCTGATTTTTTACGACCGCGCATTTTACTTCCAACAAGTTCGGGATTGTCCCAAATACTCATGCTCGGCCTGCCTTCCGCGAGCGTCGTCGCATAACCAAGCTTAATGATAACGTGCGGATCGTAGGAATCCATCAGTATACTGAGAAAGCGAGTAGGCGTTGCATTAATACAACAGGAGGTTGATCGGCCTGCCGGCCTCAATGCAGAGCACCACCGCCAGCTCCTCGAAGCGCTTCACGAAGTGGTAGAGGATGTCCTGGCGCTGGTACGCAGCAAGCATGCCCATGGGCTACGCCTCCGCCACTGCGGCTACGATCGCACCGCAAAGTCGCCTCAATAGAAACAGCCACACACGGCGCGCAGAAATCAGGAGCGAATGACCGCTTCCCACCCATTACTGAAATTCAAACTGGGACACTACCCGATCCGCGCATAAAAGCGTGCGCCGCAGTCCGGAAAACCCCGGACTTGATGTGATCCGCTATTCCAACGGCGACGCATCGGCGCCCTCGCCAGGCTCCGACTCATCGCTGGTATCTTGATTTTGCACAAGCGGCGGGGCGCGCCCCCAGCCGCGCTTCGGCGCGGGAGACCAGGGACGGTCTTCGTCCGCCGCGCGGGCAGCAACCATTTGCACGGCGCCGTCCTTTGCAAAAGCAAGAGTGAGCGCTCCGGTCACTTTCAGCTTTTCGCGGTCGATGACGATCGCAGCCGCGCAGCCCAAGGGCGCGAAACGCGGGGTGACGATAATATCCGCGCGGGTACAATCCTCGGCGAAAGCTTGCGTGTTGAAATCGAGCGCAAGTGTGCGCCCGGAGGCGAGAGTGCCGACACAACCGAGCTTGTCGCAATTTGCTTTGGTCAAAGCCTCGGAGGCCGGGCGTCCGTCGGCGTCGGCGCGCAGCCATTGCTCGGCCGAAAACGCATTTTTGCCGCGGCCAATCACCGCGAGCCTCCCATCCGCCGCGCGGAACGCCACGGCGTCGCCCGCGGGCGCCACCGCCATGTCGAAGGAAGGCCCAGCCGCGGCGCCGAGGAGGCCAAGCGCGGCAAGCGGGAGTGCCGTCGCGCGCAAGATCGCGGTCCGCCATAGCACGGAAGAAAGCACCGCGAGGCTGAGAAAAACAATCGCCCAGGGCGCGAAAGCCGGCAGGTGGATCGTCGATCCAGGCCAGCTTCCGATCCCGCGCGCGGCCCACATCACGCCGTCGATGCCAAGGCCCACATATCTCCAAACGAACGCATCGAGGCCGAGCGGATAAAGCAAAGTGCCGAGGAGTGCGCCCGGCACCGCGAAAATTTCGATGATGGTGAGGGTCAGCGGATTGCCGATCAGCACATAGGGGCTAAGCTCGTGGAAATTATAGGCCATGAAGGAAGCCGTGGCAGATGTCGCGCAGAAGGTCGCAAACAACAGTCCCAAAGGTCCGCGCCGCAGCAGCGGTCTTAAGGTCTCGAGCGCCATGCGCTTGCGCTCGCCTTCGACCGGGCGGGATGCCTTAACCGGCTCGTCACGGCTCCACGCGGCGATGCGTGCTTCATAAACGGCAACGAGTGCCGCCACCGCCGCGAACGACAATTGGAAGCTCGCGCCCATGATCGCTTCCGGCTGGATCAGAATGACAAGCGCCGCGGCGATGGCGAGATTGCGCATGGTCAAAGCCTGCCGGTCAAGCAGAACCGAAGCCAGCATAATCAGGGTCATGAACAAAGCGCGTTCGGTGCCAACCCGCGAGCCGGTCGCGATATCGTAAAAAAGCGCGCCCGCGATCGCGAAGAGAGCGGCCCATTTCTTGATCGGATAGGAAAGCGCGAGCGTCTGGCTCAAAGCCAAGAGACGGCGCAGGCCGACGAAAAAGATCGCCGCGACGAGCGTCATCTGGACGCCGGAGATCGTAATGATGTGAAAGATGCCGGCCTCGCGGATGACTTCCTTGGCTTCGTCGGACAAGAGGTCGCGCTTGCCCGTTACCATCGCTGCCGCGATCGCCCCCGAATCGCCGCCCACGATTGTGTCGATACGGCGCGCCAGCGCATTGCGGCCGCGATCGATCGCCATCATCGCCGAAGCCGCTAACCCGGGCGGTTCCGGAGACGGCACGATTTCGATGCGCCCCAACACATTGCCGACCGCGCCGAGCTGCGCGAACCAGGCGTCGCGCGCGAAATCATAGCCGCCGGGAAGGCTCGCGCGGGCGGGGGGGAGCAGCCTGGCCTTGAGGCTCACATAGGTTCCGGCCTCGAATGGCGGCGCCCGGCGCATGGAAAGGCGAACACGGTAGGGTGTTTGTTCCGGCGCAAGCCCTTCGGCAGAATGAACCCGCAAAAGAAAGCGCGCGCCATAGCGGCGAAAGTCCATCTCCTCGATAAAACCGTGCAGCGTGACGATCCTGATCTTGTCGAGGACAGGCGCCGCGACCCGCGCCGTCCGCAAGGCCGCCGAAAGTTCGCCCGCGAAGACCGCGCAAAGCCCGCAGAGGAAGTAAAACGCGAGCCGCTTCGTGCGGGCAAGATAAGCGAGCACGCTGAACGAGATGGCGGCGGGCGCAATCAGCCAAAGGGATGGCTCGCGATCGGCGTAAAGATAAAGGACAACCCCCGTGCCGGCCGCGACCGGCAGCCAAAGAAACGGACGGCGAAGCGCCACCTCCGTCTCGAAGGCGCGCCCAAACAACTCCCAGAGCGGGGCAAACTTGAAGGCAAACCCGCCAGTTTTGGCCAAGCGGCCACTGGCGATTGCTCTTTGAGACATTCCCACCATGGACACATAATAAAGTTTTTTTATTATTTATGGAATTAGAAAAGTATTTAATCATCACTCTCCGTCTCTGTGTCCGTTCCGCCGCAGCGCACCGGCGATGCGCGCCCTACTGTTGATTGCTTGCGAACGTGTGATCGCTAGGTATGATCCAAAACCAATTGTTGCTGACGCCGTAATGTGGGCAAGCAGTCCATGGATTCGGAACTCGTTGACCGGATTTACGAAAGCTCCTTCGTGCCGGAGCTTTGGCCCGGCGTTCTTGATGAGGTCACGCAAATGGCCGAGTCGAAGAGAGGGTGTTCCTTATTCATCACCAAAATGACGTAACATTCTGGATAGCTTCGCCAATAGCCCACGAAGCCACCGCAAAATTTGTGAATGAAGGTTGGTTCTGGCGCGGACAGGGTATCGAGAACCATTTGAAAGCGTCCACGACGGAAGTTAGCACAATCGGATTCCACTCTGGCACATCGATGCCGTCGAGGAGGCGTCCACCCGCCTTGCGGCGCCGAAGGTCTACGACCGGCCGATCAACGCTGCCTTGTTCGAGGAATGGGTGGAGAAATGCCTCCTTCCCGCGCTTTCGAAGGGCGATATCGTGATCACGGAAAATCTCGCAAACCACAAGGGGCCGCGGTTCGCGCCGCTGATAAAAGACGCCGGGGCGGAGCTGCGCTATCTGCCGCCCTACAGCCCCGACATGAACCCGATCGAAAACGCCTATTCCAAGCTGAAAGCTCATCTGCGGAAAATCGCCGAACGAACCGTCGCAAGCTTGCTGCGCGCGCCTGAAACCTGCGCAGACATTTTCAAACCCGCCGAGTGCGAAAACTACTCCGCCGCCTGCGGCTATGATACAGTTTGATAGAAAGTCCGCTCTAAGAAACCGCTTCTTGTGGTCCCGCTTCGCGGGTCCATTTCACAAAAGCCCCGCCCTCATCGTTCGAAAAAGCCATCCTCGTCTGACGCTCGGGCCGCCACCAACCGCGATCTAAACGGCTGCCATTGCAAATCCGAGAATGCAACACAACAAATTTATCTGGGGTACGAGGCCAGGACCGCGAGATTTAGGTAATGGTGGACAAACCCCAGAATCCCGTGAAAACTAAAGCTTCCAAAACCGGCCGCAAATATAAGTAGAACTACATGGACCATGGATCGCGAATCTATTTTTATAAAGCTATAAATGGAGGCCGCGAAAAACACAACGCTAAAACCCAAGGGAATCGTTGAATAGGCCAACGCGTCCTCTTTGGAAATAGGTATAACTTTCCAAGGATCGACGAGGAAAAGGAAAAAAATATGGCACAAAAAGCTAACGACAGTAAGCGCGGAACTTATGACGAGCGCTCTCTCGGGGGTGCGCGGAACGAGAAGGAAAATACTGCCGCTTCCTGGCTTTGCCATCGGATTTTCCCCGGTTTTAACGAGGCCAGCGGGCCTCGCGCCCAATTGATACGCCCCTTATAAAGCCTTGAGGGTTGGATAGGAAAGAGGGCTGTAGCTGGAAGCCGGGTATTTCCAGATCGAGCTCCCGCGCTTTTGCTGATGCCTGCCGTGGCAGCGAAAGCGCAAGACGCGGCACGCCAGGACCGGCACGCGCCCGCGGGTTCCCACTCTTCATATTGGATCTTCGCTATTCCCAGCTGCCGGGACTGGGTTCTAGGAAGTGCCCGATTTTATATTGTCTTTCCGGGAAAGGACGCCTCGTCATGATCTCCCTTGATTGTCGCTTCGATCTTGTCGGCGGCGCCCGAGCCCAAAGCCGCCGGACGGGATTTAGGGCGCCACGCCAAAATGCGAGCCACCGGACGTTCGATCGTCTTCCTTGCCGTTGCGATGGGGCGCCGCCTTGCAGGGACAACCGGCGCACAGTTTTCCGCTTCAATCGAAGCTAAAGCAAAAAGTTCAGATAAACGGCCGCACCCCGCATATGCCGCGAGTTCGGCAAGTTCATCTGCCATATGCTTTACATATACCGTGATATATTGGGTATTCGGGTCCAACTTCATAGCTTTTGACGTCTCCCCGTTGTTTTTCGAGTAACTGCCGATATTTACCTTCTTTACTCGACGACGCAGGCTCGTATTCCCCGGCAAGCGCCTGGTGGCATCCCACCGGAATAAACTATTCCGTTCGCGGAAGATTTGCCTTTAGAACCCAATGCGCGAATTATGTGAATTTCATTATCGTCACGAATTAGTTATAGTATGACCGCGGGCATCCGGCCGCATGTCCCAAATTGTATATGACATATCGCGTTTGGTAGATGATAAAGTCCCCGGCCACAACATAGCGAGATTGAGCGATCATGCCTCAACTGGATGCATCCCGGCTCACCTTCCTCATCGATCGCGCTTACGAGGCGGCGGCGCGGCCCGAACTCTGGCGCGGCCTGCTGGCGCAAATCGCGGACGTTGCTGGCGCTCCGGGGGCGCTATTGCTCGGGGCGCCGACCTCCGGGTCCATACCCATCGGTTCGGAATCGATGGACGAAACCGTGGAGGTCGGCGTGCGCACCGGCTGGCTGACGGAAAAATGCTTGCCTTTGGCACGCGCGCTGAACGAATTCGACCAAGGCCATGACATCGTGATGGAGCAGATGGTCTTTTCACCCTGGGAAATCGACCATCATCGCTTCACCGTCGAATACACGATTCCTCTTAAAATCAACGTCGGCGCCGCGATAAGACTGGCCGGCCATGGCCGAAATAGCCTTGTTTTGGACTTGCCCGGCGACCTTGGGTCGGAGCCCCTCTCTGACCATAAGGCCGCAACCATGCTCGCCCTGCTGCCTCACCTCCGCCGGGCCGGACAATTGACCGTGCGTGTCATGACCAGCTACCAGGAAGGGTTGCTCGACGCGCTCGCCGCGTTCGAGTGCGGCGCCCTCCTTCTTGATAGGAGAGGACGGGTCGTGCGCATGAACGCCAAGGCCGAGGCTATGATGGGCGTGGGAATTGCCGTGCGTGGTGGAACTTTGACGGCCACAGGCCGGGAGTGCGATGGGGCTCTTCAAAATTTGATCGGCTCGGTGATTGCGCGTGGCACTCTGTATGAAGCCGAGCCGGTTGGGGGGGTTGCTCTTGCCCGGCCAGGCGCCGCGCCCCTTCTTGTCCACGGTGCGCCCGTGGCAAGATCGGCGGCCGATCTGTTCCAGCAAGCACGCGCCATCTTGACGATCGACGACCCGGACGCGCGGCAAGCCCCGCACGCGCAGATCCTGCGCCAGGTTTTTGGCCTCACCGGAGCGGAGGCGGCGATCGCAATTGCCCTCGCCAACGGCAGCGATATCGAGGAAATCGCCCGGATGCGCGGGGTGAGCGTCGGCACACTCCGCAATCAGGTCAAAACTGTCTTCGCGAAGACAGATACCAGCCGTCAGGCCGAACTTGTCGCCAAGCTGATGCGCTATGCCAAGGCCGCCTGATCAACGGGCGAGATGTCCCATCCTCGGGTCATTGCTTCCCCGCTGCGGCATCGGTGGCGAGCTGCATCTTGACGATCTTGTCGGGATCGGTCACCACGCCATTGTCTTCCTTACTGCCCTTCTTGATCTTATCGACGACGTCCATGCCTGAAATCACCTGGCCGACAACGGTATATTTGTTGTTCAGGAACCCCGCATCGGCAAAGCAGATAAAGAACTGCGAATTGGCAGAATCCGGATCTTGCGAGCGCGCCATGCCGACTGTGCCGCGCACAAATGGCTCGGCTGAAAATTCCGCGCGAATATCGGGCAGATCGGATTTGCCTGCGCCGGTGCCGGTCGGGTCGCCGGTCTGCGCCAT
>DATBQJ010000139.1:0-4708 GCA_036560885.1 Methylocella sp.
CGATTCCGGCGTGCCGGCGGCGCTCGGCTTCGCGCAGCATTCCGGAATTCCATTTGAACTCGGCATTATCCGCAATCATTATGTCGGGCGCACGTTCATTCAGCCTTTCCAATCCGTGCGGGAATTGGGCGTGCGCTTAAAGCACAGCGCCAACCGCGCGGTCGTCGCCGGCAAAAAGATCGTGCTGATCGACGATTCGATTGTGCGCGGAACGACATCGGTGAAAATCGTAAGGATGATGCGCGAGGCCGGCGCGCGCGAGGTGCATTTCCGGATTTCGTCGCCGCCGATCACCCACCCGGACTATTACGGGATCGATACGCCGGAGCGCGACAAATTACTCGCCGCGACCCACACGCTCGACGAAATGCGCGCCTACATTGGCTGCGATTCGCTCGCATTTCTCTCCGTCGACGGCATTTACCGGGCGATGGGCGAGAAGGGTCGCGATCCGATCCGGCCGCAATACACCGACCATTGCTTTACGGGTGATTATCCGACCCACCTCACCGATACCAGCGGCGACACAAAGGCCCAGCTTTCGCTTCTTGCGGAAGCAAGTTAGGCGGTTGTTTCAAATGCTTTGCCCTCCGCAGGGTGAGGGCTAAGTCTCTGCGTAGGTTGTTGAATCAGGCTCTGAGCCGAGGCCAGCGTTGTGGCTCGATCTCCGCACGCGTGGGACTTCGTTGGCATTGCCTGCCAGAAGTGATACAAATATTCTTAATTGTCTGATATCATCACGTAATCGTTTCATGGATTTTACATGGGCGGCTTGCGACCGTAGAAATGCGCCGAAACGGCATGGAAAAGCTTGACCCACTATGGTTGCGCGGGCCCGCTTCCGGCGCGCGGGCTTGGCCTTGCCGGAAGAACTGAAGGCAAGTAAGCTGAGGGTTAATCCGGCGGCAAGAAAATGCCGGAATATTTGGGAAGGGATGTTTTATGTATAGCAACAATCGTAATGGAGGCCGCGCGACGCGCGGGCGGGGTTTTGGTGCTCTCTTAGCCATCATGCTGGCGATGGGGCTGGGCTTGGTGGCCCAGCCGGCGGAAGCAGCGCCCTTTGCCTATGTCACGAATAGCGGCGCCAACACCGTCTCAGTGATCGACATTCCAACCAACAAGGTGGTGGCGACAGTCCCAGTGGGATTTTTCCCCTCAGGAGTCGCCGTCACTCCGGATGGGAAACACGCTTATGTCGCAAATTTTCAGTCTAACAATGTCGCGGTGATCGATACGGTCGCCAACAGTGTGGTGGGCACTCCGATTCCAGTGGGGAATGGCCCGATTGGAGTCGCCATCAGCCCGGATGGGCTACACGCCTATGTCCCGAATTTTACGGACGGCACCGTTTCGGTGATCGACACCGCCACCAACACGGTGGGGCCCACACTCGCGGTGGGGCCTAATCCCTTTGCCGTCGCGGTCACCCCGGATGGACAGCACGTTTATGTCGTGAATAATGTCAGCCCTGGCACCGTTACGGTGATCGATACGGCCACCAACACGGTGGAGGCGGCCACCCTCACGGTGGGGGGGCACCCCTTTCCGATCGCGGTCACCCCGGATGGGAAACACGCCTATGTCGGGAATGATGATGACGACACTGTTTCGGTGATCGACACGGCCACCAACACCGTCGAGGCGACCACGATTCCGGTGGGGGTTGTCCCGTTTGGGATCGCCTTCACCCCGGATGGGAAACACGCCTATGTTGCGAATTTTGCCTCCAGCGACGTTTCCGTGATCGCCACGGCCACCAAATCCAAGGTAACCGAGTTTCCGGTGGGGGCAGGGCCGATTGGGATCGCCGTCTCGCCAGACGGGAAGCACGCCTATGTCGCGAATCAGAGCTCCAACACTGTGTCGGTGATTGACACGGCCACCAACACGGTGGTGGGGACCAACATCAAGGTGGGGAGTGCACCCTTTGGCGTGGGCATTATTCCGCCGCCGCCAGGGCTGCCTTTCCTCGCCTTCAGCGCCACGCAGCTCCAAATCGCCTTCGGCAACGCTCCCAACACGGATTCTTTTAATGTTCGTTCCCTCGTCACCTTGAGTAGCGCCGCCAAAAACGCGATCAATCTCAATGCCAATGCGGTCACGTTCCAGGTTGGCACCTTCACCGCCACCCTCCCACCCGGATACTTGAAGAAACAATCAGCCGGTTCTTTCATGTTCGGGGGGACCATAAATGGCGTGAACCTTGGGGTGCAGATCGTGCAGGAGGCTACCTTGCGATACAGGTTCAACGCGGGGGCAACGGGCGCGAGCTTGACTGGAACGAAGAACCCGGTGTATGTGACTCTAACGATTGGCAGCAACAGCGGCGCGACGTCGGTAACGGCCGCAATTCAAGGCCACGCATCGCCGCAATGAACCGGTGCTTCCTGGCGCGTGGTCCGGTCTCACTCAATCCGATCACGCGGGGGCCGCCAGCTCATATCGCAGGGGTAGAAGCCGCCCGGTGAATCCGCGATTCTCGTTTGCTCTTCCGGTTGGGCCAGCCAGCGCCAAGCCGGATGGGAAAGTGCACAACAATGCCGCGCGTTCGCCTCTCGACGTTTTCGCGCGCGGCATTAAGTTTAATCTTGGGCAGGCGCGGACCTCCCCCGCGACGGCACATTTAAGAAAGGAACCACACAATGAGTTTCTTTGGCGAAAAGCCGGATTTCGATCTTAGCCTCAGTTCAACCCTTGCGCGCAACTGGACGGTTGTCATGGCGCGGGGCGTTTTCGGGCTCGTTATCGGCTTGATCGCGTTCCTTTTCCCGGGTCCGACTCTGTTGTCGCTCGTCGGCCTGTTCGCGGTCTTTCTGATCATCGATGGAATCTTGGCAATTGTTGCCGCCGTGCGCGCGGCAAGCAAGAACGAACGGTTTGGATTTTTTATTTTCGAGGGCATCGCGGGCATCGTGGCGGGGATTGCCGCCATGGCCATGCCTGGCCTTACGGTGCTGGTCTTTGTCGGTCTTCTCGCGGCTTGGGCTCTCGTTTCAGGGGTGCTGGAGCTTCGCGCGGCCTTCAATCTCGCAGCGGACCACGGCCGCTGGTGGCTGGCGCTCGGCGGGGTCATTTCGATTGTTTTCGGAATCGTGCTGATCGCGGCGCCGATGTTCGGCGCCTTGGTGGTGACCTGGTGGGTTGGCGCCTATGCGACCTTTTTCGGTGCTTGCCTTCTCGCGCTTGGATTCAAATTGCGAGCCCGACAGCTTGGCTCCGGAGCCTGAGGTGTAAGGCAGGTTGGGTAGGGCGGCGAGCCGCCGTTTTGGCGCTGAGCAAGGATTGCTAATCGCCATCGATGGCGACCTGCACAGCGGCGCGCCGAAAGCGTTGAAGAACAGTGAGGGTTTCCAGAGGAGCTACTGCCTTTTCGCTTTGAGTTTCTGCAGCGCCTGGGCGCAACTCACGGACATTTCCTTCTTATGGGCCTTAAGGCAGTGCAGGATCCGGCCGCCGCCCGGTTCGATGCCTTTGCACAGCCGCTCTATGTCGCTCATACAGTAGGTGCGGATGTCCTCTAATTCGGCCTGGGCCTTGGCGGGAGCGACGAACAGGCATGACGCAATAATACCTGCAGACAAAATACGGACGAGCATCTTCCCTCCTTGGCGTTCCATCGTGATCATGGTCACATTGGGCCAATTCCATACCGCAGCCCCTTTTTATCACCCGGCTTCGGCCAAGGATAGGTCACAAAAAGCTTTGCGGATCGACATCGATGGCGACCCGCACGCTGCCTTTTTGCGGCGGCCCCGCCGCGAGCCATGCGCGCAAAAATCCTTGCAAATCAGAGGAGCGCGGCGCCCGCACCAAGAGCCGGAAACGGTGGCGCCCGCGGATGACCGCAACCGGAGCCTCGGCCGGCCCGAGCAAACTCAGCTCGTTCTCCTTCGGCAATGCGCCGGCCGGGGTCAGCGCCCAACCGTCCGATGGCGGCAGGGTGTGGGCGGCCCGCGCGAACGCCCGTGCAAAAGCCTCGGTGGACGCGCTGTCCTTGCCCGACACGATCAGGGCGGCGAGACGCCCGAACGGCGGCAGTCCGGCGCGCCGGCGCTGGTTTATTTCCTCCTCATAAAAGCGCTCGCTATCGCCGGACAGCAACGCCCGCATCACCGGATGCTCGGGCTGCCAGGTTTGGATAAAGGCCTGGCCCTCGGTCTCAAATCTGCCGGCGCGGCCGGTCACCTGTTGCAGCAATTGAAAGGTCCGTTCGGCTGCGCGCGGATCGCCCGATGTCAAGCCAATGTCCGCGTCGATGACGCCGGCGAGCGAAAGACGCGGGAAATTATGCCCCTTGGCAACAAGCTGGGTGCCGATGACGATATCGCATTCGCCGCGCGAGATCGCTGCGATTTCGGCGCGAAGCCGCTCCGTGCCGCCGGGAAAATCCGAGGAGAGGGCGAGAATCCTCGCCCGCGGAAAAAGCGCCGCCGCTTCCTCGGCCAATCTCTCGATGCCGGGGCCGCAGGCGGTGAGCGACTCGGCCGCCTCGCAGGCCGGGCATACCGTGGGCCTTTGTTCGAGATGGCCGCAATGATGGCAAATCAGCGCCCGCCGGAAACGGTGTTCGACGAGCCAGGCGGTGCAGTTCGGGCACTGAAATCGATGCCCGCAGGCGCGGCAAAGTGTCAACGGCGCGTAGCCCCGCCGGTTGAGAAACAACAGCGCCTGTTCGCCATGCGCGAGAGCCTTTGAAATAGCCTCG
>DATBQJ010000140.1:0-3238 GCA_036560885.1 Methylocella sp.
GCGTTAAGCGAGAAAGAGAGCGACTCGACGGCGACGGTTTTGCCAAAGATCTTGCAGAGGTCATCGACAATGAGCGGGACGTTTGATGTAGAAACGGACATCCCCGTTTCTACTCTCGCGCCGGCCATTGCGGCAAGCCGCGCAAAATGACCTTTTCAAAAAGTCGGCTACACCGGACAGCACTCGCCCGGGCAATGAGGACTGGGTAAGAGAAGCCGGCTAGCCCGTTTCCGCTGGGGCCGGCCCGCGCAATAGGCCAAGCAGCGACGCAAGGATTATGAACATAGCTCGCTATTTCCCTGGATGGAACGGGAATCGTTGCCCAAGTGTACTGCGATACGTTCTCGTATCCGGCCTGGATCAATTGGCGCACCTATCATCAAGCAGCGCTTCCGCACCTACAATGTTTCCTTGTGCACTGGGGTCGTTAGTTAAAAGATAAAAACCGGTCCTGCCGTCATCGAATGTCGCTCCGATCACAGCCAGTGTTTGGTTTGCCATCGAAAGCTTGCCTGATGGTAGACCGCGCGCGGCCAGCTTAAAGGGATCCACATGGTCCAAGCTCTCCGTTTCGACCTTCATTGCCGCAAATCTGTGACCGAGAAGCCTGGTCCTAAGTATCGACCAGCTTTTGTGAATCTCCGTCTGGTGGCGGCGCAGGAACTCGGCGACCTTCGGGGCGATGCACGAAACATGAATGTGCAGCTGGTCCTGGCTGCGGCTAGCCGCCGAATTAATGGCCATCCCGATTTCGTCACGCGGCAACTGCCGGCGCGCGCCCTCCTCGACGAAACGGCGGGCATCCCAAGCTGCCTCCCAATAGTTTGGGGCATTTTTATTTAGCAACACCGGGCTTTCGATGCCCGAAATCCGCGTGGTTGGGACAACGACAACGTGGGTAGCACTTGAGGGCACGCGGAGCACGACAAAACCGCGGTCCAGACCATCGGCAATGTTGACCTCGGAACAAGGAAACTCCACGCCGATGCTTTCATAGGCTGGCACACAGATGCCGTGGACGACGGCCCACAACTCATCCCGGTTGGCGGCAGAAGCAGAGTGAGGCAGATTTGCGATCATAGTGAGGACCAGCGCTATGGTCGCCGTGAAACTAATGATTTTGCGCAAGACGAACGCACTCGAAATGTTGCTCATCGCTGTATTAAAGCCGAGCCGGTCCTTATTTTGAAACGATACGCTTAAATGCGGGAACTCGGAGCTTCATGGAATCTGTGTACTAGATTGTACAGGACACCGCCCTCTGAGGCCATATGTGGACGGGAGCGCACAGCCGACCCGCGCCGTCCGCAAGGCAGCCGACAGTTCGCCGGCGAAGACCGCGCAAAGCCCGCAGAGGAAGTAAAACGCGAGCCGCTTCGCGCGGGCAAGATAAGCGAGCACGCCGAGCACCACCGCCGCGGGCGCGATCAGCCAAAGCGAAGGTTCGCGGTCGGCGTAAAGATAAAGGACGACCCCCGTGCCGGCCGCGACCGGCAGCCAAAGAAATGGCCGGCGAAGCGCCATCTCCATCTCGAAGGCGCGCCCGAACAACTCCCAGAGGGGGGCAAACTTGAAGGCAAACCCGCCAGCTTTGGCCAAGCGGCCACTGGCGATTGCTCTTTGAGACATTCCCACCATGGACACATAATAAAGTTCTTTTATTATTTATGGAATTAGAAAAGTATTTAATCATCACTCTTGGTCTCTGGTGTCCGTTCCGCCGCAGCGCACCGGCGATGCCCGCTCTGCTGTCGATCGCTTGCGAACGCGTGATCGCTAGATATGATCCAAAACCAATTGTTACTGACGCTGTAATCTGGACAAGCAATCCATGGACCCGGAACTCATTGATCGAATTTACGAAAGTTCCTTCATGCCGGAGCTTTGGCCCGGCGTTCTTGATGAGGTCGCGCAAATGGCCGAGTCGAAGAGAGGGTGTTCCTTATTCATAACCAAAAATGACGTAACATTCTGGACAGCTTCGCCAATAGCCCACGAAGCCACCGCAAAATTTGTGAAGGAAGGTTGGTTCTGGCGCGGACAGGCCGTTGCTCGTTTTTTTTCTGCGCGCCACGCCGGATTTTTAACTGAAAGCGACATTTTCACGCCTGACGAATGGGATCTGGAACCGATCAACCGCGACATGTACCGCCCGCTGGGCGTTGGGTGGGTAGCGGCCACGGCTATTCCGATCCCCACAGGGGAAAAAGTGAGTTTTGTATTGACGCGGCGAACCGAACGTGGACCTGTGGAACGCGCCGTCGTCGAGAAACTCGATGAGCTGCGCCCCCATCTCGCCCGCAGCGCGTTGATGTCCGCGCGCTTGCAGCTGGAGCGGACGCGCATCGCCAGCGAAACGCTTGCCGCTCTCGGCCTTCCCGCGCTGGTGCTCAATGAGCAAGGCAAGGTACTTGCCGCCAATTCTTTAATCGAGGCACTCACCGGCTATGTTCAGTGGCGGGCTCAGGATCGCGTGTCGCTGAAGGACAAAAGCGCAGATAGTCTGTTGCGCGACGCGATCGCCGCAATTGATTTGGCGGGCGGCGGCGTGCGCTCCTTCCCAGTCCGCGACGCTGGTGCCGAAGCGATGATGGTCGCACATGTCGTTCCCATCCGTTTGTCCGCGCGGGATGTCTTCGTGCGCTGCACCGCCGTGCTCGTCCTAACTCCCGTGACCCTGCCACAAGCGCCGCCTGTCGAGCTGGTGCAGTCCTTGTTTGATCTGACGCCCGCCGAGGCGCGCGTCGCCCGGGGGCTCGCCTCCGGAAAAACCGTGGAAGACATTGCCACGGATGGCGGCACTTCCGCGAACACCATCCGCACGCATGTGCGCGGCGTGTTGGAAAAGACCGGCTGCAATCGGCAAGTCGATATCGTCGCGCTTCTCACAGTGATTGCCTCGACGCGGCTGACGAGCCCGCTCTAACGCGGCATTTTTCAAAAAATCGCAAGAAACTTACGCGCCTCATCAATCTTGATGAGGCGGCGACCGCAACGACCGATTAGCGTCCCCTTCAATCGAAGTCGGGCCTTGCTTTCGCCGGAGTCGAACGAATGCAAATGATCACGTCCCACATGGAGCGTACCTTTCTCTTCCGCGATCTCCGCAGCAAGGACAAGACGCTTTCGGAATTGCTGGGAAGCGTGATGGCCCGTGCAGGCTTTGGTTTGATTCTTGCCACAGCAGATCGACGCATTATCTATGCAAATGACGCGGCTGAGACTGTCATGCGCGCGA
>DATBQJ010000141.1:0-11848 GCA_036560885.1 Methylocella sp.
TTGGCTCGGGCGATGCCGAAGGCTGGCCAAGGATTGGGAATGCCTCAATCGCAAAGCGCTCGCATTCGTCAAGCTCGCGTCCATCCGTCTCATGTTAAGAAAGCTATGCAATCCAATATGATCTTCCCGGACAGACTCTTAGAATCAATGCCGTGCGCTTTGCCCAGCAAAATCGAACCGGACAGCCGTGGCCTTGACCCGGGCATGACATGTGATACTGACGAGCTATTCCAACCCTCACCGCGAAAACTGCTTATATTTTAGCCGGTGCGGGATGACGCTGTCGATTCCTAGGCGGCGCTTTTTGTCTTCCTCGTACTCCGCAAAATTGCCCTCGAACCATTCGACATGGCTGTCGCTTTTGAAGGCGGGCGTATGCGCCGCGTCTTGCCGAGGAAGAAACGATCTTGCTGTGTTAAGAGATTTATGTTCTGCCGCAATTCTTAAGGGAAGCGCGCCGGGATCACTAGGACTCTTGTACCGTGAAAGTTACAGAGTACTTTCGAGCAATTCGCGTGCGTCCCGACCGTGCGATAATTCGAGACGAATGGATTGAGCGTGTCATTGCGGCGCCGGAGCGAAGGCAGGTCCAGGCTGACGGCCGCGTCCGGCTTTGGGCGAAAATTGACGAGATGGAGGGGCGGTTCCTTCGGGTTATCCTTTTGCCCGACCGCGAGACCGTGCATAATGCCTTCTTCGATCGAGGATTTAAGCCATGAAGGTTCAATACTTCGCGGATACCGACACTTTGTACATCGAGTTTCGGGATCACGATATTGCCGAGACCAAGGATCTCGACGATCATACGGTTCTCGATTTGGACGATAAGGGCAATGTGTGTGCGATCACATTCGAACACGCGAGCGAACGTACCGACGTGCATCGATTGACCGTTGAAGGGATAGCGGCGTAACCGCCGTTCGCCGCCTGGCAGCCCTCACCGCGAAAACTGCTTATATTTTAGCCGGTGCGGGATGACGCTGTCGATTCCTAGGCGGCGCTTTTTGTCTTCCTCGTAATCAGCAAAATTGCCTTCAAACCATTCGACATGGCTGTCGCCCTCGAAGGCGAGCATATGCGTCGCGATGCGATCCAAGAAGAAGCGGTCATGCGAGATGACGACCGCGCAGCCCGCAAAATCGGTGAGCGCTTCTTCGAGGGCGCGCAGCGTGTCGACGTCGAGATCGTTGGTCGGCTCGTCGAGCAGCAGGACGTTGGCGCCCAATTTCAGCATTTTGGCGAGATGCACGCGATTACGCTCGCCGCCCGACAAGTTCGCAACTTTCTTTTGCTGATCCGGGCCCTTGAAATTGAAGGCGGAAGTATAGGCGCGCGAATTTACCTCGCGCTTGCCGAGCGTGAGAAGCTCATTGCCGCCGGAAATCTCTTCCCATACGGTTTTTTTGCCGTCGAGGGCATCGCGCGACTGATCGACATAGCCGAGATGAACCGATTCGCCGATTTCGATCGTGCCGGCATCCGGCTTCACCTCGCCAGTGATCATCCGGAACAAAGTGGTTTTGCCGGCACCGTTCGGGCCGATCACGCCGACGATGCCGCCGGGTGGCAATTTGAACGAGAGATCGTCGATCAGCAGCGTGTCGCCGAAGCCCTTGGAGAGATGCGAAAATTCAATGACATTGTTGCCGAGCCGCTCGGCCACGGGGATAATGATCTGCGCCGCCGCTGGCGCCTTGTCGTTCTGCTTGGCGAAGAGTTCTTGATAGCGCTGGATGCGGGCCTTGGATTTGGCCTGCCGCGCCTTGGGGCTCGCCGCGATCCATTCAGACTCGGCCTCGAGCTGACGCCGCCGCGCCTCCTCTTCGCGGCCTTCCTGGGCGAGGCGCTTCTGCTTTTGTTTCAACCAGGCGGAATAATTGCCTTCGTAGGGGATGCCGCGGCCACGATCGAGTTCGAGAATCCATCCCGTGACATTGTCGAGAAAATAGCGGTCGTGGGTGACGATCAGGATCGCTCCGGGGTAAGCGCGCAGGTGGCCCTCCAGCCAATTGACGGTTTCCGCGTCGAGATGATTTGTAGGCTCGTCGAGGAGCAAGAGCTCTGGCTGTTCGAGGAGCAGCCTACACAGCGCGATGCGGCGGCGCTCGCCGCCGGAAAGTTTATCGACCGCAAAATCGCCGGGCGGACAGCCGAGCGCGTCCATCGCCTGATCGACACGCGCATCGAGGTCCCAAAGGCCTGTAGCCTCGATCTCGTCCTGCAATGTTGTCATTTCATCGGCGGTGGGGTCCGAATAGTTCATGGCGAGCTCGTTGTAGCGGTCGAGGATCGCCTGCTTTTCCGCGACGCCTTGAATCACGTTGCCGCGGACATCGAGGCTATTGTCGAGCGCCGGCTCCTGCGGCAAATAGCCGGCGCGGGCGCCCTCGGCGACGAAGCCCTCGCCCGAAAACTCCTTGTCGATCCCGGCCATGATCCGCAAAAGCGTCGACTTGCCCGCTCCGTTGATGCCGAGGACACCAATTTTTGCGTCCGGATAAAAGGAAAGATTGATGTTTTCGAGAACCTTTTTTCCGCCTGGGTAGGTCTTTGTCAGGCCCTGCATATGGTAGATGAATTGCCGCGCCATGGAGGTTTGCTCTTTCCGCCGGAGGTCTTTGAATGCGAAGGATTTATACCAAATTTCGATAGTGCGGACTCATACCGAAGCGGTCTTTGCACGTTCACGATTGTTATGGACTCAGTAGTGGTTTAGGCGAGCCATTTACCGTGGGATATGTTAAGGTTTGGCAGATCCCAGCTTGTGCAAATTAACAACCGGCCCAGAGCTGGGATAGAAACGATTTACCTTATCGGAAGCCCGTGACGCCGGTACGGCCGCCAGCTCGCCTCGCCAGCGCAGTGTTGCGCCTGCCTCACACAAGCTTTTCATTTTACCCTGAACGGGATTTCGTCGCAGTTTTGACGAAATGCCGAGTCCAACATGGCTCGCGCCAGGGACGTTCACTTTGGTGATGCGCGACGATATCGAAGCAATCGGGCTATGCAATGATCCATTCGTCTCCGCGGGATCGCAAGACCAAGGCAATTGCCGAAGCGCTGGCAATAATCGCTGACGTTCATCCTGAACTCGATTCACATGGGCCGCGTCCTATTCGTGAGTCAGACGAATGGTTGTGGGAGTGCGCCACCGAATTTTGCGCCGCGCTGGACCGCTTTGCAGATCGCGCTATGGAAATCAAGAGAGACAATCGGCGGTCTCCGTCCGCACCAGCCGCCCGGGCGCACCGTGTTGCACCAATCCCACACCGGCTATCTAATTATTTCCCCGGCGAGACTTTGCCGAAGTTTTGACGGAATACCGGGACCAACATGCGGCCACGCTGTTCGAGGTGTTGCCGTGGCAGCGCGAAGCAACAGGACGATGGGTTCGGCATAAGTCCGATACGTGGCCTTACGGTCAACCTCATCGCAAGCTTGCATGGAGAAAACACCAGGGATCCCCTCATGTCCACTGTGCCCTCAATCATCGTTCTCGCGATAACGGCGCTGCTTGTTTTTCGCCGCGAACTCACCGCCCGTCCGGCCGCACCAACTTCGAAGCCAGCGCACCGCCGTCAAGCGGTGTCGCTGCGGCAATCCAAGCCGGGACTTCGTCCCCCAGCTTGATCGCTTCCGCGCTGATCCCGGGTTTGTTTCCGGTGGAATATCCCGCCTACGGATGCCAGTCGCGATGACCGCCAAAGACACATGAAGGCGTTTTGATCAGCCAAGGCCCCCGGCAAGCCATTGAAACCACCAGGTCGCTAACGGAACCGTGAGTTAAGGAAAAACCGCGCTCTAAACGGAAGCGCATCTCACTCGGACTGTTCGTCGTCCGCCGAGGTAAGGCTCTCGCGGCGCACGGCGCCAAGCTCTTCTGTGAACTGCAGGAGCCTTGTGCGTAGCGATTGCCGCAACTGCTCCGCGCTGTTCGGAAATTCCCGCAGGACACGGTGGAAAAGCTGCCGCGAAATGCCCAGAACGGTCGAGGGTTCGCGTGCGATCGCCGTTGCTGGACGCCGCGTTTGCGTCACCAGCGCGAGATCGCCGATGAGCCCGGGCGCCCGGACGATCCGTGCCGGCGCGGCACCGTCGCCGGAGGCATCCATCGCGATCGATCCGGCAAGCACCACGAAGCCGCCATTGGACATATCGTCGCGGCGAAACAAAACATCGCCTGCGCGCAGAACGCGTGTTTCGGCCGAAAAAGCGATCAACCGCAGCGCTTCCGGCTCAATAGCAGCAAACGCCGGAATGCGCGCCAGTATGCCAACGTCGTCTTCCAATCCCATACCGGCGTTTCCCTGGCCGTAAGCCTTTCAAGGGATTAGCTTATAGCCGCCGGCCGACGTGACGAGAAGCTGCGCCTTCGCCGGATCGCGTTCGATCTTCTGGCGAAGCCGGTAAATATGTGTTTCGAGAGTGTGGGTCGTGACATTCGCATTGTAGCCCCAGACTTCGCGCAACAACACTTCCCGGGAGATGACGCCTTGTCCGGCGCGATAAAGGAACCGCAGGATTGCGGTCTCCTTTTCGGTCAGCCGGAGCTTATTGCCTTTTTCGCCGATCAGATGTTTGGCGCCCGGCTGGAACGTATAAGGGCCGATCCGGAACAGCGCCTCTTCGCTCGTCTCGTGCTGGCGCAAATGCGCACGGATCCGCGCGAGCAGCTCGGCGAAGCGAAACGGCTTTGTCACATAATCATTGGCCCCGGCATCGAATCCCGCGACCGTGTCGGTTTCGGAAACGTGTCCCGTCAACATGATGACCGGGTTATTGAATCCATCCTTGCGCAATTGCCTGACCGCCGCGCGGCCATCCATGTCAGGCAAACCGACGTCCATGATGATGAGGTCAGGCGTCTGTTCGCGTACTGTGTCGAGTGCGCCCCGCGCCGTTTCCGTTTGAACGGCCACGAATTCTTCGTGCAAGGCAAGCTGCTCGGCCAAGGCCGCGCGCAAATCGGCGTCATCGTCGGCGATCAAAATCTTTAGAGCCGGGGTCATCAACCTGTCCTTGATGAAGCGGGCTTGCTGGATTCAATAATTGTGCGGACTGAAACTGGTTCCTCCGCGCGGCGCCGCCTCTTCTGATATTGCATCCTCGGTTCGACTCGAAACTCCATTGAATTCCTGCACGAGGCAGAGCCAAGAACGCGCATTCTGCGTGAAAATCGGAACAGTTTCAACCTCGTTACATTCGCCGCGCGGCGGGAATATGCGTTAGAAGGGATGCCTCGACCGCCCGGCGAATCGCATTCCGCGGAAGCATAGCCATTCATGAAGTGGGTTGCAAAAAAACCAGCTAAATCTTTTCCGCGCCGGCCAAACGAGGTCAAGCGTGGTCTAAGCTGGATGGTGGCAACCCGCTTGCAGCGCGGGTCGCAATCGCAAGAAATCCCCCTTGGCAGGTTTCACGCCGGTCCGGTCGTGCTGCGCTGCGCAATTGGGTGCGCGGCGATCAAGCAAGACAAGCGGGAGGGCGATCGCGCGACCCCTGCAGGAGCCTTTCGCCTTCTCGGCGGCTTTTTCCGGCAAGACAAGATTTCGCGCCAAGCTTGGGTTTCGCCGATGCACCCGGTCAGGCCAAGCGATGGCTGGTGCGATGATCCCGATAGCCCACTCTACAACCGGCGCGTGGCATTGCCTTGCCGGGCGAGCCACGAAAAACTCTGGCGCCGAGATCGCCTCTACGACCTCGTGATCGTGCTCGATTACAATATCCGTCCGCGCCGCAGAAATCGCGGCAGCGCAATCTTTCTGCATTGCGCGCGGCCAGATTTCGCACCGACCGAAGGGTGCATCGCGCTTCGCCTCGACGATCTGCGCCGGCTGCTACCGCGTTTGTCGCGCAAGGCTGTGCTGACGATCAGGTGAACGTCCGTCGCGAGACCCGATCTTAACCCCCATTGCTTTGATCGCGCGCGGCTCGCGCGATCGTCCAGAGTGCGCGGGCGGCAAACGATGGCCCAAGTTTGGGCTCCCGCCTCGCGCGCGCAACCGCCTCGGCGATTGTTTCGATCGCCCGGCCGAGGCTTGGCCGTGTCCAAGCGCGCAGGTGCCGCTCGAAAGCATCCTGTTGCTTGAACCCCGCGCCGCCGAAACTCGAGCCTCCGCGAATCCTTTCCTCCGGATCGCGCCGGGCGCGATGCAGGTCTATCGCGTGACGCAACGCCGCCGCGAGCAGCGCCTGGTAATCGCTGGCTCCCGCAAAAATATGACGCAGACGCGCATCGAGCGCCGGGACGCCGCCATCGAAAGCCGCGTCCACCGTCTCGTTCAAAATGAGGTTCGACGCATCGCAGACAATGGCCGCAACATGATCGAGGGTGATTTCCTTCGCGCCATGCGCGTAAAGCACGAGCTTTTCAAGTTCGGAGCGCGTCGAAAGCCTGTCCTGGCCCAGTTGGGAGACAAGAAACGCCTTGGCGTCCGGCGCGATCGACAGGCCTGCCGCGCCAACCGTGGAATCGATGAGCTGCGCGACGTCCTTGGTCGTGTCGGGATAGCATTGAATCGCCGCGGCGGTTCTTTCGCGTTCGCAAAGTGTCCGCAAGGGCGCGTCTTTCTTCAACGCGCCGGCTTCGACGACGATCGTGCAGTCGGGCGGGGGCGTCCCGAGAACCAGCTCGATCGCGGCAACAAACGCCCTGCCCTGCGCCTCGATCCAGATTGCCCGCCGGCCGCCGAACAGAGGAATCGTATCAGCCTCGCCGGCAAGGCGCGCGGGATCATTGGCAAGTGCGTCGCCGCCGATCCGCACGAGCTGAAAAGGGTCCTTCGGATCGTCGACGGCGCAGGAAATAATTTTCCGCACCCGCTCAGTGACGAGCCCGGCGTCGGTTCCAAACACGAGGTACAAAAAAATATGCGGCGCTGGGCGGGCAAGAAATCGCTCGGCATCGTGGGTTTTGACCGCGACCATGGGCGCCTCCCTGAGTCAATGGTCTACATGCCGTTTGTCTTGATCGCCATCGACACACTTCTTCGCTGGAGCGGGTCGCGCTTTTTTACCGTGGTCTCTCGGCAGCCGGCCATCTACACCATAAAGCGGCAACGGAGCGCATGCACGAAACGCTTGGCGCTCACTCCCAAATTCGGCGAATTTCCTCAGTGCAGGAACGACTTGGCGAAAATTGCCACCTAAAAGGCAAGCACAAAGCCCATCATCCATTTGAGGATAGCGGCATCGGTCTTGAGCGAAGCCACGTCGTCATCGCGCTTACTAAGTGCCGCGGCGGCTTTCAGAGCCTTGTCTTCTGGGATGTCGATGGCGCGGAACGCCTCGAAAACTTCCGTTTGCATTACAGTCAATCGGCGCCTCCCCTCCTAAAGCGGGCATGCTCGCCCAATCGCAATTTGAGTTTATGATATAAAAGCCTTCGCGCTAAACGGTATTTTTCGTGCTACCCGGCCGCCGCAACCCTTCTGTTTGCTATCCCCGCACGGCGATTGCGGCCGCGATACGCGTGCGAATCTCATCGGCGAGCCGCTTCGCGTCTCGGATCTCGGCATCGCGCGCAGCGCGAAGATTGGAGAACCTTTGGCTCGTCCGGTCGTAACTTGCAACGACGGTCGCCTGACCCTTCGTAATCGGCTCGGTACCCCCAACCGGCACCAGCCGGTAATCCGCGTTCACGACAACGTTCGCGGCACTCGGATAGCCGCTCACCGTATCGAGCAAGGGCGTTTGTACATTTTCCGCCACGGTCACGATCAGCCGGTATTTCGGCGCCACCTGCGATCCGGTGCCATTGAACGCGAAAATCAGCTCGTTGCCAAGGTAATGGCCGAGCCGGTTGGGGATCGGTTCGACTTTTATGGCCTGCAATTCGGAAGTGACATCGCCGCCCGCGCTAAGCGGCCCATAGAGCGGCTGGATGCAGCCGGAGAGGGAAAGGCCCATTTGGAGCGCGGCGAATGCGCGCAAAAGCGCCCGGCCATGCCACTGCTCAAGCAACCACATTGACGATCCTTTGCGGTACGATGATAATTTTTTTCACGGGCTTGCCGTGGAGCGCGCGGCGGACCGGCTCGAGCGCGAGCGCGGCGGCCTCTATCGCGGCATTGCCCGCATCGCGCGCGACAACGAGGTCCGCGCGCTTGCGTCCATTTACCTGGACCGGCAGCGCAATTGTATCCTCGACGACAAGCTCCCGGTCCGCGGCTGGCCAGGCCGTCCCAGCCGCCAAGCCCGTGTGGCCGAGAGCCGCCCAGCATTCCTCGGCAAGATGCGGCATCATCGGCGCGGTCATCAGCACCAGAAAATCGGCGGCCTCGCGGAAGGCTGCATGGATGTCTTGCCCGATGGTTTCGCTTTCGATCGCGCCGATCGCCACTGACAGCTTATTTGCCAGTTCATGCACTTGCGCGACGGCACGATTGAACCGCAGCCGCTCGATGTCTTCCTCGAATTTGATCAGGCTCATGTGAACCACTCTGCGGATTTCCATCGCGGCCTGCGACGGATTTGTGGGCGGCGGCGTGCCTGCGGGCGCCGCGAGGCTTGCGAGTTCGCCGACAAGGCGCCATAGGCGCTGGACGAATTTCGCGGCACCCTGCACGCCCTCCTCGGTCCAGATGACATCGCGCTCTGGCGGCGAATCCGAGAGCACGAACCAACGCGCAGTATCGGCGCCATAGGACGAAATAATGTCGTCTGGATCGACCGTGTTCTTCTTCGATTTCGACATCTTTTCGATTGGCCCGATCGCCGCTTCCTCGCCGCTGTCGATGTGGAACGCGCGCCTCCCATCAGACCCCATCTCGATCCTGACATCGGCCGGAAAAAACCATTCGCCGGCCTTGGAACGATAGGTCTCGTGAACAACCATACCCTGCGTAAAAAGCCCCGCAAAAGGCTCCTTTAGCACGCCAATGTGGCCCGTCGCCTGCATCGCGCGCGTAAAAAACCGTGCGTAAAGAAGATGCAAGATCGCGTGCTCGATGCCGCCGATGTATTGATCGACCGGCAGCCATTTTTCTATCCATGCGGGGGTGGTTGCGGCCACGTCGTTCCACGGATCGGTGAACCTTGCAAAGTACCAGGAGGAATCGACGAAAGTATCCATCGTGTCGGTCTCGCGCCGCGCCGGTGCGCCGCAGCTAGGACATGCAACATGTTTCCAGCTGGGATGCCGATCGAGCGGATTGCCGGGCTCGTCGAAGCTCATGTCTCGCGGCAATTCGACCGGTAAATCGGCTGCTGGAACCGGCACCACACCGCAGGCCGCGCAATGAATGACCGGGATCGGGCAGCCCCAATAGCGCTGGCGCGAAATCCCCCAGTCGCGCAGCCGGTAATGGACCTCGCGTCTGGCCTGCGGCCGATTGCCGAGGGATTTTGCTTCGAGGCGGCGGGCAACTTCTTCCCTTGCCGCTTGCGTTGTCAGCCCATCGAGAAAGCGCGAATTGATCAACACGCCGTCGCCTTCATAGGCGATGGCGGCGATCCTAAACGTTCGCGGGTCTTCGCCCGGCGGACAGACCACCGGCGTGTTGCCAAGTCCGTATGTGTTGACGAAATCGAGATCGCGCTGATCGTGCGCCGGGCAGCCGAATATCGCACCGGTGCCATAGTCCATCAACACGAAATTGGCGACGTAAACCGGCAGTTGCCAATCCGGATCGAAGGGGTGGCGCGCCTTGAGCCCCGTATCGTAGCCTTTCTTTTCCGCCGTTTCGATCGCTGCTTCAGATGTGCCGACATGATGGCATTCGGCGATGAAACCTGCCAGTCCCGGGTCGTTTTTGGCAATCTCCGCCGCCAGCGGATGATCGGCGGCCACGGCCAAAAACTTGGCGCCGAATAGTGTGTCGGCCCTTGTCGTATAGACTTCGATCTCGCTTGTTTTGACCCCCTTCGCTCGATCGAGTTCGAAGCGCAAGGCGAGCCCTTCCGAGCGGCCGATCCAATTCGCCTGCATCAGCCGGACCTTTTCCGGCCAGCGGGGAAGCTCGTCGAGGGACGCCAAAAGATCCTCGGCGAATGCGGTGATCTTGAAAAACCATTGGGTCAGCTCGCGCTGCTCGACAAGCGCGCCGGAACGCCAGCCTCGCCCGTCGATCACCTGCTCATTGGCCAGCACGGTGTGATCAAGCGGGTCCCAATTAACCTTGGATTTCTTGCGGACAACGAGACCAGCGTCGAGAAAATCCAAAAACATCCTTTGTTGATGCTTGTAGTAGGCGGGGTCGCACGTCGCGATCTCGCGCGACCAATCGAGCGAAAGCCCCATCGCCTTCAGCTGGCTGCGCATGGAAGCGATATTGGCATAAGTCCAGTCCGCCGGATGGGTCTTGTTGTGCCAGGCGGCGTTCTCGGCCGGCATGCCAAAAGCGTCCCAACCCATCGGATGCAGCACGTTGAATCCGCGCGCGCGCTTATAGCGGGCGATCACGTCCCCCATCGTATAATTGCGGACATGGCCCATGTGGATGCGGCCGGACGGATAGGGAAACATTTCCAGCACGTAATATTTTTCGCGCGGATCATTGTTCCGCGTGCGGAAGATTTCCCTTTCCTCCCAAATCCTTTGCCATTTGGGTTCCGCCACGCGGGCGTTATAGCGCTCAGAGTCCATGGGCTTGTGATCGTCGATCGCTTCGGTAAGGGCCAAATGGCAAGGGGCGTCATTGCGAGGAGCGCAGCGACGACGCAATCCAGAAACACGGGAAGTGGCGTGGATTGCTTCGCTTCGCTCGCAATGACGGTTCCAATTTGGTCTACACAGCATTAATTAACGGACTCGGTCAATCACTCCCCGTCAAGGTCATGTTTCAGTTTGAAGTTCGGCTTTGCGCCAGTCGCGGACTTCGCGGGCTGGATTGCCGAGGCGCTCCAGGGCAAGAGCACCAGAGTTCTTCCTCCCAAGCGGGGGCAGACTGTGCTAAGCATCCCGTGGGGTTCAGGGCCAAGGCCCTATCGGCCCGAAGGAAGGGACCAAATGCGTTTCATTCTTGCTGCGATCTTCGTTTGCGCGGTCGGTATGCCCGCGGCGTCCGCACTGCCAACGGTCAGCCCGAATTCGCTTTTGGTGTTGAAAGCGAACCCGATAATGAATGTAGGGAAGCGTAATCGCTCGCACCATTCGCACTCTCAACATCACGGCCGCAGCGACGGAGGCATCCATCCTCTGGTCGGAAGCGGTGACTATTAAGCCGGAACCCCTATCCCTCCCGCTGAGGATGCACCGTCTCGAAGGATGGGGTTGCACGATTGCCGGGGCGCACCGTTCTTGTCGATGGCCCGATAGGGATAAGCCCATACCTCAATAACCGGCTGGAGGCGGATCACGGTATGCTCAAGCGGCTGATAAATCCCACGCGTGGATTCAAGACCCAGCCCACAGCATCGGCGAAAATCAAAGGCTTGGAGGTCATGCGCATGATCCGCAAGAAGCAGTGCGTGATGCTTGAATCCGGCGCGGTGGGCGAGGTGCGTTTTGTGAACCGGCTATTCCGCCTCGCAGCTCGAAAAGTTCAGATGGACGGGGCAAGCTGCGCCTCACGGCTCGCCAATCCAACAGAGCCCTCTCTGATCTGATGCACTTATTCAAACTTGGAATTTACGTTCAGACAGTCTTTCCTGATTTGATCCTCAAGGCCTTCAAACGTCTTGAAGAATTCATAACCGCCACCCGAAGCGGCGTTCTTCGGCCACAGCCCAAAGTTATTGACCGGAAAGCGGTCGCCAGATGTTAGAAGAACTCTATACGAGGATTGATTGCTCAACAGATTGTGGACACGGATTACAATGCAATACAAATTCTTATTCGGTGTGGGTCCAATTTGTTGAAATTCAAGCCCAAAAAAGTTGGACAGCTCAACGACAAAATTTTGAAGCG
>DATBQJ010000142.1:0-6277 GCA_036560885.1 Methylocella sp.
GTGCGCCGGGCCTGAAGATGTTTTCTTGAGTTTGCGCGGGCTGCGCACGCTCGACCTCCGGCTACGCGAGGCCGAGCGTCAAGCGCTCGATCTCGCCCACTGGCTCGCTGCCCGCAAAGAGGTCGTCCAAGTCTTGCATCCAGCCCTTCCTTCCTGCCCGGGACACGCCTTGTGGAAGCGGGATTTTCTCGGCTCGTCGGGGCTTTTCTCGGTGCTTCTTGAACCCTGCTCGCGGGCAGCCCTCGCCGCCATGCTCGACGGGCTAAAACTGTTTGGCATGGGCTATTCATGGGGCGGTTTCGAGAGCCTTGTCATTCCGTTCGATTGCCGGAGTTATCGCAGCGCGACAGCGTGGAATCCGCCCGGTCCCGCCTTGCGCTTTTCGGTAGGTCTTGAAGACATCGAGGATTTGAAGGCGGATCTTGACGCGGGATTTGCGAGGATGCGAACCGCTGATTGAATTGCGCGTGCCGATCCCCGCGCCCGGAATATCGGATCCAGGGCATTCCCGCTTCGAAACAGGGTTCGATACGGTCAGCCCCAATAGTGGCCGGGATTTACGCCTCCACACAGCCTTTTTTTGCGCAGCCGCGTACATTGAGCCAAACCGGCGCACGGCGGCTTTCACACCGAGTCGGGAAGAACTGACGCTCCTTCGCGGCAAGCGGCTGCATCGGAACCGACAAATAACGGTCGAATATACTATCCCCGGCTTCCTTGCTGTAAAGGGCTTGCAGAGCCTCGCAGAGCAACCCCGAAGACAGACCCACATGACGCAAAACCGCTACGACGAAACATGGCATCGACTGCGCGAATGGACTAAGGGGCAAACGCCGTCGGAGCGCCTCGCAGCACAGATCCTCATCCAGGAAGGATTCTCAGGCCTAAATCCAAGTCATCCCCTTGGGGGAAAAGATGGCGGGAAGGATGCAATCGCCAGTAAGGACGGGATGCGTTTCGCGATGGCCGTCTATTTCCCCCGAGGACAGCAAAGCTTCAAGGCCATCAAAACCAAGTTCGACAGCGATCTCGCCGGCGCAAAGCTCAATTCTGCTGAGGGCATCGCCTTCGTGACGAATCAAGAACTAAAGTTGAGCCAACGCGAAAAAATCGAGAAATCAGCAGCGCCGACGACCGTTGAACTCTACCATCTGGAACGGGTCACGGCGATCCTCGATTCTCCTGGAATGGACAAGATCCGGGAGCAGTTCTTGGATATCGAGGCGGAAAGGCCGCCGGAGATTAACCTCGGCGGACGTGGCGGAGCCGCCCCAGGTGCCGGTGGCGGTGGCGGTGGCGCTTTTGGCCCCAACGCAACGGGGGGGAGCGGAGGTCCAGGGGGCGATATCAAGCTCCATGGAACCCCCGGAAAAGCACCGGGCGCTGGCGGCGGAGGCGCAGGGGCGATAGGGGAAGGTGCAGTCTGTGGCGAGGGCGGCGGCGGAGGTGAGCAGGTTTCCGTTATGCTTGGGCCGGATGAGATCGGGCCAGATACCGGTTTTCACCACATAGAGTTTCAAGTCGGCAAAGGTGGCGTTGGGGGACCGGGCGAGGACACGGTTGTCAACCTCTGTGATAAGGATGGCCACGTCCTGCAAAGCATTGTCGCGAAGGGAGGAAAGGTGGGCGCGCCTCCACATGTGCCGCCATCCAGCCGGTTGCCTACAGACGAGGACATAAGAGCCGGTCTCGAGGTGACAGGAATCTTTGCGGCGGCGGTCATTCACATTCACAGAAATGGGCTTTGGAGTGTGGTCGAAGGTGGCTGGGATTTTTGGCAGTCTGGCACTAACCCGTTCCAATTGCCTTTGCCGCTCTTGGTCGAGATAGAAACAGGTACGATTGAACCCGGAACCGTTCTCGACCTGAAACTCGTGGTTCGAAGTCCCGACGGTTTTCAGGTATATGAACAACGACAGGTCGTCACGGCAAGTGACGGTTTAATCCGGCGATCCCGCTTTGCGGTAGTCTTGACGTTCACGGGGTCTAAATCTGGATTGTGGCGCGTCCAGGTCCTCGCTGGATGTCAAGTGATCGGAGAATTCCCTCTCGAGATTCGGGCGCCAGCCGATGAATGAACCGTGCACTCTTCTGTCACATTGGGCAAAGCTCATACCCCGGCGAGGTTTCGACCGTTCGACTGGATGTCCTCCCCGTTCTACCGCGCGAATGGTGGCAACTGCGGTAATGCGGACCCGATTCGCATTGACCCCATTCCGGTTTCCCGAACGGCGCGGCGCGGGCCTTTCCATGCGAGATTGAACCTGCAATACTTCGAGGCTGAATGAGCCAGTTCAATCTTGCGTTTTCGCCGCTTCTTCCCTGGCCGGTTTTGATTGGACTGGGGGTGCTCGCGCTCGGTCTCATAGGTCTGGGTTTTTACGCCCGTGGCGGCGGGAGTTTTCTCCGCGCGCTTGGCCTTGGCTTGCTGCTCCTGGCCTTGACGGGGCCAGCTTTGGTGCGCGAGGACCGCAACCCGCTGAAGGACGTTGTGGCTGTGGTCGTCGACCGAAGCGGCAGCCAGACGATCGGCGAGCGCCCGGCGCAGACGGAAAAAGCTCGCGACGAACTTGAGAAAAGCCTCAATGCGCTCGGCAATGTCGAGGTGCGCGTCATCGAAAGCGGGCGCACCGATAGCGAAGCCGACGGCACCAGGCTATTTACGGCCTTGAATGCGGGGCTTGCGGACGTGCCGTTGGAGCGCCTCGCCGGCGTCTTCATGATCACCGATGGGGTCGTCGACGATATTCCAGCGGACGCGAGCGCGCTCGGCTTCAAGGCGCCGCTGCACGCGCTCATCACCGGCCATGAAGGTGAGCGCGACCGGCGGATCGAGCTCTTTGAGGCGCCGCGCTTCGGGATCGTCGGCAAGGACCAAACGATCGAGTTGCGGGTGCTCGATACGGCGAACACCACCGACCCCGTCGTGCTAAAAGTCAGCCGCGATGGCAATCCGATCGCCACGATTGTCGCGACGCCCGGCGAACGCCTTCGCGTGCCGGTCAAAATCGAACATGGCGGCCCAAATGTCGTCGAACTCGAGGTCGAGACCTTGCCGGACGAACTGACCGCCATCAACAACAAGGCGGTTCTGACGATCGAGGGCGTGCGCGACAAATTGAAGGTTTTGCTCGTCTCGGGTGAACCGCACGCGGGCGAGCGCATGTGGCGCAATCTGCTCAAATCCGATGCCAATGTCGATCTCGTGCATTTCACCATTTTGCGGCCGCCGGAAAAACAGGATGGGACGCCGATCAACGAATTATCGCTGATCGCCTTTCCGACCGCCGATTTGTTCGGCCGGAAAATCAAGGAATTCGACCTCATCGTCTTTGACCGCTATTCGAACCAGAGCGTCTTGCCTTTGATTTATTTCGATAACATCGTCCGCTATGTCCGCGAAGGGGGCGCGCTGATGCTCGCGGCAGGACCCGATTTCGCGCGTCCCGAAGGCCTCTATTACTCGCCGTTGGGGCGCATCACGCCGGCGCGCCCGGACGGCAGCCTGACCGAGCACGCTTTCCGCGCCGCGATCACCGAAGATGGCGCCAAGCATCCGGTGACGCGCGGCTTGCCGGGCGCCGATCAAAATCCGCCCGCGTGGAGCGAATGGTTCCGCCAAGTCAATGCCGAGGTCGTGCATGGCACCAGCATTTTGTCCGGCGCCGCCGGAAAACCGCTGCTCGTTCTTGCGCGCGAGGGCAAGGGCCGGGTGGCGCTTCTTCTCACCGATCAAATGTGGCTTTGGGCGCGCGGTTTCGAAGGCGGTGGCCCGCACCTCGATCTTTTGCGCAGGCTCGCACATTGGTTGATGAAGGAGCCCGACCTCGAAGAGGAGGCCTTGCGCGCCACTGTACACGGGCACACCATCGAAATCGAACGTCAGAGTTTGAATGCCGAAGTCCCGCCCGTGACAGTCGTTTCGGCATCGGGCACGGAGGAAAAGGTGCATTTGACGCCGGCCGAGCCAGGCATTTCCCGCGCGAACGTGACCGCGGCGGACCTCGGTCTCTACCGCCTAAGCGACGGAAACCTATCCGTCCTCGCGAATGTCGGGCCAGAAAATTTGCGCGAATTCCAGGACGTTGTCTCGACACCACACAAACTGGCGCCCCTCGCGGAAGCGACGGGAGGCACGGTACGCCGGATCGGCAACGCGGCCGACAGCGAAATCTCCTTGCCGCGTCTTGTCGCGATTGGGGAGAGCCCGGTCTATGGCGGCGCCGGTTATGCCGCGATCAAGCGCATCGGGGCCAGCGAAGTGAAGGGCGTCGGCGTGATGCCGCTCGCGATCGGTTTTCTGGGCCTTACCGCGCTGCTGGGAAGCCTCACGGGGGCGTGGCTGTTCGAGGGGTGGAAAACCGCTAAGCAAATTTAAGCGTGCCTGCAAAACTTTTTGTGGCACTGCCATTCCGCACTGTTGGCGCCTCATACAAGCGACGATTCGACCAGCCGGTTAGGGCAATCGTCGCGGCCTCAATAGTGCTGTACCCCTGCTCATTAAAGAACGGTGTGTAATTCTTCGCGGTTACCGTGTGGCGGCTGCGCGCAAGATCTCGCGGCGCATCCAGCGGGCGAAGGCGTTAAGCAAAAATGTGTGCAATATTAGACACCGTTCAAATCAACGGACGTCTTATGGAGAATTTTAATCCGCGGTCTGTCGCGAGCCTGATGGTGTTGGTCGTTACGCGGCTGAGGAAACCAATACGTCGGCTCCTTAATTGTCTCCTTTCACCGTCCGCTCAATTATTTTCCATGCGAACCAATGGCTTGGATTTAAAGCTGCGCGGCAGGCCCCGCCAGGCAGGCTTATACACGGCGGCGGGCTTGTGCCCAGAAATTTTTTGCAACCTTGCCCGGCGCGGAAAGTCGTTTTTTCTGCCTTTTTTTTGCGCTCGATTGCGCCGCACGAAATCAGGCGGTTACGCGCTCCCTCGGATCATGCGCGTTCGCATTTGATAAAGGACAATGTGACTTATTCGTTAAACCGCGCTGGCGGATTCATAAGACCACGCTTGCGGACAGTCTCGCCTTTGCTAATTTCATCCCACCATCTGGAACGGGATTGTTCCTGGGTTCCAGAGAGTCTTCCCGTGAGGTTTCGGTGTAGTTACCGCATCTGGCGTGAAAAGCGTACTGGTGTCTTGTGTAAAAATTAGAGCATTACGATTCCGCAAGCATGAAAAAATATGCGCTCTAGCGAGTTGTTGCACACGGTGCTGGTGTGTTGGTCGCTAAAGTGGTTTGTTTGGAATTGAATGCTTTCATTTGGACGTCACCTAAACAGGCTCCGCTGGCTAGAATGCGGAGCTGAGGGGGGTATATGACCGCAATGGTTTGCGCCGGTAATTCGTATGTTCAGCTTCCCCAGGCGGCCGAATGGGTCCTGGTCGGCCGTTTTCTAAAAGCTTGCTGGGTTCCGACACGACCCTGCCTGCGGCGCCTGCTCGATTAGTTTCGCGGCCACTCCGTTCTCACTTTGATCTTTATCATCGTTGGCGCCGGCATTTGAACGGCCGCCATTGCCTTGTCTCGATTCGGGAAAACGACCGATGCCAGAATTGCGCACACTGATTTCCGATTCAATTGATCTTGGCGAAACGGCCGCCTCGCGCGGCGGCGCTGACAAGGGCGAAGCGTGGATGCGTATCCGCCGCCGGCTGCGCGCGGAACTCGGGGAAGAAGTTTTCTCATCCTGGTTCGGGTGTCTCGAACTCGATGGGCTTTCGGGCCAGGACGCCTATCTCTCGGTGCCGACAAAATTTCTGAAGAGCTGGATTCAGTCTCACTATGTGGAGAGGATTCTTCCGTTGTTGGCCAGCGAATTGCCTACAATCAAGCGGGTGTCGATCAACGTTCGTTCATCGACAAGGCAAGCGAACTGCGCCACTGGCGGCCTTCGCGGTCTCGCCGCGTGCAGCGACCCGGATTCGGCAAAGGACAGCTACATAAATTCAATTGCACCCTCCCTGCCGATGGGGCCTTGCGGTACAAGAAATTCGTCCCCAAAAAGATCGGCTTTGGCGCCCTGCGCCGAGAGCTTAGGACCGTGCGAGGCCGAGGCGCTTGCTGGCTCGCCGTTGGACCGGCGCCTGATTTTCCCAAATTTCCTCGTCGGCGCGTCTAATCAGCTCGCCTTTGCCGAGGCGCAGAGAATCGCTTGCGCGGGACCGGCGGACCCGCTGCACTATAATCCGCTCTATATCCATGCCGCGGTTGGCTTGGGAAAGACCCATCTTCTCCAAGCCATCGCACATGCCGCCGCCGTGGCCAAGCG
>DATBQJ010000143.1:0-20451 GCA_036560885.1 Methylocella sp.
GGCTCGGGCGATGCCGAAGGCTGGCCAAGGATTGGGAATGCCTCAATCGCAAAGCGCTCGCATTCGTCAAGCTCGCGTCCATCCGTCTCATGTTAAGAAAGCTATGCAATCCAATATGATCTTCCCGGATAGACTCTTAGGAAGACTGTGGAAAATCTTAGGCCACAGAGAGCTTAAGCAAGCTAATTTCGACACAATAATACCCGTGATAATTACCTTAGAAAAATTCTGCTGCACAACAAAACAGTATTATTTGAAAGCGATAATTGCCATCCTTATCGCCCATATTATCAATAGGACGACTCCGATTGCGATCGCAATTTTCATGGTCTCATCGTCATCGTTGGTCATTGCGTTTCGCCTAATAACGGTGCTGCGATCGTCAACTCTTTCGTTTACGCGATGCCGTCGAACACAGGCCGTACAGCAAGTAATGTCGCCGCTCCCCGCTATCTTATACCGAGTGTCGGCCTGGGTCTCTTTCCCGGCCCACTTTCCCGACGCGACGCCGGCGCCCGCGCCAGCCACGCACCGCAGCCGCGGCAACAAGGTTGCCGCGTTGCTTAAGATTTGGCCGTTTCCCGCAGTTCGGATCGGATGGTGACACAGCAGGCGGCAAAGCGGCAAGGTCCCCAACTCCTCTTGGAGCTGCACCCGGCCGGGACATAACGCGCATTCGCGTGATGATCTTGGACCCGCGCGGCTGAAAATGATGCCGTATAGTGAGCGAGATTGAGTTTATCCACTTGATGCGTGCCGCCAGACAACAATCTAATTTTGCCGCGCCGTCTCCAGCGCAGCGTCTTTCAAGCATTCCCGATCGACGGATGTTTGGTATTTCCATTGATTGAAATCCACGATAAGTTTACAAGACTATTTTATTGATCTTTGGACGCCAAGGGCTCATATTTATAAGAGCTCAAATATGGAAGGCAAAAGCATGCCTGAAGCCTCTGCCTGGAATGCCGAGCGTGCCAAGGAAATCATAGCCGAACATGCCGGGCACGAAGGCCCCATGCTTCCGATCCTGCATGGCTTGCAGGAAGAGTTCGGCTGTGTGAGCGTCGCGGCCGTGCCGCTCATTGCGGACGCGCTTAATCTAACCCGCGCAGAGGTGCATGGCGTCGTCACGTTCTATCACGATTTTCGCCGCGAACCTTGCGCGCCGCACCTTTTGCAGCTTTGCCGTGCCGAAGCCTGTCAGAGCATGGGAAGCGAGGATTTAGCGGCTGCCATTCTGGCCAAACTCGGCGCCGACTGGCATGGCACAACCCGCGACGGCGAACTGACGGTCGAGCCGGTCTATTGCCTTGGTCTTTGCGCGACCTCGCCTGCCGCTCTTCTCGATGGCGAGCCGCTTGGACGCTTGACCCTGGACAAAATCGCCGAGGCACTCGAAGAGGCCCGCGCTGCATGACGCGTATTTTCGTTCCGAAAGACGCCGCCGCGCTGGCGGTTGGCGCCAACCAGGTGGCGGCGCGGATTGCAACCGAGGCGCGCGCGCGCGGCCTTGCGGTCGAGATCATCCGTACCGGCTCGCGCGGGATGTTCTTTCTGGAGCCCTTGATCGAGGTCGATACGGCGCAAGGGCGGATCGGCTACGGCCCCGTATCGGCCGCGAGCGTCGCTTCCCTCTTCGACGCCGGACTCGTGACCGGCGGCGCGCATCCGCTGCGGATCGGCAAGCCGGAGGAGCATAAGTTTCTGGCCGGCCAGACACGCCTCACCTTCGCCCGCTGCGGCATCATTGATCCGCTCTCGTTATCCGATTACACCGCGCATAACGGCTGGAAGGGGCTCACACGCGCCCTCGAGATCGCTCCCGCCGCGATCGTCGCCGAAGTGACGAAATCCGGGCTGCGCGGGCGCGGCGGCGCCGGTTTCCCGACCGGGATCAAATGGAAGACTGTCGCCGACACGGCGGCGGACCGCAAATATGTCGTTTGCAACGCCGACGAAGGCGACAGCGGCACGTTCGCCGACCGCATGATCATGGAGGGCGATCCATTCGCGCTGATCGAAGGCATGACGATTTGCGGCATCGGCGTTGGCGCAACCAAGGGCTATGTCTATTGCCGTTCGGAATATCCCCATGCCGGGAAGACTTTTACGGAGGCGCTGCGTATCGCGCGAGAGGCGGGATACCTCGGCCCTGACATCCAAGGTTCTGGACACACTTTCGAGCTTGAGCTGCGGATGGGCGCCGGCGCCTATATATGCGGCGAAGAAACGTCCCTCCTCGAAAGCCTGGAAGGCAAGCGCGGCATTGTGCGGGCGAAACCGCCCCTGCCGGCGCATAAGGGACTCTTTGCGAGGCCAACCGTCGTCAATAATGTGTTGTCTCTCGTCGCGGTGCCGACGGTCCTCGATCGCGGCGCCGATTTTTACGCCGGCTTCGGATTTGGGCGCTCACGCGGAACGATGCCCATCCAGATCGCCGGAAACGTCCGCTACGGCGGGCTTTACGAGACTGGTTTCGGGCTGACGCTTGGGGAAATTGTGGACGCGATCGGCGGCGGCACGCTGTCCGGCCGGCCAGTACGGGCGGTGCAATGCGGCGGGCCGCTCGGCGCCTATTTCCCACGCGCGCTGTTTAATACGCCTTACGATTACGAGGCTTTTACCGCGCTCGACGGGCTCATTGGCCATGGCGGCCTCGTCGTCTTCGACGATACCGTCGACATGGCCAGGATGGCGCGGTTCGCGATGGAGTTTTGCGCGATCGAAAGCTGCGGCAAATGCACGCCTTGCCGGATTGGCGCAACCCGCGGCGTCGAGGTCGTGGACCGCCTGCTCGCCGGCGTGAAGCCGGCGGAAAATATCGCGCTCCTCGAGGACCTTTGCCAAACGATGAAATTTGGTTCACTCTGCGCGCTCGGGGGCTTCGTGCCATACCCCGTGATGAGCGCGCTTCGCCACTTCAGGGAAGATTTCGTGCCGCGTGCTCTTGCCGCCGCTGAATGAGGAAGGCTGTCATGTCGCTAATCACCGAGATCGATTACGGAACCCCCGCGCCGCGGTCGGACAAGATGGTCGCGCTCACCATCGACGGAATGGAAGTGCATGTGCCGGAAGGCACGTCCATCATGCGGGCGGCGATGGAAGCAGGGACCAAAATCCCAAAACTCTGCGCCACCGACAGCATTGAAGCGTTCGGCTCCTGCCGTCTCTGCCTGGTCGAGATCCAAGGCCGCGCGGGAACCCCCGCTTCTTGCACCACCCCGGTCGCGCCGGGCATGGTGGTCCACACCCAGACCGAGCGGCTGAAAGCTCTCCGCAAGGGCGTGATGGAACTTTATATCTCGGACCATCCGCTCGATTGCCTGACTTGCGCCGCCAACGGCAATTGCGAATTGCAGACGGAAGCGGGCAACGTCGGGCTGCGCGATGTGCGCTATGGCTACGCGGGCGCCAACCACCTCGCCGACAAAAAAGACGAGTCGAACCCTTACTTCAGCTACGATCCAGCGAAATGCATCGTCTGCAACCGTTGCATTCGTGCTTGCGAGGAAGTCCAGGGAACCTTTGCCCTCACGATCGATGGGCGCGGGTTCGGGAGCCGGGTTTCGGCCGGGCAAATGGAGCCCTTCTTTGAATCCGAATGCGTATCTTGCGGCGCCTGCGTCCAGGCCTGCCCGACCGCCACGCTAATCGAAAAGTCGGTGATCGACATCGGCCAGGCGGAACATTCGGCGGTGACGACCTGCGCCTATTGCGGGGTCGGCTGCAGTTTTAAGGCGGAAATGCGGGGCGAGGAAGTTGTTCGCCTGGTTCCTTACAAAGACGGCAAGGCAAACCACGGCCATTCCTGCGTCAAGGGCCGCTTCGCTTGGGGCTATGCCACCCACCGGGACCGCATCTTGAAGCCGATGATCCGGGCCAAGGTCTCGGACCCGTGGCGCGAAGTCTCCTGGGACGAAGCGATCGGTCATGCTGCCTCCGAATTCAAGCGCATTCAGGCGGCCCATGGCAAGCACTCCATCGGCGCCATCACATCCTCGCGCTGCACCAACGAAGAGACTTACCTCGTCCAGAAACTTGTGCGCGCCGGCTTCGGCAACAACAATGTCGATACGTGTGCGCGGGTCTGCCATTCGCCGACCGGTTATGGCCTAGGAACCGCGTTCGGCACGTCGGCTGGAACCCAAGATTTCGATTCTGTCGATGAGACGGACGTGGTCTTGATTATCGGCGCCAACCCGACCGATGCGCATCCGGTGTTTGCATCCCGGATGAAAAAGAGACTGCGCCAGGGGGCCAAGCTGATCATTCTCGATCCCCGCCGGATCGACCTTGTCCGGATGCCGCATATAGAGGCGGACTATCATCTTCCGTTGCAGCCTGGCACCAATGTCGCGGTGTTGACCGCGTTTGCCCATGTCATCGTCACTGAAGGGCTCGTCAACGAGGCTTTCGTGCGCGAACAGTGTGATCCGCATGAATTCCAGGATTGGGCGGCGTTTGTATCGGAGCCCCGCCATAGCCCGGAAGAGGTTGCGAAAATCTGCGGCGTTTCTGCCGAGTTGATCCGCAAGGCCGCCCGGCTTTATGCCACCGGCGGCAAAGCCGCAATCTATTATGGGCTCGGCGTGACCGAACACAGTCAGGGCTCGACCTCGGTGCTGGCGATCGCAAATCTTGCCCTCGCGACGGGAAATATTGGCCGCCGCGGCGTGGGCGTCAATCCGTTGCGGGGCCAAAACAACGTCCAGGGCTCGTGCGATATGGGCTCCTTCCCGCATGAGCTGCCCGGTTACCGGCATGTGTCGGGTGATGCCGTGCGTGCGATCTACGAAAAGGCTTGGGGTGTCCCGCTCGAAAAAGAACCTGGGTTACGCATCCCGAACATGTTCGACGCCGCCGTCGAAGGCACCTTCCTCGGGATTTACGTTCAGGGCGAGGATATTCTTCAATCCGATCCAGACACGACGCATGTCGCGAGGAGCCTTGCCGCCATGGAATGCGTGGTGGTGCAGGATCTCTTCCTCAACGAGACGGCGAATTACGCGCATGTGTTTTTACCGGGCTGCACCTTCCTTGAAAAAGATGGGACCTTCACCAATGCCGAGCGGCGAATCGGGCGCGTCCGCAAGGTGATGAGCCCCAAGAACGGGTTCGGCGATTGGGAAATTACCATCGCGCTCTCGAATGCGATGGGCCTTCCCATGAATTACAAGCATCCAAGCGAGATCATGGACGAGATCGCGGCGACGACGCCGACCTTTGCCGGAGTCTCCTTCGCCAAACTCGACGAAGTAGGCTCCGTCCAATGGCCGTGCAACGAAGCCGCGCCCGAGGGGACGCCGATCATGCACATCGGCGGCTTCGCGCGGGGCAAGGGCAAATTCGTCGTCACCGAATATGTGGCAACCGATGAGCGGACCGGGGCGCGGTTCCCGCTTCTGCTCACAACCGGGCGCATCCTCAGCCACTATAATGTCGGAGCCCAGACGCGCCGTACGGCGAATGTCGCCTGGCACGAAGAGGACCGTCTCGAAATCCATCCCCACGACGCCGAACAACGCGGCGTCCGCGATGGCGATTGGGTGAAGGTTGCAAGCCGCGCCGGAGAAACCACCTTGCGTGCGCTTATCACCGAACGTGTGGCGCCGGGCGTCGTCTACACGACGTTCCACCACCCGTCCACGCAGGCCAATGTCGTGACGACGGAATTTTCCGACTGGGCGACCAATTGCCCCGAATACAAAGTCACGGCCGTGCAAATTTCGCGCTCGAATGGGCCGACCGACTGGCAGGAGCGCTATCGCGAACAGGCCGAGCAAAGCCGCCGCATCGCCGAGACTGTCGAAGCCGCGGAATGAGCGGAGGCCTCATGGGCGACGAACAGCCGCCGCCGTCGCTCAGCGTTGCCTGCCACGCGTGGCGGCACGGGGCGATGGCTGCTTCGGCCCGCGCGGTCCCGGAAGAAACGGCGATCGCCTTCACGTTTAACGGCACGACCCATGCCGTGATGATGGCGACGCCGGATGATTTCGAGGATTTTGCGGTTGGTTTCGCCCTTACCGAAGGTCTGATCGAGCAGCCAAGCGAGATCGCCAGCCTTGATGTCGTTCCGACGCCACTTGGCATCGAGCTGAGGGTCTGGCTACCGGAAGACCGCGCAAAAACCTATGCCGCCCGCCGCCGCAGCATGGCGGGGCCAACGGGCTGCGGACTCTGCGGGATCGAAAGTCTCGAGGAAGCGGCGCGCGCTGCACCCGTCGTCTCCAACGCGAGCCGTTTCGACGCGGGGGCGATCGTCGCGGCCATGGCTTCGCTGTCGTCTGGCCAAAAATTGAATGGCCAAACCCATGCCGTTCACGCCGCGGGCTTTTGGACTCCGGCGCGCGGCCTTGTCGCGGTGCGGGAAGACGTTGGCCGCCATAATGCGCTCGATAAGCTGATTGGCGCACTCGCGCGGAGCGCCATTCCGGCAGCCCATGGTCTCGTGCTCCTGACAAGCCGGGTTTCGATCGAGCTCGTTCAAAAAGCGGCGCGGCTCGGGGCGCCGCTGATTGCCGCCGTGTCCGCCCCGACGGCGGCAGGCGTCCGCCTCGCCGATGCCTGCGGGATCACCCTCGTCGCGGTCGCGCGGGGCCAGGATTTCGAGGTCTTCACGCACCATCAACGTATCGTAGGTCGAGCCGCGCATCATGTCGCATGACAATTCGCCAAAAAAACTTATCTATATGGCAAATCAGATCGGAAAATTCTTCGCGCCCCAGGAGCATGAAGCAGCGGTCGCAGGGATCGCCAATCATCTCGCCAAATTCTGGGACCCGAGCATGCGCAAGAAAATTATCCAGCATTTGATGGAGGGCGGCGAGGGGCTCGATCCGCTCGTCAAGGAAGCGGTGCGGCGCGTAGGGGCAAAATATATTGCTCTCGGCGGATATGCTGGCGACGCTTAAAGCGCGTCTCGATCGCATGGAATCGTGTGGTCAAAAAAGGGACCGCCCCCAATCAAAACGTTGAAGCGTATCGCCGTAGAAAAACTATTGCGCTTTTCGGGACCTGCTCTCGGCGAAACCCCACGGGGGGATCCCATCCGGCCCAGCCCGCAGGCGCAAATCCATGCAAAAGCTCTGACACAGCAAAAACGGAATTTGATTCTTTCAAGGCCGTCGTTTACGTCTTTGCGCATGGGAAAGAATGTCTCGCCGCCGACGGGCGGCACCGTAAGGGCCCATCTGCGCGACGCGCTCGAAGAACGCTACCCCGCCTATGCCCTCTCGATCACATTCGGCTGTGCACCGATATCCGATATCTCACGGAAATCGCACCCCAATGCTACCGGCTCACGGCGCTTCGGAGCCGCGGAATGACCAGCTTTACGATACTAACAGCATTTCTTAGTTTGGTTGGCTTCGTGACCACGGCGGGCGCACAATCGACTGATCCCACCATTGGTCGACATCTCGCCGAAACTATCTGCAGCACCTGCCATCAGATTGATGCCAGCTCGCCAACTCCAAGTCCGAACTCCAGCGCACCGAGTTTCGTCGACGTCAGCCGCATGCCTTCGACGACCGAACTTTCCATCAAGGTTTTTCTCCGCTCCCCGCACCCCAGCATGCCCGACATCATTCTGAGTCCAGACGAAATCGATTCGGTGGCTGCCTACATCTTGAGCCTCGCGCGGAAGTAGCGCCGCGGCAGGCACTGCTCCGCGCACTTTTTTGCCCAAGGCCCGGATGCTCTCAAAGTCCGGAAATTTCGTTTGGGGTCATCGTAAGGTCGCTAACCTCGATCACTACAGGCATCCATCGCCAAGAATTGGATAATCGCCCTTACTTTTGTATATAGAGAACAAAACAGGATTTGATACCCGCAAGGGCGTCGGTTAGGCCTCGTCACATGGGAAAACACATCTCGCCGCCGCCTCAAACCGGGAGGGGCACCGAACCGGTCAATCTGCGCGATGCGCTCGAAGAGCGCTATCTCGCTTATGCCCTCTCAACCATCATGGGGCGCGCCCTGCCCGACGCTCGCGACGGGCTCAAACCCGTGCACCGCCGCATCCTCTACGGCATGCATATTTTGCGTCTCGATCCGGGCGCCGCCTTCAAGAAATGCGCGAAAATCGTCGGCGACGTGATGGGCTCTTTCCATCCGCATGGCGATCAGGCGATCTATGACGCACTTGTGCGCCTCGCCCAGGATTTTTCCTCGCGCTATCCGCTGATCGACGGCCAGGGCAATTTCGGCAATATCGACGGGGACGGCGCCGCCGCCTATCGCTACACCGAAGCTCGGATGACCGATGTCGCCAGGCTCTTGCTTGAAGGCATCGACGAAGATTCTGTCGATTTTCGCGAGAATTATTCGGGCGATCAGAAAGAGCCAATTGTCCTGCCCGCCGCGCTCCCAAACCTGCTTGCCAATGGCGCGCAGGGCATCGCGGTTGGCATGGCAACGTCGATCCCGCCGCATAATCTCGCCGAACTCTGCGACGCGGCGCTTTATCTCATTTCGCACAACAATGCCACGACAGCCCAATTGCTAGGCTTCGCGCCGGGGCCGGATTTTCCGACCGGCGGAATCATCGTCGAATCCGGACAAGCGATCGCCGAGGCCTACGAAAGCGGGCGGGGCTCGTTCCGGCTGCGGGCGCGCTGGTCGAAGGAAGAGGGAAGCCGCGGTGCGTGGGCCGCCGTCGTCACCGAAATTCCCTACATGGTTCAAAAGTCGAAGCTCATCGAAAAGATCGCCGAGCTTCTGGCCGGCAAGAAACTGCCGGCCGTCGCCGATGTCCGCGACGAATCCGCCGAGGATGTCCGCATCGTGATCGAGCCGCGCGCCCGCACGATCGATCCCGAAATGATGATGGAACAGCTTTTCAAGCTCACCGAGCTGGAGAGCCGGTTTGCGATGAACATGAACCTGCTCGCCGATGGCGTAGTGCCCCGCGTGGTGTCCTTCAAGGAGGCCTTGCGGCAATGGCTCGACCATCGCCGCGAGGTTCTTCTGCGCCGCGCCCGGCACCGACAGGCCGCGATCGTCCGCCGCCTCGAACTCGTTGCCGGAATGCTCGTCGTCTTTTTGAACCTCGACGCGGTGATCAGGATCATCCGCGAGGCAGAAGATCCAAAGCAGGAGTTACAGACGAGTTTCGGTCTCTCCGACGTGCAAGCGACGTATGTTCTCGACACCAGGCTACGCAGCTTGCGCCGGCTGGAGGAAATGCAGCTGCGCCGCGAAAGCGACGATCTTGCCAAGGAAAAGCGCGAGATCGAGGGATTGCTCGGCGACGAAGGCAAGCAATGGAAGACGGTCGCCGCGCAAATTCGCGAGCTCAAGAAGAAATACGGTCCCGATACAAAAATCGGCCGCCGCCGCACGAGTTTTGGACAAGCCCCCGATATCGCCGAGGCCGATATTGCCGGCGCGATGATCGAGCGCGAACCGGTGACGATCGTGGTTTCCGAAAAAGGCTGGATACGGGCTCTGAAAGGTAATGTCACGGATCTCGCCAGCGTGCAGTTCAAAGGCGGCGACGGATTGGCCGTGTCGTTCTTCGCCGAAACCACATCGAAAATCCTCGTTCTCGCCAGCGATGGTAGGATTTTCACGCTCGACGCAGCGAAATTGCCGGGTGGGCGCGGCCAGGGCGAACCAATCCGCCTGATGGCAGATATTGCCGAAAGCGAGACGATTAAAGCCGTCTTTCCGTATGCCGCGGGCCAGAAAATGCTTGTCGCCGCAAGCGATGGCCGCGGCTTCGTCGCGAGCCAGGACGAGATGGTTGGCGGCACGCGCAAAGGCAAACTGCTGCTTACCGTTGCAAAGCCTGCAGCCGCCGCGCTGATCGTTCCCGCCGACGGCGACCATGTGGCGGCGATCGGCGCAAACCGCAAGCTACTAATCTTTCCGCTCGCACAGCTGCCTGAAATGCCACGCGGCAAGGGCGTGCGTTTGCAACGATACCGGGACGGCGAGATCAGCGATGCGAAGGTTTTTTCCCTCGAGGAGGGTTTGAGCTGGCAAGATTCCGCAGGCCGGACTTTTTGCGTCGCCGCGCGCGAATTGCGCGATTGGATCGGCAACCGCGCCGAGGCCGGCCGCCTGCCGCCAAAAGGATTCCCGAAGAACAACCGGTTCGGTTGAGCAGTTGGCCTGTGCCTTTATTTGCCGATCATGCAGCACGCAGACTTCGAAAACAGGCTCGCGGATGATTTCTCGGGGGCGATCATGTCAGTCATAGATCAATACTCCGTCGCGACAGTGCCAATTGAAATGTTTTTCCGCGAAACGCTATTGTCGATGGCCACTGGCTTCGTTTGGAAAGATCGTGGACAATTCCTTTTGATAACCAATTGGCACAACGTTTCTGGAATAGATCCATTTTCAAGGACGCACATATCCAGGACGGCGGCCGAGCCAGACAGGATACGCGTCTGGTGGAACCGGAAGGGGCAATTGGGTGAGAAGTTCGCCACCATTGAGATTCTACGAGGTGCTGATGGAGCACCGCTATGGTGGGTGCATCCTCAGCACGGCGATCAGGTTGACGTTATCGCTCTACCGGTCAAGCCGCATACCGATGCCGAGATGTATCCCATAAATCGCATGCCAAGCGCCCCACTCCTAGCATCGGTGGGCGCGGAGGTATTTGTGTTGGCTACCCATTCGGAATTGGGCCCTGCGGCCTTCCAATATGGAAGCGCGGGAGCATTGCTTCTGAACCAGACATTCTCAGCCCCGATCAGCTCTACATCTTCATAGACACTGCATCACGTCCGGGCATGTCGGGCTCGCCAGTTATCAGGAGAAGTTGGGGATCGCATTCATACGAAAACGGCGCAGTAGCAACTGGGCCAGGTGCCGAAACAAAATTCGTTGGCATCTATTCGGGCCGTCTGGCGAGCAGCGATCCATTGGACGCCCAACTGGGTTTGGCGTGGCCTGCGGCACTCGTTACTGAGATTGTTTCGGGGAAGAAGCTCGACGCTTAGCGCTTTTGTGCCTCTCGAACTTCTTTTGAGTAGCCGCCTTAGGCTCCCCGACCTTCGGCTCCTCGCGCCTCTTAGGTGGCATCGCGCGCATGCGCTTAGCCAACTACCCAATTGGCGCATCAGCCGGTCAACAACGCATCAACAGATAGTGCTTTCTAATAGAATAAGAAATAGCCCTACTCCACCCGTTCCCATCCGTTCATGGCAAGCCGTTCCTGCGGCAGGAAGCGCGCCTTGTAGGCCATTTTCCTCGAGCCCGCGACCCAGTAACCGAGATAGACATGTGGCAGGCCGAGTCGGCGGGTGCGTTCGATATGATCGAGGATCATATAGGTGCCGAACGAACGGCTCTGTTCACCAGGTACGTAGAAGGAATAAACCATCGACAAACCGTCGGCGAGGAGATCGGTCAGGCAGGCGGCAACGAGCGGGCGCTCGCCCGCCGCTGCGGCACTGCCTTGGGAAAGCCGATATTCGACGAGTCGGGTTTCCACATGGCTGTCCTCGATCATTGTCGAATAATCGACGGCAGTCATATCGGCCATGCCGCCGTCGCCATGCCGTGCATCGAGATAGCGGCGGAAAAGAGCATATTGTTCAGCGGTGGGCTCGGGCCGAACCACGGTTCCGGAAAGGTCGCGATTGATTTCAATGACCCGACGGAAATTCCGCGACCAGCGAAATTCATTGGCCTTGATACGAACCGACACGCAGGCGCGGCAATTTTCGCAGGCAGGGCGGTAAGCGATGGTCTGCGAGCGCCGGAATCCCGATTGGGTGAGCTGGTCATTCAGCAGCACGGCGCGGCGGCCGATCAAATGGGTGAAGACCTTGCGCTCCTGCCGGCTGGGCAAATAAGGGCACGCCGACGGCGAGGTCAGATAAAACTGCGGTGCGTCGCGCGGTTCTCGCGTCAATTTCTCTGGCCCCCTAGTTGGTTTTCAGAAGCTCGCATTCCGAATACATCATCTGAAAATTCTCGCCCTCACATAAATCTCCGGGTGACGATGACGCCCGCTAGCATATCGTGCAGACATCTTTTGTTCGCGCTCAAGAGCGAGACGAGAAATACCGGCGGGAACATCGTGCTGACATAAAAGAGGACCGCCTGCACAGCGGCGTTGAGGAAAGGCACCCTCGCGCCATCGGTGAGCCGCATTTCGAGGTCCATCGCCCGCATGCCCGGCGTCGCCATCCGGTAGCCCGAAATCGTGAGCCCATTGTAAAAAAACGCCACGGCCGGAAATAGCGGCGGCAGGACGAAGAGCGAAAACCCGAAGGTCAAAACGGCGAGCGCGATCCATAGCGCGCAGGATAAGATCGAGACGAAAATCAGATCGAAAACGAAGGCTACGATCCGCCGCGTGCGAACTCCCGCGAGCGCTGCCGCCGGAAGATAGGCCGGGACACCTGGCGGAAAAGCCGGCCTGTCAAAACCGCTTCTGCCGCTCATCTGCACACTCCTCCCACTTTGCCGCCAGACCGGCAGGGCCCGGCATTACCGCGCCTCGCAAGTCACTTGCCGATACGCCGCGGACGGCGATGGGGGCCCAGGCGAAAGGATCGATCACGAGCCGCGGGCCAGGAATCTCACCCGGCCCGTGCGGCTCCGATCCCAAAGTTTTGTCATGTTACGCGCAAAAGTGGGAAAGTGAAGGAGAGGTAGCGGCTGGAGCGCGATTTTTTTTCGTCTCGCGGCGGCGCGGCATTTTTGCCGCCAAGCTTAGCGGCATCCGGCTTCGCACACGTTGACGTAAAGCCATCAAGATGCCAGCCATTGCGATTTCAAACTGCGGTAAGGTTGTGGCCGGCATCATAGCCACCACTTCCAGCCAGCGGAATTTTCGATGCGCCAAGCGCTCCATAGCCTGCACATTCAAACCCATGGCAAGGGTCTTGTCGAGTTCGGTGCCGAGGTCTCGGGCTGGCTTCGCGTGCAATCTATCGCGACCGGCTTGCTCACGATTTTTTGCCGCCACACCTCGGCTTCGCTGCTTATTCAGGAGAACGCGGACCCCGATGTCCGAACGGATCTGGAAAAGTTTTTCGAGGAAATCGCACCCGAAGACACAACGCGCTATGTCCACAAAACCGAAGGTTTGGATGACATGCCAGCGCATATTAGGGCCGCGCTATCGCAGACGCAGCTTACTATTCCGGTCGCCTCGGGGCGGCTTGTCCTTGGGACCTGGCAGGGCATTTATCTCTTCGAGCATCGCCGTGCGCCGCACCGGCGCGAGATCGTGCTCCATTTGTTAGGTGCGTAGATGCCGGCGCTGCCGCAGCAAAAAGCTGCCCGGCGATCAATTGAGGGACGCGGGTTTTAGATTCGAGCAAGCCCAGCTGGGTCGCGGCGCTCTCTCATGACGCGCTTAAAAAGGGTGATACTGATAGAGCCAGGTTTCGCTCAAAGTTTTTTCGCCCGCGCGCAAAAATAAACGCATTTCGACGGGTTCCGTGCCGGTTACGGTCAAATCGAATTGGGCGCGCCAATGGCCCGGCACATCGTCGGGCACGGCTTCCGTAAAAATATAAGAAAAGGCTCCCCGCGATGCCCAGAGCACAGGTTCCGGCTTTACGCCGAACGGCAGAGCCTCCAGCGGCGGTCCTTTGAATTCGACCATGAATTTCCGCACGCCCTGGGGCCGCGGCAGGCCCGGCTGGCCGCCGTTGCCCAAGCGTGTCGCAACGCAGCGCGCTAGCTCGGTGGGAAACGGTTCATCCGCCGCCCAATAGAGGCGATAGGAGAGACTAACCTCGGAGCCAGCCGGTGCGGTTTTCTCGGGTACCCACATCACGACAATATTGTCGTGAATTTCATCGCCGGTTGGGATTTCAACGAGCTGCACCGCACCCTTACCCCAAGCGCCCTTCGGCTCGACCCACAGGCTTGGGCGCCGGTCGTAATAGACGCCATCTTGATAGTGATCGAAGCAGCGGTCGCGTTGCAACAACCCAAACCCGCGCGGATTTTCGTCGACGAACGAAGACGTGATGATGCGCGGCGGATTGTTGAGGGGCCGCCACGCCCTCTCTCCCGTCCCCATCCACAGCGCAAGTCCGTCGGAATCATGAACCTCGGGGCGCCAGTCGATGCCAGTCACTTTTTTCGTTTCAGAAAACCAATACATCGAAGTGAGAGGAACGAGACCGAAGCGGGAGATGTCCGCGCGTAAATATAGCGTCTGATCAATGTCCATCGTGACGCTCTTGCTGCGGGTCAGCACAAAGCGGTAGGCGCCCACAATCGATGGACCTTCGAGCAAGGCATAGATCGTCAATGAGTCGGCGGTTGCGGCACGGTCGATATAGAATTTCGTAAAATCGGGAAACTCTTCCGGTTTGCCCGCAACGGCCACATCGAGCGCGACGGCGCGGGCCGAAAGCCCGTACTGGCGCAACTCTCCGATCGCGCGAAAATAATCGGCGCCGAGGAATGCTACCCAGTCGTTCTTGCGCCAATCGAGCAGACCGTCGCGCGATTCCTGGACCCGCAGCCCGGCGAAGCCCACGCCTCGCGGCAGGCTCTTCGCAATCGAATCCGGAGGCATTTCGAAATAGCTCTGATCGTAAATGATTTGCCGCGCGCTGCCTGCGTCGGCGACATACATTTCGACGGCTTTTGGAAAAAACATTCCCAGATGAAAAAAGCTCACCGGAAACCGGCCCGGCCCATCGGCGAAAAGCGCGTGGTCCATGTCGAACTTGATTTTTCCCCAGGCCTCATAATTGATCTTGGAAACGATATCGGGCGAAGGCCGCGCCGGACCGGCGTAAGGCTCGCCTGCTACGCGTTTCGCCATGGCCTTGAGACTATCGAACGAAAACGGCACCGCCGGGCCAAGCTTCATGGCACCGGCGGCGAAGCCTTTCCGCGCATCCGTTGCCGCGAGTGCGAACGCGGCGACGGCCTTAACCACCGATCTCCGATCAATGGCGGTTGTCATTCGACGCTCCTTGGGATCCGGTGGCCAAACGGGTCACGCAGCCTGCGTTCAAGACAGCACAGGCGTCACTGGTTGAACAGAGGGGGAGGTAAGCAGAATGAGTTCTAACGGATAGGTTCGTGGCGAATCGCGACGCGCATGAAATAATAGAGAAGCACAAAGCCGCAAAGACCAAATCCTGCCTCGATGACGCGGCTGACAAGGGGATCGAGCTGCAGGAGGCCGCCGAGTGCCCATCCCGCCGCCCAGGACGCGCCGACCATTTCGGTGCCGACCAGAATGGCAACCGCGACGAGGGTCGAAACATGGACCCAGTTGATCTTCTTCGTTTCAGCCAATGCGGTTCGCTCCATTATGAAACTGAATTTAGGAAATCCCGCCGCCGCGCGGGCATTCGCCACTATATCACGAGGCGTGCCAGGCATGCCACTCGCGGAAGCTCAAACCCCATTGTATAACGCCGCCGGACAAAGTTAGGAACCGCCGATGGACAACAAGGTGCCGGTCGCCAGCGAAAAAGATAAGCTGCTCTTCCCATGGCTCGCCGCCTACCCGCCCGGCGTGCCGGCGCGGGTCGAGACGCCGCCATATTGTTTGCTCGGCGAGATAGCACGGGACTTAGCGGCGCGGAAGCCGGCGGCCAGGGCGTTTACCACCATCATGCCGAACGGCATGGCTGGACGCCTGAGCTTTGCGGAAGTCGATCGCTATTCGGACGCCTTCGCCGCCTATTTGCGTGAAACGCTGCGCGTTGAGCCGGGAGCCAGGGTCGCGATCCAAATTCCAAATGGGCTTGCCTATCCGGTCGCCGCATTCGGCATATTCAAAGCGGGATGCGTGCTCGTCAATGTCAACCCACTCTATACGGCGCACGAAATGGCGCATGTTTTCGCGGACGCGGAGCCCGCTGCAATCGTTGCGATCGATTTGATCGCGGGCAGGCTTGCAGCGGCCATGGAACATGTTCCGGTGCTGCATGTCATTCTGACCGAAGCCGCGAGCCTTTTCCCATTTGCATCGCGGCGGCTCATCGGTTTTGTGCAGAGATACGTCAAGAAACAGGAGCCGTACCCGCGCTTCAGACACACGAGCCTTTCAAAAGCGCTTGCGTTGGGGGCAGCCAGCATTCGCGCTGGGGCCAATGTCAAGGGCTACACAAACAAGATGGAACCCTCCGCCATCGCCTGTTTGCAATATACCGGCGGCACGACGGGCGTGAGCAAGGGCGCCATGCTGACGCATCGCAATTTGATCATGAACGTGGCGCAATTCGTCGCTTTTCGGGGCGAAGACATGCGGGAAAGCGATCACGTTCTCACCGCGCTCCCGCTCTATCATATCTTTGCATTCACGGTGAACTTGTTGGGATTTTTCGTTCGCGGCGCGCACAATATTTTGATCCCAAGCCCAAGGCCGTTGAGCAATCTCCGCAAGGCCTTCGAGAAGGAGGCAGTAACCTTCATCACCGGGGTCAACACCTTGTTCAATGGCTTGTTGAACGAACCATGGTTTTGCGCGAATCCGCCGAAGAGCCTGCGTGTATCGATTGCCGGCGGGATGGCTTTGCAGGAGGCGGTGGCCGTGCGCTGGCGGAAGATCACGGGAACCGAGGTGGCCGAAGGCTACGGCCTCACCGAGTCCTCGCCTGTCCTTACCCTTCATCCCGCGGGACGCGAGAAGCCAGGCTCGATTGGCATGCCGCTTCCTTCGACCGAAATGAAATGTGTCGACGACCAGGGAAACGAGGTTGCGATTGGCGAGCCCGGGGAGATTATTGCGCGCGGGCCACAGGTCATGGCCGGCTACTGGCGGCAGCCCGGCGAAACCGAAAATGTGTTGCGCGATGGCTGGCTCTACACCGGCGATATTGGGACAATGGATGCCGAAGGCTATTTCACCATTGTGGACCGGCGCAAGGATATGATTCTCGTCTCCGGATTCAATGTCTATCCCAATGAGGTCGAGGCGGTGCTAGCGGGGCTTGCTGGCGTGAAGGAATGCGCCGTGATCGGTGTGCCGGATGCGGCCAGCGGGGAAGCGGTCAAGGCGTTTGTGGTGCGCGACGATCCAAACCTCGATGCCCAGGCGGTGCGCGATTTCTGCAAAAGCGAGCTCGCCAGCTACAAAGTGCCGAGATTGGTCGAGTTCCGCGACGATTTGCCGAAGTCGAACGTCGGCAAGATTCTGCGTAAGGAGCTGCGGCAAAACCCATCCGCGAGCGCCATTAAGCACATGGCCTGAGCAGCTGGCGATCCTGATCACCAGCGCAACAGCCGCCGCCCTGCCGCGGCACCGATAGCGGCGGCGAAGCCAATCGCCAACGTATACCAGGCCGCCACAAACAGCGGCGAATCGTCCGGGCAATGCGTGGCGTAGCATGCCGCGCCGATCGCCCCGGCGAAGAGGCCGGCCGCCGCTCCGGCAAAGGCAGGATGCTCCGGCGCGGCTTGACGCAAGGCCAGCAAGACGGCAACGAGCGGGGCCGCGGTGCCAAGTTCTTGACAGGGCGCCTTAATCGAATGAGTGGTTCTTGACGGACCTGGGGTGTATTTCGAGTGCTTGAGATTGCAGCTCACTGGCTTTCCGATTTGCCGACCACACTAGCCGTCATCGTCTCGCTCCTCGTCGGTTCGGGACTGTCGGCGCTCGGCCTATTGGTGATCCACCAGCTGTTGCCGCATGGCCTGCGCAGCATTCACAATGACGTATCGGGCTTTATTTTTGCCGGGGCTGGCACCACTTACGCTGTCTTGCTCGCGTTCGTGGCGGTGGCCGTCTGGCAAAATTTCGCTCAAATCGACAGTGAAGTGCAGGCGGAAGCCAATCTCGTCGGTAATCTGTATCGCGACACTGTGGCGTTTCCAGAACCCTCGGCTTCAAGATTACGGCACTATCTCTTTGTCTACGCGGAAATCGTCGTGCAGGACGAGTGGCCGGCCTTGGCCGCCGGACGTGCGGACGAAGCCCCAGGGTGGCAATTAATGGACAAGTTTCACACCGAGCTTCTGCAATTTCAAGCAAATGGTGGAGGCGTCGAAGCTATGCGCGCCGACGCCATCAAGACCTTGAATCAGCTTTACGATGCGCGCCGCGCTCGCTTCCACGCCGCGACCTCGGAATTGCCCCCGATTTTGTGGTGGAATCTCATTGGCGGGGCCGCGATACTAATGACTTTTACCTATCTTTTCGGCGTGCCACGCTTGTGGATGCATATGGCTATGGTGTCGCTGCTTGGAGCTTTGATTGGCCTCATTATGACGCTCGTCGTGTTGCTCGATAATCCGTTCCGGGGACCGAATCATGTGTCCATCGCGCCATTCCACAGACTCGTAAAGTCCGTCGAGGGAATGGCATATCCTCACGATTAACGGTGGGTTGATTTTGCCTATTTGGCCTGCGAGCGTTGTGACGTTCAGGCCGACTGAAAAACGTAGCCAAAAATGTCACCACCGCAAGAGCCGCCGCCCCGCGAGCGCACTGGCCGCCGCGATGATGCCGATCGCCAGCGAGTACCAGGCCGCCACGAAAAGCGGCGAATCGTCCGGGCAATGCGTGGCGTAGAATGCCGCGCCGATCGCCCCGGCGAAGAGGCCGGCCGCCGCTCCAGCAAGGGCAGGATGGTCCGGCGCGCCCTGACGCAGGGCCAGCAAGACGGCCACTAGCGGCGCCGCGGCAAGAAAGGGGATGGTCTTCAAGCAGAACATGGCATTGGAGCCCATGAGTCTCTGGCCCCATTCGGCTGCCGGAACAGCGAGGAGTTCCGCGAGGATGGCGGCCGCCAGCAAGGCCGGCACGATCGCCAGCAAGAGGGTCAAGCGGCGCACACTGGCGCCGGGCCTAACCAGACGCAAGACCAACAGACCTGAAAGGGCAGCCAGCAGGTGGGTGAGGCAAAGCTTGAACAGAAGCCGCGGCTCGCCGAGCAAGGTTAAAAGATGCGGCCGGAGCCCGAGGACCGCGAAATGGAGGCCCAATGCAATCGCGATGCCCGGAATCAGGGCAAGCGCCAAGGCCCGGCCCGGCGGCATCGCGCGGACCTCGCTGTCGGCGGCAAGAGCGCGAATGAGATCGCTGGTCTTCACGTTTCCTCCATGTTGAATTTCGCGGCGAGCGCCGCTAATCCACGATGCAAAGCCACCCGGACGGCTCCATTGGTCATCGAAAGACGCGCCGCCGCCTCGCCGGTCGACGCGCCATCGACGGCAATGGCGCGCACGACATTTCGCTGCCCGGCAGGCAAGCATTCGAGATGACGATCGACGTCGCCTACAAGCACGCTTGGTTCGCTCTCGCCGCCGGCCAAGATTTCGGCAAAATCGTCGATGGGAAGGTTGATCCGGCGGCCGCGCCGGCGCAGCGTATCGATCATTTTGTGGCGCGCGATGGCCCGAAGCCACGGGCCAAGCGGCGCAGCCTCGTCCCAGCTTTGCCGCTTGAGATGAATGGCTAGCAGCGTCTCCTGCACAACGTCCTCGGCGTCGGTGTCGGCCATTCCAGCACTGGCAAGGTCCCGGCGCGCCACCGCGCGAAGCACCGGCGTCAATTGCAGCAAGAGACGCCGGTAGGAATCCGCGTCGCCGGCGTTGCCGGCACGCATCAGCAGGGCCCACTCCTTTTCTCGTCCATCGCCGCGCAAAACGATCCTTACGTAAATTCGGCCGCCGCCAGCCTGTCGTTACATCTTCCGCATGGCTTCGTTATCACTCTCTTGTCATAAAAAATATCCGCGGCGTTGCGTAACGCCCCCGCTCACCGCCGCGTAGAAGAGGGTGTAGAAACGGCGCGCCGGGTCTACCAGAGGCGCAGGGGAGCACAACTGATTCCCCGCAAATATAACCAGCTCTAATTTGGAAAAAGGAACGACCCATGATCAACAAAACCGAAATCACGGCCGCCACGCTCGCCGCGGCGTTCACTTCCGCACTCACGCTCCTTGCTTCGTCCGCCTCGGCGGGTCCTGTCCCGCCGCAGCCGTCCAAGGACAAATGCTATGGCGTCGCGTTGAAAGGGCAAAATGATTGCGCGGCCGGTGCTGGCACCACCTGCGCCGGCACGTCGAAGGTGGATTACCAGCCCAATAGCTGGAAATATGTCGCCAGAGGCACTTGCGATTCCATCGTCACGCCCAAAGGCCACGGCACTTTGACCGCTCAATAATTGGGAACTATATGCAAAGGCGCTCGCCAGGTCCGTGCCTTATTTCGAACAGCCATGTCAGTGTCACGTTTTGATCATCCAACGTAGGCTTGGTGAAATGTGACAGAGGCTCTCGAAATCGCGAAGAAGAAGGCGTAGGGCCGGCGCGCCCGGCCCTACGCGGGCTGGACGAAACGGGACCTTTTCTCCCGTGCAACGAAACAGATTTGTTTGGATGAAGGGAACCAATCATGATCACAAAAACCGAGTTCACCGCCGCCACGCTCGCCGCCGCGTTCGCGCTTCTCGCGGGGCCGCTTGCCGCCGAGGATATGGGCGGTCCCAAGGCGGGCAAGGAAAAGTGCTATGGCGTGGCGCTGAAAGGGCAAAACGATTGCGCGGCGGGGGCGGGC